>PLEX01000137.1 GCA_003136575.1 Bryobacterales bacterium | reverse complement strand
GGCGCGCGCAGGTCGTGGGAAACGGAATAGGAAAATGCCCCCAGTTCCGCGTTGGCGGCTTCCAGTTCCGCCGTGCGTTCCCGGACGCGTCTCTCCAACCCGGCGTTGAGTTCGCGGATTTCCCGTTCGGCCTTGCGTCGTTCCGTGACGTTGTTAACGAAAGCGATGGCCATCCGCCCCTGCCGTGTCTCAATGTGGCTGAGACTGACCTCCACCGGAAATGTCTCACCGTTCCCGCATACGCCGCGGAGATCGATCCCTAAACCCATCGGCCGCACATGAGGCTCGGAAAAGTAATGTTCCAGATGAACCGGGTGCCGGCCCTTTGCGTCATCCGGCAGCAGCAACGACAGCGGCTGCCCGGTCATTTCGTGCGCGGCGTAACCAAACATCCTGCCCGCCATCCGGTTGACGAGAACAATTTTCCCCTCCCGATCCACGGCGATAATAGCCTGCGCCGCCGAATCGAGCAACGCGCGGATCGTCCGCTCCCGCTCTTTGAGATCGGCCTCGGCCGCCCGGATCCCGGTAAGATCGTGAACGATTTTGACCCGGGAAACGACCCTGTCTTCGTCGTCGCGAATCGCGGTCACGTCGATCAGCACGGGGAACTCGCTGCCATCTCTCCGCAAATGGCGGGACTCGAACAGCGCGTGGCCGCTGGCTTCGGCGGCGCGTAACGCATCCGCCCGGGCTTCCAGCGCCTCGGCGGGATAGATCTCCGAAAACGGACGGCCGGAAAGTTCCTGCGGCGCATAACCCAGCATTCGCGCATAGGCGGGATTGACGGCGTCGATCGAATCGGTCGTCGCATTGCCCAGCGCAATCGGGGTTTCCGACTGTGCGAACGCGCGCTGCCAGCGGCGCGCCTCCAGTTCGGCCTGCTTGCGCTCGGTAATCACGTCGAACAACACCACAACGAATCCGTTCCCGGGGCTGAAGGCCGAGACCGCGAGCCAGCGTCCGGAAAGACTGGAAAGAAGCTCGAGTTTTTCCGGCATGCCGGTGCTGGCGACCCGCCCGATAAAATCGAAAAGTTCGGGGTCGGTGAACCGGCTGTGGCCAAATGCTTCCGTGGTGCGCTTCCCGACGACATCGGGCTGACCGGTAACAGTTTGAAATGCGCGGTTCACCGACAAATACACGAAGTCGGTCGGCACGTCGTTCTCGAAAACGACCTTTGCATAAAAGACCGCCTCCGTCATGTTTTCGAACAAAGCTCTGTATTCGAGTTCGCGTTTCACCGCCGCGCGTTCCGCCAGAACCTTTCCCGTAACGTTTGCGGAGTAAATGATAATGCCGCCGGTGGTTTCGCCCGAGTCGCCCCAGGGGATCATCTTCCAGTCGGCCCAGTGTTCTCCGCCGTCCGGCGTCCGGAAGTGTGTCTCCTGTCCGGCGAGAGTCTCGCCCGCCAGCGCCCGCCCGATGCCCTGTTTAATATGCTCCGGCAAATCGGGAAAACACTCGTAGTGGTGGTGGCCGATCAAAGACTCCCTCGTCATCCGAACGTCGTCCACCCATTGCTGGCTCGCCTGAAGCTGCTTCATTGACCGGTCCAGCATCACCAGTCCCATCGGCGCCCGCTCGACCAGGGTCTTCAATAAGTTCAGCTCCTGCTCCGTCTTCTGCCGAAGCAAATCCTCGGCGGCTTTTCTTTCCGTGATATCGGTAATGAAGCCAAACCAGGTGATCGAGCCATCCGCGTGCCGTCTGGGAGCGGAACGGCCGTCTACCCAGATCATTCCCTTTTCGGGATGTCGCACGCGATACTCCAGGCGCCATAAAGACATATTGCGCGCCGATTCCGCTATGCTCTCGCCGATTCGCGGCCTGTCTTCAGGATGAATCGCGGCAATGACTGGTGCGCTGTCGTTCGCGACGGCCTCCGGGCCGAAGCCGTAGATCTCCCGCAGCTTTTCGCTGGCAAAGGGCATCGCGGAGGTGCCATCCGGGCGCAGAACCCACTGGCAGATTACACCCGGCGCGGTGGCCAGCAACTGGTCGAATCGTTCTTTTTCGAGGCGCGCCGTTTCCCGCAACCGCCGGGGTTCGTCCACATCCGTCGTCACGCCGAACCACCTTAAGACCCGCCCTTCGGCGTCGCGCATCGGCGCGACACGGCTCTCAAACCAGCGATACTCGCCGTCGTGGCGGCGCACCCGAAACTCGCTGACGCGTCGGCCGCCCGAAGAAAACATCTCCGCCCTCGCGCGCGACAAGTCGGCCAGATCCTCGGGGTAGACGAAGTCCTTCCAGCCGGAGCCCAAGGCGCTGCTCGGCGCGCCGCCCGTATATTCGTGCCAGCGGGCATTCATGAAGTCGCAGGCGCCGTCGGCGGTGTTCGTCCAGATGAATTGCGGCAGATTGTCGGACAGCATTTGCAGCCGCTCGCGATCCATCGTGCTGCGTCTCAGCGCCTGCCGCAGTTGTCCCGCGATCACGCTGATCCCGATGCCCACCGCCGCAACTACGGCCAGGTTAATGGATGCGGACGGAGACGAAAGCAGAAACCCCATCCGCGGCTCGAAGAAAAAATAGTCGCTGGCCAGGACGCTCAGCGCAGTAGCCAATAACCCGGGCCCGGTCCCGCCGAACCGCGCCGATATCAAAATAGAGAGAATGTAAACCGGTGTTTTCGAACTTGGAGGCGGATCCAGATAGAGCCGCACCGCGGTGCCCGCCGCGACAGTCAGGAACGCGGTAGCGTAGTCAACCAGCCGCACGTCGTTTTTCCGCACAAACTCCGGAACAACTCTTCGCATTTTTTCTTAAACGGCCCCAAACTGACTGCGTGCCTGCGGCTTAATCACACACTCACATCGGTATTTTACTCCGAATAGTCCAGCAATTTATAGTCGGAATAAACACTCGGACAAACACTGACAGCGATGTTGCCTTGTTACGTACATCTTCATAAGGACGAATTCCAGCCACGTTCATATTGGATTTGTTGGCAGGACCGGATTGACCTAGCTGAATGCCACGCGGAAACCGATACTTGCCGACGGAGTTTGTTCGTGCTTTGGGTGCGAGGGATCCGCAGTTCGGGGGGCTTAATGCTCGGGCCGAATCCGGCGCAATGAACATGCAACCCTCGAGCGCGTAAGGGGTAGCACCACGGCGGCTGGCGGGGTGGACCGCCCCAACGAACATGCAACCCGCAACGCGCCTGAGAGACTTAATGAACGAGCACTGCGGCACTTCCGGCGTTCGACAACTAGCCCGGGCTACCCGCCTTCCGGGCCAGGACTCCGATTCGTACCAGTCTCGCGTTGGCTTTCACCTTCGGGCTTGTTTATAGACTGGATGACCCTCGGTCTCACCCCGCGCTGTCCGGAGTGAGCAGCACGCCGGAACCAGTTGAGCAATACTGCCAGGCTGCGGGAGAAACCGCGAGTTCTGGCGTGCCGCGACCGTCAAAGTAATCCTCCGCCCGTCCGTCTGCCGCCGGCCGGTCGCGCGCACTCAGGCGTGCTCCGCTTTCTCCTCTTCCGAGCCCGCCGCGCTCTCTTCCTCTTCTTCAGCGGCACTCTCGGCTATGTGAGCAAAATCCTCCGTGCCGGAGCCTTTTCCGGGTTCTACGGCAAACATAGTGAAACGTCGATCGTCGTCGAACTTGTAGGTCATTCGTAATCCTCCCAGGCCTGCAATCCTAGCGCACTGCGGCCACTATTGCAAGGTACCTCTTGTCCGTTCTCAAAAGCGCGAGATCGGGAGACTTTTCCACGGATTTCAGGGGGTATCCGTGCCGCAGCGCCGAAGCAATCCATTTTAGCGCTTCGGCGCGCTGATTCATCAACTCATATGCCACGCCGGTCATGAAAAGAATCTCGGCACTGTCGGGATCGAGCGCTGCCGCCTGCCGTATCAGGCGAACGCTCTCCCCCATGTCGCCCACCGCCGCGCTCATCACACCCAGATCAGCCAGCAGCGAAGTATTCTTCGGCTCGGTCTTCAGCAGCGCATCCCCGCGGGAAATCGACTTCAGGTAAGTCTCCCGAACCTTGGCGGGGTCGGCGCGTTGACGCTGGTAAATGTCTGCGAGATAGTTCCAGGCCCGATAGTCGTTGGGATTAAGCTCGATCGCTTTTTGGAATAAAGCGACGGCGGCGGCGTTGTCTCCCAGATCGCGTTCCACGCCTCCCAGATTGGAGTAGCGTGTATAGTCCGGCTCGATCGCGATGGCTTTCTCGAGATTGACCCGAGCTTCGTCCAGCCTGTCGGCGGACCAGAAGTACAGGCCCAGGTTATTCAGAATCCTCGGGTTGTCGGGCGCAAGTCGCAATGCGTCCTGAGCGGCCCGAATGGCGGGGTCGTTGCGGCCCGTTCTGTAGTAATGGTCGGCGAGTAGTCTCGGCCATCGCCAGTCGGTGGGTGCCAGATCCATCGCTGTCCTCAGCGCGGTTTCCATATCCTCGTTGCGGCCCTGGTGCTGATACAACTCGGCCCGCGCTCCCCAGACCTCGGCGTCCGTTCGGTCGACTCCCGCCGCCGCGTCGAGTTCCTGGGCGGCCAGGTCGTTCCTGCCCAGCTGGGTATAGAGCATTCCGAGCGTCACGTGTGCCGAAACCTGGTTCGCGTCGATCGCTATCGCGGCCAGACTGGCTTTTCGGGCTGGTTCCGCAAATGCGGAGTCGCGGTTCTGCGTGAATTGCAGATAGTTGGCGCGGCCGAGATCGGCAAACGCGGGCGCAAACGACGGGTTTTCCCTGCTGATCGCCTGCAGAATCGGAATGGCCTTCGCCAGCGCGCCCGGCCGGTAGTAGTTGCGCACCAGATCGTGCGCGGCTTCGTACCGCTCATGCGCCGCGGACGATGCGGAGCCGGGGTGCCAGTGGGATCGGAGCAGGTAGCCAACCGTCGCCGCAATCAGCAACACAATGCACGCGGCGGCATATCTCCGGACCCGCAGGATTCCGGAAGGCGCAGGCGCGGCCGGCGTGACTCCCGCAAGTCGGGCAGCCGACGAACTCGAACCCTCCGGATCCGCCTCGTTAAGCGCGGCGGCCATTTGAGCGGCGCTTGCGAAACGCTTCTCAGGGTCCGGATCGATCGCAGTGTGAATCGCGCGCACAAGTTCCGGGGAGAGATCGGGGCGCTGGTCGAGCAACGACCATCCGCCCGAACCGTCGGCGGGCGGATACTTTTCGCACAGCAGACGATAGATCAGTACGCCAAGCGCGTAGATATCGCTGCGCACCGAGGCATTGGCGCCACCGAGCAACTCCGGCGCGATATAGCCCGTCGTCCCGCCATAATTCGAAATGCCGTCGCTTTCGTGCGTCAGGCCGAAATCCATCAGCAGGATGCGCCCGCCCTCTTCACGCATGACGTTGCCGGTTTTGATATCCCGGTGCAAGAGCCCGGCGGCGTGAACGGCGCTGAGCGCCCGGCAAATGTCCACTCCGATATGAATGGCTTCACGGGGTCCGAACGGGCCATTTGCCGCCAGCAGGGCCGACAGGGTCTTGCCCCTGACGTACGCGCTCCAGAACCCTGCGCGACCGTCGTATGTATGCACGCCATAGATCGGGACGATGTTCGGGTGAATGACGCGGGCCATGGCGCGGGCTTCCCGAAGGACTGCGGCGGTTTGCTCTTCCTCGCTTTCCGCCCGCGGATGAAGCAGTTTGACAGCGACCACGCGCTGGAGAGCGGGGTCCCAGGCACGATAAACCTCGCCGAAGCCGCCTTGCCCGACGCGTTCCTGCAATTCGAACGGCCCCCACTGGGCGAGCGGAGGGCGTTTGCCGCGCCAGCCGCCGCCGGAGAGCGAGATTGTCGGATCGTCCATCATAGCCGTGCCGCCGATACCCTATGTTAGTGCATTTGCAGCACTTTCGAGTCCGGAAGGCGGCTGCGCGCGGTTGCGCGGGAGCGGCCCCCGCAAGGGCGGCGAAACGACGTAGCGATCCAGCCCAACTCGGGAAAATTACCAGGAAATCGGCGAAAATCGACCAGAATTACAGCGGGCGGTGCGACTTATTCGAGCCGGCGAGGATCTCATCGGCGATTTCGCGCGGACCATCCAGATTCCGAATGCCCATCGCGCCGCTCTCACCGGCGCTTTCGAGCATCAGATCGCCGACTCCCATCAGCCGCTGGCCGAAAGTCTGCCGGACCGTGACATCCTGGATCTTTGCCATATCCACGGTGCGGCGCGTCCGCGACAAGAAGCCGGTCTCCAGAGTCAGGTGCCCGTCATGGAACCGAAGCACGACCATGCGGCGCTGCAAATGCATCTTCAACGGCACGAGCACCAGACACAGCGGCAGCAGATAAGTCCAGTGCGGCCAATCCGACTCATACGTGTAGATTGCCCACATTGCCGCCAATGCAATCGCGAAAGCGAACAAATACGCCGCGCGGACGGATTTCATGCTTGGGTGAATCGTTCGGTCTTCCATCTTTGGTTATTATCGCCGGTTGAATCGGCGAAAACCAGGGATGGAAGGGCACGGCGCATGTCGCGGCACCTTCGGCCGATGCGCGGGGCCGAAATTGTCGTGCCGTGCGCAGAATTCCGCGAGACGCTGCTCGCAGGATTCCGAAACCGGCCGAGTTCTCTACTTTCGTGCTGCCAGTTTTTCCACGGCGTCGGCGCACCGCATGATCGCAGCCTCGGGATCGCTGTCGTCCCCGCTTCCAAACGACAGGCTGATTTGCCCGTTATTCCATTCAAAAGAACAAACGTGGACGCCCTTGGCGGCGTTTTCTTTGTGAATGGCGCGCAGGATTTCCTCCGGCTTGGCGACGCCCTTAAAAGCTCCAAGCGCAGAATCGAGTCGCGACAATGCTCCGCTGAAATCGTTGGGCGAGATGGCTAGTGCGGCCGCCGGACCGGCGGTTGACCCTGCGGCCAGCGCCGTTGAAGGCGCCGAGTCGGCAACTGCTGCACCGGCCGTTTGGCCGGCAGACGAGCCGCCCGGATGCCAGTAGGTCACGACGGCCCAAACGATGGCCGGCACGAGGACCACAAAAACGATTACCAGCCACTTTGTGCGGTATCCCGAGGCGCTCGCCTGCGCCGTCGAGGCGTTGCTTCGGGCCTCAAGGAGCTCATTCTTCAGCGACGCTTCCAGCCTCGCCGCCTGTTGCCGTTCGATGTTCTGTTCCTGCTTGGTGAGGGTCAGTTGCTCCCTCGTCCTCGACAGTTCCTCCCGAACCCTGCGGCTGTCTTCCTCGAATACCTTTAGCTGCCTGTGCGCATAGGCCGCGGTTTTTTGTGCATGTCTGCGGGCATTTTCCTGCTCGTTCAGCAGCTTCTTGAGTTGTTCCAGCTCCAGGCGTGCATTTTGAGCTGCCTGTTCGGCGGCTTCACGCCGCATTCTGAGAACTTCGTTGGCGGGGTCTTTTGCCGGCGAACTGGTAATCTCCTCCGGCTCGTCCGCGTCTTCGGCTGCGCGCATCAATCTCTGAACCCCGGCATCTAGTTTCATAGCCATCAGCTGCCATCCGTCTCGCGGCGGTCGTAGTGGTTGGGCAGAACCTTCACTAGCTCACTAATCGGCCGATTGCCGAGAAAGGTTTAGTCCTGATGCTGGGCCGCAGGGTCAGCCGGGCTTTCCCGGCAGCAGCTTATAGTCGAGTTTGAGAACCTTATATGTGGATCGTACGGATCGCCGCAAGGTGCGTTCCATCACCCGGCTGATGCGTTATTTGCCGCAACTAAAACCGGCGGGACTCTTGGAAGGTGCGGGGATGGCTCTAAAGTTCTCAATCAATGCCGATATGGGAATTGATGGCATCAGTTGCTTCCGTCAATCCGGGTGTCGGCACCTTGCTCCAAACGTTTTCGCGCGCTGGCTCATCGGCCCTATCGTCGGCTCTGTCTTCGTCAACCGTCCAGTCGGCACTAAACAATGCGGCGCCAGTCGATATCGTCCAGCTGAGCGATGAGGCCGTGCAACTTCAGCAGACGTCGAGTCTGTTCGGCGATGGCGGCACCTCGTCGTCGGCCACGGACCCGGGGACACAGCTTCTTCAGTCGGTCGGTCAACAAGATGCGGCCAATCAGGTGATCGACTCGGGTTCCGGGTCGGCCGCCGCAGCCACAACGTCATCGGCTGCGTCACCATCCACGTACACTGCCGCGAATCAAACTCCTTCCGAAGCGGTTGCGTCCTATCTTTTTGGATCGGGTTATACGGACGCGTCCGGAAACACCACACTAAGCTATCTCGGCTGAGTGAGGCACATCGCCTTGCCCCGTCACTCCTTCCCGTCTGCCCAGTCGGAGGCGACCGATTTGCAATCGCAATTTCAGGCACGCCGGGCATAGGTTGAACCCAGCCGGTGACTATCCCGAAATGGCAAGTGAATTGCCCCCCCTCAGGCGGATCGGTTTCACACCAAAATCACTTTGAGAGAGCGGCGATGGTGTCGGTCGCAGCACCGGATGGCCGCTCAAGAGGGACCAAAAATGAAATATCTCATGATTCTTCTTGCAGTTGTAGCTATCGGCGTATCCCTGATCGCACCGAAGCAGGTCGCCCTTTTCCCGGAACAACCGTATCAGGGCGCATATAAATAAGGGAGAACGCCGACAAGGCTTGCGCTACTTCGCGCCAGAGGCGTTTTTTCGCTCAGCGATACCGTCTCCGCCAGGACGCGCCCGTACGCCGCGAGCAAATGGATCAGGCGGAACAGGCGCGTCCTGCCGGATCAGGTCCATCGCTCCATCAATTGGCCATCGTCGCCTCGGGTTTTGCAAAGCGCACCCTGCTCTCCGCCAGCAGGTCTCGCACCTCGTTGTCGCTCACCTGGTGGAAGTCCCGATACCATTCGCCCACCGCGTAAAAAAATTCCGGCGTCGCCAGACACACGACATCGTCGGCCTCACGCCGCAAATGGTCGCAGGCATCTCTGGACCCGACGGGAACGGCAACGATAGCCTTTGCGGCGCGCACGTTGCGGACATGCCGCAACGAAGCCAGCATCGTGCTGCCCGTCGCCAGTCCGTCGTCAACCAGAATCGCGGTCTTTCCGCTGAAATCGACGGCGGGTTGACCTTCGCGATCAAGCCCATCGCGCCGTTTCATCTCGGACTGCTCGCGCGCGATGGCCATTTCGACCTCTTCGGCAGAGACCCCCAAGTCGGCCAGAAGCCCCTCGTTCGACACGCGCGCCGTTCCCGCAATCGCGCCCATAGCCAGTTCGCGTTGCCACAGCACTCCAGGCTTGCGGGCGACAAGCACGTCCAGAAGCAATCCAAGGCGGTGCGCGACGGCGAATCCGACCGGGACCCCGCCGCGCGCCAGCGCTACCACGACTGCGTCGGACAGTTTTCGGCCGGAGAGTTCGACTGCGAGCAGTTTGCCGGCTTCCAAACGGTCTGCGAACGGTAGATGGATCATGGCTTTACTCCTCGCCATCGACTGTGCAGGTGTCTCGCCATCCGGGAGGACGAGCCGCGGCAAAGCACTCAACCCGCTCAACCGTTCCGGGTGACTACTTCATGAACCCGCTCACGCCGCTGCCCGTCGCCGATAGCGCATCGTTGCGCGGATCGTCGAGCGCCAGCAACCTGCGTCCCCGAGGACTGAGCCGATCCTGAACCTCCCGCCGAACCAGCCGCTTCTGATACTGCTGTTGCGGTTTGTCGCCCCTCGTGTAATAGATGTGCATCGCGCGACGCTGCCGGTCGGTGAAATTCTCGCTGCCTCCATGCCAGACATGGGCGTTTATCACCACAACGTCTCCCGCTTTACCGGTCACGAGCATTTCGCCTTCGGGTTTGGCCCCCGGCTCTGGAATCCGGCCCCACCTGTGCGACCCTGGTACGATGCGCAGCGCGCCGTTGCGTTCGGTGAAATCGTCCAGCATCCAGACGGAATTGCAGACCGAGTTGCCCAGAGCGTCGGGCAGCGCTCCGCTATCCACGTGCAGCGGCTGAGCGCAGCCGTTGTGCGGATTCGCGGACCGGACGTTGAGGCTGCTGAGCTTGAAATCCGGGCCAAGAACGACTTCGATGGCTTCGAGAACCTCCGGGGTTTCGATCGCCTCCTCGAAGATGCGGCCCTTATTCACCGCGTTGGCGATGCGGCGCGCGCCCGGTTCAGTCTTGAATTCGCCGCCCGCGCTGTCGCCCTCAACCGCGAACAGTTCCTCTATGCGTTCGTTGAAGCGCGCCACCTGCGCGGGGGAAAGCAGGCCGGGGAACGCTACATAGCCCTGTTCCCTCAATTGCCGTTTCGCCTCGGCGTTCAGGCCGCGCGCGAGTGTTGAAATTGAGTCGGAAGCGGATGGAACCATAACATTGCTCAGTTTAGCGAAAAGTTCCGGAAACCCCGTGAACGGCAAACAGGCTCGACGCTGGTGCCGTATCCGGCGGCTCCCGCCCTGCTACGCGGCGCTGGCAATTGCTACACCTCCGGCGTCGCGCCTCCTGGCCGCTTCCATTTCCTCGAATGTCGGCCTGACTCCATACGGAATCGTCCGTCGCGCGCACTCGACGGCGATCGCCGTCGGCATACCCTTCGCAAATGCCAGCAAACCGGCGCGCAGCACCTGATGATACTGAGTGGCGGCATCCACCCGTTTTTCGATATTTGCCGCTATCGGCGATACAGCCCCGTATGAAAGCAGGATGCCCAGAAATGTGCCCACCAGCGCAGCCCCCACTTTTCGGCCAATTTCGCTCGGTGGTCCTCCCATCGCATCCATGGTCATCACAACACCCAGCACGGCGGCCACGATCCCCAATCCGGGAAGCGCGTCAGCCACCGTCTGAAGCGCTCTCACCGGAATCATCTGCTGGCCGTGATGAACCTCAATGTCTCTCTCCAGAATGTCGTCCAGATCGTAAGTCGCCACAACACCGGAGGCGGACATGCGCAAAGTATCGCAGATGAAATGGAGCAGATGACGGTCTCCGAGTAAGGCCGGGTGCTTCAGGAAAGCGGCGCTCCGATCGGGGTTATCCACATCGTCCTCGAATTTTGCCATACCGATCTTCCGCCCCTGCTGAAAAATGTCGTGCAACATATTCAGACTCTCGAGGTAATAGCCCTTCGTAAAAGGGCTGCCTCCCGTCACTCCAAACAGACTCTTCGCGATGCTCAGAATCGTCTCCGGCGAATTTGCCACAAGCATGGTGCCGAGCGCTGAGCCGAAGATAATGAGTAACTCGCATGGTTGCATCAGCACCAGCGGATTCCCCTTTTCCAGCAGAAAACCGCCGATCACGGACCCAAAAACCACAACTAACCCAATAATTGCAAACATGATTTGTGCTCCTCCTTGACTCCCGGATTCTCAGTAATGGCTCTCGCCGGTTCGAGCGAAGCGCAGCGGAAAATCGGCCTTTTTGTTGTTACGGACCGGGGCGGATTGTGCTGGACATTCATGAGATTGGACTTCGCTTGTGCAGATGCACGCCCGCTTCCACAACGGAGTGAGATGTAAGTCGCTGAGCGCCAACAAATGAGCCGTTGCAGTCGTTGGTGGCTGCGTGCTTTGGATCGTTAGTTGTCGGCGTTCGCGCAGCCTCGTAACCCATACGCCACATTCGGGAGAGTGGTATTGCTGGCGGCCGGCGAGCAATACGCCAGCGCGCCATACGAAGCGAATGGGCGCCCGCGCGGCCCGAGCATGTTGCCGGTGCGGCGGTGACCCTGCGACCGAAACGCCGGCACAAACCCAGTTAGAAACCGAATTCGTGATCCCAGTGCAGATCGACCGCTGCCCGATGCATGTGCTCAAGAGCCTGATCGATGTGTCCGTAAGCGGCATCGCGCCAGCCGCGCGCTGCGCCGTTATCTTCTTCATGCCCCAGATCGGCGCGGGCGCTTCTCAACAGTTCCACAATCTTGCGAAAACGATCCTTGCGCGCGAGGTTGGTGTCCACGCGAGGATGGTCCTCGAGATCTTTGCGGTCAAGCACCGCGGCACGATCAACTTCGCGAACTGCGGCTTCGATCTCGCGATCGGCCTCCACCAGGCGGCGTGTAACGTTCGGTTCGTCCCGGACGCGCAAAAGAAACTGGGCGGCGCGAAGATCGCTGCGGGCGCGCAGGTAAGCCGGATGTCGGCCCGGCGAGTCGGCGTTAACGACGGCCGGCGAAATCGCGGCGGCCAAACCCAAAAGGCTCAAAGTGAGAGTTCTGAATTGCATAGGTGTTTCCTCCACAATGACAAACGCGTGGGGCGACAGCAAGTTGCGTACTTGAACGATTCTTAATTGACGGAAGCTCTTGTGTGCTTCGCCGACGGCAATGGATTCCCGCATTGATTGCTATGCTCACATCAGGCGATCGATGCCATTCCACGTGAAAATCGGCTTGGCCGCTGGTCTGGCTTTCGTGGGAGTTGTCGGTTCCCAGTTTGCCTTCCAGCGCGCGGCCAGTACGCGCGCTGATTCAGGGGATTTACCGCCTTTCCGCGAATACCCCGGCACCGAATATCGATTGGGCGAGATCAAACTCCCTCCGGACTGGCAGGAAAAAACCGAATGGACGTTCGCCCGCCTCATGTACCCCTCGGTGTCGGGCGGACGGTTTGGCCGCGGCGGCGGTTTCGGCGGGCGAGGCGGCGGAGGGCTGTGGACTCAAGGCAATTCGATGTGGACGCAGGACTACCCGCGCGCCGACCGCCATTTCGCCGAGGCTCTCCGCCGCCTCACCCGCATTCACGGCCGCTCGGTCGAGCAGCCCATCAATCTGGACGACCGCGCGGTCTACGATTGGCCGTGGCTCTACGCCGTGCAGCCCGGCCACTGGGATCTGACCGACTCCCAGGCGAAGACGCTGCGCGAATATCTTCTGCGCGGTGGATTCTTTATGGCCGACGACTTCTGGGGCCGGAACGAATGGGAGGTCTTCATGGCCTCCATGCGGAAAGTCCTGCCTGGCCGGGAGCCCGTGGAACTCGGCAACGGCGATACGATTTTCCACACCGTTTACGACCTTTCCGAACGCTACCAGGTGGCGAGCGAGGGCTCCGTGCAGCGCGGTCGCACCTATAAGTGCGAGGGCTGTCCCGACCGGTGGCTTGGAATCCTGGACGATAACGGGCGGGTCATGGTCGCCATCACGTTTCAATCCGACGTTGGAGATTCGTGGGAGTGGGCCGACGCACCGTATTACCCCGAAGTGTATTCCCGCCTCGGAATTCGCATCGGCGTGAATTACATTGTCTATGCGATGACTCACTGATTGGCCGACTTGTTCCGGTAGTTTTCAGCGCGGCTGCCGGATCGTCATGGACGTCGCCGCGCACTCGCCGGCGCTGGGAGCGCATGACATTGCTTTCAGATTCTTGTCGAAACACGCTCTCACTTCCGTCAGAGCGCCATTTCGGCACGCGACCCGAAACGCGCTTTTCGGAAACGAGGGATTGGCCCCTTCGAACTCTCCCTCGATCTGCTTCGGGCTTTCTCTGACCGTCTCGCTGATCGAGGAAACCTGCACCGGTATTTGCACCGCCGCGCGCGCCAGCAGGACAGACGTAAAGTAAGCGGACTGCGTCATCCCCGAGCACGTGCCATGCGACGCCCACTCATGTTGAATCAGCCCCGCGCTCGGCATGGACCCAAGCATCGAATTGACAATGCCGCGCGAAACCGATTTCGCCGGGCCACAGGATTCCGGACCCCGCCCTTGCTCCGCCTCCGGCCAAAGTCCGTGCACAATGAAACCGATATTCCGGCCAGCCGCGCATTCCTGGGGATTGCGCGCGGCTTCACCTGGTTGGTCGCAGAACTCCGGTGCCCACGAGAGCGACAAAACGAAGTAGTCGAACCGCCCTCCCGCCTGTCCGCGCTCCTGCGCGGCTATCGCGCCAGCCAAAAGTACGGCGAACAGCGCGCCCAGGGCCAATCCGCGTGACGTTGCGAATCGGCCCGCCCCGGGTCGGTCGTTGAATCCGGAATCGTTGAATCCGGAGGATGCGGCGGCGCATACGTCATTCATCATTTGCTCGCTCTCTCCGGCTGATTCTCCATGATAAAGCTTCATGATACTGCCGCCGATTTCAGTTGGCTCGCAAAAGGCGGTCCGAACGGGCGCGCTTTGACCGTTTGAACCCGCACGTCATGGTCTGTACTCTCTTGTCGCTGAGGTAAAACCGTCAAAATCTCGTCTCTTCGCGGCCCGGTGACAGAATCCTGACACCGACGGCTCGTTGTAAGTGATTGAAAAACCTAATGCGAGGGAATGGCATTATGTCTGCTAACTGCGGAAGCGTGAGCTTTTTCGAAGCGCAGGAGCCGCCGGACACGGCGTCAGATAACCAGGGAACCGGCCGTTTAGCCGGGCCCGGTGGCGTAACTTGCGCGTGTCCCTCGGAAGCCGCCGAACCATTGCGGGCCAGCGTGAATGGGCCGGAGCTTCTTGTCCCGTTTACGGCAACCGCGTCGCGCCGTGATTGGAGGGTTCCCGCTCGGCCCTATGAATTCCCGCGGTGCGACTCGGTTCTCGCCCCTGCCCTTCGGGCAGCGGAGATTACAGGGTTACCCCGGGCAGAATCGTGGATACCTGAAAAAGCCCGCACCCGGCATGACACCGGGCAGATCGATTAAAGGACGAGAAAATGTCGATATCCATCCAGACGAACATTGCATCGCTGAACGCGCAGTACTATATTGGCCAGAATCAGCTGTTTCAGAACACGGCGATCGAGCAATTGTCCTCGGGCTACAAGATCAACTCCTCGGCCGACGATCCGGCGGGGCTCGCAGTCGCGAACGAATACGCCGGCTCGATAACGGAACTCACGGCCGGCGTGCAGAACGCAACCGATGGCATCAGTACTTTGCAGATTGCCGACGGCGGACTCAACAATATTTCGCAGATACTCGGGCGTCTCCAGACACTCGCGGCCGAATCGGCATCGCAGACGTTCCAGGGCAGCCGCGCCACGGTCAACAGCGAGTATCAGGGGCTGCTTGCCGAAGTCACCCGCCAGGCATCGAACATCGGCCTGAACGTGGGCGGCGCGAATAATACGAATCTTACGGTATACACCGGCGGGGGGGACAATCAGGCCGATTCCCAGATCTCCGTGGATCTGAGTGGCGCGAATAATGCGGTGGACGCGACGTCTCTTGGAATTGCCAACACAAGTGTGGCGGGCGGCGGCGCGCAACTGGCCAACGGCGCCGTGGCGAATAACGTCGACCTCAGTAACACCGCAGTCACTTTTCTCGCCGGCACCACGCAGAGCTTCACGTTCAATCTGGACACCGGCACGGGTGACCAGGCTGTAACGATTGCGGTGAACCCGACATCTGCCGCCGCAGGACTGAGCGGCGCAGGGGTTATCAGCAGCCTGAATACGTCGCTGGCTGCCTATGGCATTACCGCTTCAATCGGGAGCAACGGCGCACTGCAATTTGGAGGATCTACCGCCTTTACGGTCAATACGACCGCGGCGGGCACCGGTCCGATCACGACCACCAGCAGCGCCACCAACACGTCGAACTACAACATCGACAGCGGCGCCTT
>PLEX01000070.1 GCA_003136575.1 Bryobacterales bacterium | reverse complement strand
AGCGTATTCAAAAGAGCAGACTCTGTTCCGGACCGATGCAACGCCGGATCCGGAATTTTCGGCTTCGCTCGAACTGGATCTTGGCGCCGTGGTGCCATCGATGGCCGGGCCTAAGCGGCCGCAGGATCGTCTAACTCTGCCGCAGGTGGCCGGTAACTTCCACGACGCGTTTAAAGATGCGCCGACGAAGAGGACGACTGTGTCGGTGGGCGGACAAACAGGTGAGTTGGGCAGCGGCGCTGTGGTGATTGCGGCTATTACAAGCTGCACCAATACGTCGAATCCNNCGCCGGGCTGCTGGCTAAAAAGGCCGTGGCGAAGGGCCTGACGAGTAAGCCGTGGGTGAAGACGAGCCTCGCACCGGGATCGAAGGTGGTGTTCGACTACCTGACCAAAGCCGGACTGATGGAGCCGCTGGAGGCGCTGAAGTTCAATCTGGTTGGTTATGGGTGCACGACGTGTATCGGCAACAGCGGCCCGTTGCCGGACGAGGTATCGGCGGCGGTGAAGGCGGACGATCTGGTAGTCGCCGCCGTGTTGAGCGGCAACCGGAATTTCGAAGGGCGCGTGAATCCGCAGGTAAAGGCAAATTATCTGGCATCACCGCCGCTGGTCGTGGCGTACGCGCTGGCGGGGACGGTGGATATCGACATGAGTTCCGAGCCGCTGGGAACGGGTTCCGACGGCGCGCCGGTTTATCTGAAGGACATCTGGCCGACGCCGGAAGAAGTGGATGAGGCGATACGGGCCACGGTGAATGCGGAGATGTTCAGGACATCCTATGAGCACGCGTTTCAGGGCGATGCCAACTGGAGGAATCTGCCGGTTCCGGCTGGTGACATTTTTGCGTGGGACGAGAAATCCACTTACATCAAGAAGCCTCCGTACTTCGACGCGATGAACGATCCGAATGCGCCGATCGCGGATTTGAAGGGATTGCGGACTCTGGCGCTGCTGGGCGATTCGATCACGACCGATCATATTTCGCCGGCGGGTTCGTTTGCGGCGGGAAGTCCGGCGGGGAAATATCTGGTCAGCCTGGGAGTTTCGCCTAAAGATTTTAATTCCTATGGCGCGCGGCGGGGCAATCACGAAGTGATGGTGCGCGGTACTCTGGCCAACGTTCGGCTGCGGAATCAGATGGCGCCGGGAACCGAGGGCGGGTATACCGTCCATCTTCCCGATGGCGAGCAGATGTTCATTTACGACGCCTCGGTCAAGTACCAGCAAGAGGGCGTGCCGCTGTTGATCATCGCGGGCAAGGAGTACGGGTCGGGCTCGTCGCGGGACTGGGCGGCGAAGGGTGTGATGCTGCTGGGAGTCAAGGCCGTTATCGCGGAGAGTTTTGAGCGGATTCACAGAACGAACCTGGTCGGAATGGGAGTGCTTCCGTTGCAGTTCGCGCCCGGGGAGAACGCGGCTTCGCTCGGGCTGACCGGACGGGAGACGTACCACATTGAAGGCGTGAAGGACGCCGTTGAGGCCGGGAAAAGGGTTCGAGTGACGGCTGTGGCGGAGAGTGGCGCTGCGGCGAGTTTTGAGGCCGTACCAAGGGTGGACACGCCCCAGGAAGCCGAGTACTTCCGCAACGGGGGGATTTTGCCGTTTGTTTTGCGGCAGTTGGCGG
Source organism: Bryobacterales bacterium (assembly GCA_003136575.1). Classification (GTDB taxonomy): domain Bacteria; phylum Acidobacteriota; class Terriglobia; order Bryobacterales; family Bryobacteraceae; genus BOG-234. The sequence continues at coordinate 11,065 of PLEX01000070.1, read as the reverse complement.
CACAGGCATAGTCTTAACTTGACGTCTTGCGAACGACCTCGTCCGGAGGCGGCCAGCTGCGGCCCTCGGGTGAGCCTACGGGGTTGCATAGAAGCATAAGCGACACATCCTTTCGTTAGCAACTCTGTAACGAAACGATATTGTGATATACTTTCGTTATGGATTTCGTAACGAAAGGCTCGAGAGTTGTTGGCAGATACGTTGAAACGCCGTACGGCACCGAAACGGTCCGTGCCTACGTTCCTCCGCCGCTGCCGCCCGATCCTCCGATACGGCTGGACGGGGTACAGCAGGTTCTGGAGCAGGCCAATCAGGCGCTGGGCCGGCTGGACGGTCTGACCGGCGCTTTCCCCGATCTGGCGCTTTACATTTACTCCTGGGTTCGCAAAGACGCGGTGCTGTCGTCTCAGATCGAGGGCACGCAATCGTCGATTTCCGATCTGCTGGTCTTCGAGAACGGCGATGCGCCAGGGGTTCCGGTCCACGACGTTCAGGATGTCTCAAACTACGTTGCGGCGATGAGCCACGGGCTGATGCGTATGCGGTCCGGATTTCCGTTGTCGCTGCGGCTGATCCGGGAAATGCATGAGGCGTTGCTTTCAAGGGGCAGGGGTGCGCAACAGCAGCCGGGTGAGTTCCGCCGGAGCCAGAACTGGATCGGGGGAAGCCGTCCGGGGAACGCGACGTATGTGCCGCCTCCGCCGGAGCTTGTGGATGAGTGCATGGGAAGGCTGGAGCGCTTTTTGCATGAGGAGCGGCCGGATCTGCCGGTGCTGGTACAGGCTGCGCTGGCGCATGTGCAGTTCGAGTCGATCCATCCGTTTCTCGATGGCAACGGCAGGATCGGGCGTCTGCTGATAACGCTGCTGCTCTGCGCGCGGGGCGTGATGACGGAGCCGATTCTGTATCTGAGCCTGTATTTCAAGACGCATCGGGCGGCGTACTACGAGTTGCTGGATCGCGTGAGGACCCGCGGGGATTGGGAATCCTGGCTGCACTTTTTCCTGACCGGAGTGAAGGAGACGGCTACGGAGGCGGCGCATGCGGCGCGGCGCATGATGGCGCTCTTCGGGCAACATCGGAAGCAGATTGAGGCGCTGGGGAGACCGGCGGCTTCCGTCCTTCTGGTCTATCGGCAACTGCAGAAGACGCCGATTTTGTCGATCGTGAACGCCGCACCGAAGATTGGCATTTCAGCGCCGACGGTGGCGAAGTCGCTCGATCATCTAAGCCGGCTCGGAATCGTGCGGGAAATGACGGGGAAACAACGGCGCAGGATGTTCGTTTATGAACCGTACCTGGCGATTCTAAACGAAGGGACTGAGCCGATCCGGTAAAGGCGGCGGCTCCGGGTTAGCGGGTCGGGTCTCGTCCGCGGGAGAGCATGTGGCGTGAAAAGGACGGCTACAGCGATCTCACGTTTTCACAGCTTCCGACCGATATAATCCCCGGAGTCCAAAATCATGGCGCGTATCGTCCCGACCGGGCAGGAGATTCGTTTTGGCGACGAAGAGATCATAGTAAGTAAAACCGATTTGAAAGGGCATATCACCTATGCCAACGATGTTTTCATCAAAGTGGCGGGGTATTCGGAAACCGAATTGCTGGGCAAACCGCACAATCTGATCCGCCACCCCGATATGCCTGCCTGCGTTTTCCAGTTGCTGTGGGACACGCTTAAGAAACGCCAGGAGATCTTCGCATACGTGCTGAACATGGCGCGCAACGGGGGGCATTACTGGGTGTTCGCCCATGTGACCCCCAGCTACGATCTGACTGGCATCCATATCGGTTACCATTCCAATCGACGGTCGCCATTCCCGGACGCATTGCCCGCGGTGCAGTCGCTCTACGCGCGGTTGAGCGAGGAAGAGCACAAACACGCCAACAAACGCCAGGCGATCCAGGCATCCACGCAGATTCTGACTTCGCTTCTCAGCGAGCAAGGGAAGTCATACGGAGAATTCGTTTTTGGTTTGTCGAGACATACGGCACTGAGGGCAGCATGATGGATATGAATTTGATGACGCATATCTCCTCGGTCTGCGACCGCGCGGCGAACGGGGACCTTGAGGCAAGGATTTCTCCTGCGCCGGAGGATGATGAGTGGAAACCTCTGTGCCGGTCGATCAACGGTCTGCTGGATATGGTGGATTCGTACGTTAGGGAATCTCAGGCCGTTCTTGAGTACTGCGGCCGCCACGAATACTACCGCCCGATTCTGGTGAGAGGCATGAAGGGAGCTTACCGTGACGCCGCGAAGGTAATCAATCAGGCGGCGCTCGAAATGCAGGATGCCGCCGAGCGACTGGCGGCGGCGGACAAGCAACGCGAGAAACTGGTTCAGGAGGTGAGCGCTTCCTCCGAAAACGTCGCGGCCGCCTGCGAGCAGCTTACCGCTACCAGCAACGAAATTTCGATGCAGCTCAATGAGTCCGCAGGGCTGGCGGACAAGGCGGTGTCGAAATCCGATCTGGCAAGGAATGCCGCCGGCTCGCTGACTGCGAATACCGCGCGGATCAAGGACGTTGTCAAGCTCATCAACGAAATCGCCGGGCAAACCAATCTGCTGGCGCTCAATGCCACCATTGAAGCGGCTCGCGCCGGCGAGCAGGGCAAAGGATTTGCAGTGGTGGCGCACGAAGTCAAGGCGCTGTCCCGAAGCACGGCGACCGCAACCGATACGATCGCACAGCAGGTTCAGGCGATGGCATCGGCCTCAGGCAACGTCGAGGCGGCGATCTCGGAGATCAACGACGCAATCGGGAGCGTGAGCAGGCATGTCGCTTCCATCGCGCTCGCGGTTGAGGATCAGGTTAAAGCAACCAAGGAAATATCCAACCGAATGAATGGCGTTTCGGCCAGTTTCGCAAACATGGCGCGTGAACGCTCCTGACCCCCGAACGAACGGCGATTAGCGCATTACCCTCGTTACGATGTCCGCAGTTCGGAAACCGCGGGTTTTCCTTCCACGGAATTGACGGCTTCGATCCGCAGACGCCGGTAGTCGGCGAACCATGCGCCGTCCACGTAGAGTTCCGGCCGAAGCCGTTCTTCAATATGACCGATGAGCACGTGGCGGTCTCCGTTCGGTATGCCTTCGAAGTAAGAACCCGCAAACATCTCGATCCACTCCCTCAGTCCGCGCCCGGGGTGCTCCAGTTTAGTCCATCGATCAAAGGTCTGTGCCGTTCGAACGTCGAAGCCGTGCTTCTCCAGCAGCGTCGAGTACTCGGCCACGCTTGGGAAGAACCAGGGACAATTCGGCGCACGACCGGCTTCCGCGAATACGCTCTCTATCACCTGGCGAATGCGTCGAATGTTTCCACGGGCACCCATCTCGAGAACGAGCCTTCCGCCAGATTTTAAAACAGACGCAACGCAACGTACAACCGCTTCGGCATCATGAATCCAGTGCAGGGCGGCGTTAGAGAAGACTGCGTCAAACGTCTCGTCAGAGCGGAAATCGCGGGCATCTGCCAGCGTGAAATGCAGCCCCGGGAAGTTTTGCCGCGCCTGCGCGATCATGGAAGGCGACGAATCGAGTCCCGTCACCCGCGCGCCGTTTTCGGCGATTTTCGCGGTCAGATGGCCGGTTCCGCAGCCGAGATCGAGAATTCGCTCACCCGGTTCCGGATGGAGAAGATCCACCAGATCCGCGCCGGCGCGCCAGACGAAAGAATGCTGGTCGTCGTAGAGCGAACTATCCCAGTTGTCCCGTCGCGCCGCCGTCACCTTGCGCCCTCGGGGGACACGGTTTCGGGAGTGGCGGGGGATGTATCGGCCGAGGCCGGAAAAAGCGCAAAGTAGTCGTAAATGGTTCGCGATATTTCCGCCACAGCCTTCTCTGAGATTTCTTCCGCCCGGCTTGAGCCCTTCGTGAACACCGAAATCGCCACATGCCCGCCCTTGCCCGGCAGAGTGATGACGCCCATGTCGTTGACTACTCCGCCCACCGACCCGGTCTTATGCGCCACATCGGTACCCTGCGGCAGCAGACCTTTGATGCGTGTCTTTCCTGTCTGGCAGCGCTCCATCGCTCCGAGAAGTTTCGCCGCGTAGGGTGCCGAGAAGAGGTCTTTACGCCAGATGCGCGCGAGAAGTTTCGTCATGTCGGCGGGAGTCGCGGTGTCGCGCGGGTCGTGAGTCTGAAGGCGGCGTGCGGCGAGGTGTTCCGGTTCCGGCACCGCGTCGAAGAGCTTGTCCCACATTTCGCGGTTCCATTCGGCTTCAGGGGGAAGAGCCTTGATGCCGCCCCAGTCCGCCAGCAGCACGGCGATGGAGCGATCCACGCGAATGCCGTTCAGGCCGAGAACCTTCATGCGCGCCGTAACGGCCGCGGGGCCGCCCGCTTCGCGGAGCATAAGGTCCGCGGCGGAATTGTCGCTCACGACGAGCGCGAGTTCCATGATGTTCTCGATCGAGAGCGCGACGCCGGGATGGAAGAGCAACTCGCTGATACGGCCGCTGCCGGGGTGAAGGTCGGCGGGCTTGAGCGTAACCATTTTGTCGAGCGCGAGTTTGCCCTCGTCGGCGAGCGCCATGATCTGGACAGCGATGGGCACTTTGACGGAGCTTGCCTGCGGGAACGGCTCGGCGCCCCGGACGGAAACGTACCGGCCGCTTTCAATATGCAGCGCGCTCACTCCGACTGTGGCGTCGGTCGCGTGGGCGAGCAGTTCGATCTGCTGTTCGAGGCGGGCGAGCGAGGGGTCCGCCGCAGCGGCTGCGAATTGCCCGCTTGCGAAAATCAGGCCGAGGAAACAGGCTGCAACCTTCATGAAACGAGTTTACGATGGTTGTGCGGGCGTGCATGAAGCCCGAGCTCGGCGAGATGGCCGGGCGCTCACCGGGCGCGGCGCTCAATCGTCACGGTTTTAGCGATCACCGGTATAACGGGCCTATCATTCTTCACGGGCACGTCGGAAATGCGCTCAGCCACGTCCTGCCCCGACACGACCTGGCCGAAGATCGTATACGAGCCGTCGAGCGGCCTTTGGGGCGCCACCGTGATGAAGATCTGGCAGTTGGCCGAGTTCGGATGGCCGGCATTGGCCATGGCCAGCATGAACGGGGTGGCGAAGCTTCGCGCCGAATCGATCTCATCCTTGATATTCGCGCCGCCGCACGGCAATCCCTCCTTCACAAGGCCGGTCTGGATCATGAAGCCTTTGATGACGCGGTGAAACGTCAGGCCGTTATAGAAGGGCCGATGGACCAACCTGCCGTCTTTGGTGAGCGTCGCCTTCTTGGCTTCTGCGAGGTTGACGAAGTTACCGACAGTCACGGGCGCTCGCTCCGGAAAAAGCAGCGCCACGATTTCGCCCATGGAGGTGTCGAAGTGAACGTAGAGGTCCGCGTGACGCGGGGCATCCTGTGCGTGGAGCAAAAGCGCCGGGCACAGCGCAACGAAGATGGGCGCGGCAATGCCGAGCATGGTCCGTTTCATCAGCGATCTCGTCTTTCGATCGTCACTTTATTCAGGGTCACCGGCGCAATCGGGCGGTCGTTTTCGACTGGCACAGTGGAAATACTATCCGCAACGTCCTGGCCCGACGAAACCATGCCGAAGATCGTGAACGTGCCATTGAGGTGACTCGCGGGAGCGACTGTGATGAAGATCTGGCACGCGGCCGTATCCGGGTGGCCGATATTAGCCATCGCGACGCGGCCCGGCACGTCGAATTTCAGGTCGGGGTCGATCTCGTCGGGTATCGGATCCACGCCGCAATTACTGTCGCCGGTGCCGTTCACATCGCCGGTCTGGATCATGAAACCACGGATCACGCGGTGAAAAATCATGCCGTCGTAAAAGCGTTTCTTCACCATATGCGTACCGTCGGAATCGGCGGAGGGTTTGACGCCGGTTGCGAGTGCCACGAAGTTCCTGACCGTCCCTGGCGCTTTGTCTTCCAGCAGGCGGACGACGATTCGGCCCATCGAGGTTTCGAAGATCGCGTACAGACCGGGGCCGGATGTGGAGGAGTCGGGTACGGGCGCGGGCGGTACCGAAGCCGCTTGTGGAGCGGCGGTGAGCGGAGCGGCTGCGAGCGGCGCGGCTACGGTCGCAGCGGCAGCCGCGGAATTATCCTGGGCGTCGCAGATTGAAGCGGAGACGAAGGCGACGGCCCACAAGATCGCAAGGGCCACCAGCGGCGGTGCCGGAGGGCGAAAGAGCCGCCCGTTCAGCCCCGTCCGGAGACCGGACTTACGCGGGTTCCCCGCACAGGCCGAAGGGCGCGGTATCGAACGATGTTGGAACCCCGCATGGCCGGGCGCAACCGGTGAGTCCGTTGTTTGCGAGTTCCCGGAAAGGCGCAGACAGGCCATGCGGGAAAGGACGGGAAGCATTCGACCGATTTTACCGCGCGCGCCGCAATTGTCGAAGATGCGCGGAAACGGGGGTTAAACGCGCAAGCCTGCGCATCGCGGGCTGAAACCGATCGATCGCGAGCCGCGTAGATGATAACAGCAGTGGTTATATTGGCCGGCGACGTTTCACCCGGTAAGTCGGGGCGCCACTGGCTCCGGTCGCTCTGTGTTTTCACGGTGCGGCCAGTTCGTATCTCGCACGAAAATACAGAGGAGATTACTGTGAAACTACAACGACAGGCTATTTGTGTCTCTATCGGGCTGTTCATAGCCGCCCATATGTCCATGGCTCAAAGCGCCAATGTTTACTTCGGCTACGGGACGGCAATGGACAGTTCCAGCAACCAACAAATCGATACATTCGGCACCGGTGTGCCTTACACGACGCCAAAGCTGGGTGGCTCGTTCCTCGACGTGGGGAGCACCGTTCTATTCACCGACCACTTCGGCGTGGGCGCGGACGTTTCCTGGCGGGCAACCCACGCGGCCTACGCGGGCCTGCGCATGATGCCCGTGTTTTACGACCTGGACGGCGTCTGGCAACCGGGTCACACGAAGCGTTTCGAACCCGAAATCCATGCCGGACTCGGCGGGATGAAGCTCGGCTATTCCTTCAGCCAGACAAACTGCAATCAGTTGAGCGGATGCGAGACGGCGACCGAGAGCGTCACCAGTTCCTCGCATTTTCAGGTGCATTTTTCGGCAGCGGCGCGTTTTTATCTGACGGACCACGTGTTTATCCGGCCGGCGGTCGATGGCCACTACGTTGCGAATCTCTTCCAGTACGGTCGGGACGTAGTGCCGGAGTATTCGCTGGGCATCGGTTATAGTTTCGGCCGCGAGTAACGGCGTCTTGGCGTGAAGTGGCGGATGTGTGCCTCCGTCACTTTACGCAGGCGCGGTTGTCCGGAATCGAGCGGTTGCGGGCGCAGGGAGAGCGACGGAAGCGGACCGACGATCACTTTTCCTTGTCTTCCACGAGCGACTTGAGACGCGAGAGCTCGCGGTCGATGCGCTGGCCACGGCGCACCAGAATCAAAACAAAGCCGAGCACGATGATCCATGCGGCCGTGTAGCCGTAGAAAAGAAAAGTTTGGTTAATGGCGTCCATTGTTCCTGATCCCCGTAGTTCGTGTGGCTACATCGCGTGTAATTCGCGCCGCAGCGAATCGATTTCACGCCGCACGGTTTCCTGGCGCAGCCGTACCAACACCAGCGCCGCGGCAATCAGCATCAGCACGAAGTAGCCAGTAGCCAGCGGCGGCCACCACGTCGCGTCGACACCGCCTGTTTCGAGTACCGGCGCCGGATGCTGCGTCCGCACGTTGTGGAGGCGAATGGCCATCACGACGAGGGGAATGTCGGCAGCCGCGAAGATCGCCAGAATGGCCGACATCGTGGCGCGCTGCGTGGCTTCGGCGATCGCGGGCCGCATCAGAAGGTAGCCGAGATACAGCATGAAGCACATGAACTGGCTGGTGAGGCGCAGATCCCACGTCCACCAGATGCCCCAGATGACGTGTCCCCACAGACTGCCGGTGACCAGATTGACGAGAGTGAAAACCTGGGCGACTTCGATGGATGAAACGGCGACCGAGTCGTATTTGAAGTTTTTCGTGACCAGAAAAGCGATGCTGCAGACGACCGCGACGGCGTAGTAGCTGTACGCCGTAATCGCGGCGGGCACGTGAATGAAAAGCATTTTCCCGATCTGGCCCTGAGCGGCTTCGCCGGGCAGCACGACAAAGATCGTGTGCAGATTCCAGATCATCAGAAGAGTGCCCAGAATGCCTAGAATGTAAATGGCTTTATCGCGCATGCGGATTCCTACCCCACAAGAATAAACTCTATCAGGTAAAGCGCCAGCGACGTGAAAATCAGATCGAATGCGATCACAATGCGCAGTTCCTGCATGATGTCGCTCGCTTCGCCTTTGATCAATGCCGTTGAAACCTGCATGGCCCCGACGAGCAGCGGGATCAGCAGAGGATAGTGCAGTACCGGCAGCATGAGTTCGCGCAACCGAACGTTGACCGTCACGGCGCTGAACGCGACTCCGGTGATCGTAATGCCCCACGTCGCCAAAGTCATGACGCCGAACAGCGGCCAGAACGCATGCACCCACTGGAGGTTATTAAAAAGGCCGTACACCGGCAGTGAGATCAGTTCGACGATCAGCAGCAGCACGAAGCTGGCGATCGTCTTACCGAGGAACAGCGCCCACGGCGGCATGGGCGAGGCGATCAGGACGTCGAGGCAATCGTTCGGCACTTCGCGAATGAAGCTTCGATTGACGATCAGCGCGCCGGCAAAAACGTAGACCAGCCACAACAGACCGCCGGAAATATCGTAGAATTCTTCGCGGCCGAGATCGAAGGCGAAGCTGAACAGCATCAGCACCACGAGCGCGAACGAGACGCTGGCGTTGAGCGCCTCTTTGGTGCGGAATTCGGTGCGAAGGTCTTTACGCGCGATGAAGAGCGCCGCGAGGAGGCCCTGCTTCATTGCGGTTTTTCCTCATACATCCTGTATAGCCAGCCTGGATCGGCGAGCATTTCAGGCGTCCGCGGGCCGGTGTGGACGATCTTGCCGCGTTCAAGCAGAGCGACCTGCGTCGCGAGTTCCATCGCCTCGCGTATCTGGTGGGTCGACATCACGATGGTCGCGCCTTTTGCCAGCGCGTCGCGCAGAAGTTCGTGGAGGACGGCGATGGCCCGGTCGTCCAGCGAAGTGAAAGGCTCGTCGAGCAGCAGGATTTCCGGGTTATGGAGGAAGGCTCGGGCCACAGCAAGGCGCTGCCGCATGCCACGCGAAAATTCGCGCGCGAAACCATCGCGGACGCGTGTGAGCCCCACTCGTTCGAGCGCCGCGTTGGCGGCCGCCTTCGTGTCCGGCACGTTCATCAGTTGCCCGAAAAGAATGAGATTTTCGAAGGCCGAGAGATCGTCATAAACGCCGATGCCGTGGCCAAGGTAGCCAATGCGCGCGCGTATCTTTTCGTCGCGGGCCGATTCGCCGAAGACGGTGACTTCGCCTTTCGATGGCTTTGACAGATTGGCGAGGATGCGCAAGAGGGTCGTCTTCCCCGCCCCGTTGCGTCCGAGAAGAGCGACACATGCGCCAGCGGGAACTTCGAGCGTCGCACCCCGTAACGCGGGGTAGTCGCCGAAGTACTTCCAGACACGATCAGCCGCGATCGCGCTCATTGGCCGGAGCTTTCGTTGGCAGGGTCGGCTGGCGGTGCGCCGGATTGCCTTTGCGGTAAAGCAGCGCGAAGCCGACCGCCAGCATCCCCAGGACTGACGCCAGAATCCATTTCACGGCGAGTACAGGTTCAACCGGATCGCCGGTCGCCAGAGCGAGGCCATAGAGTTTGGGCATGTTTTCCGAGACCCTCGGGCTGCCGTTGTCTTCGCTGCTCTCGCCGCCGGAACTCGTCCTCAATGTGCCGGAGCCTTCAACGTTGATGCTGTATTTTGCGCCGGCAACGCCGTAAATGGTCGCGCCGGTGCTGGGTTCCTGCCCCAGAGAAGTGACGTCGTCGCCCTTCAGCGTGACACCGACGGGCACCAACAGCTTGAGATCGGGCGCGCCTTTCGCGAGCACCGTCCCTTCGAAAACGCCGGGGCTGGTGAAGGGCATCGACCATTCCATGCGGATTTCCGACTCGCCTGGCTTGATGGGGAAATCGACTTTGAACGTGTTCGGCTTGCCGGCTGGATCGGCCGCGCGGCGGATCGGCAGGCCGCCGGGCGCAAGAACATTGACCTCCACCTTGCCTCCGGCGGCGGCTGGAAGCGTGAACTGAAGCGTGCCCGCGTCGGGGTTGTTCCATGTCGTCTTGCCATCGTTCTGGAACATGTAGCTCTCGGCCACTCCGATGGTCCCGCCGGTCGGCTCGATCAGCATGATGTGCTGGGCGATCTTTGCTCCGCCAGGCTGCTTCGACGATTCGTAGACGGGAATCTCCACGCCCGTTGTAGGCGTTCCCGGTGGCAGGGTCTTGTTGTATTGAACGCCCGCGTAAACGGCCTGGAGAAGCAATGGTCCCGCCCCGCCAGCGGGGATTTCTTTGGTGATCGCGAACTTGCCCGCGGCATCGGTCTTGACGCTGTCGATGAACTGCGGGCCTTGTTGGGTCGGCTGGAAGAGCGTAACGGTCGCGCCGGGTTGGGGTTTACCCGATGTGCCATTGGTGACTGTGCCATCGACGGCTGCGTTCGCAGTGAGGGCAAGCGCGAAGAGGGCTATGGAAAAAGCCTGGGCCTTCGTCCATACGGCTGCGAATCGGGATTGGCAGGCGGAACCGCCTGCCCCACGGCGGATCATAAGATCGCTCCCCAAAGAGTAACGGCGCGGGCCAAAGGCCTGGTCCACATGGCGGCGCGGTTCATGCGGACACTCCCATCGGCTTGCCGCATTCACCACAGAACTTCAGCGCCTTCTCGAATTTTGCCCCACAGCTCGGGCAGACGTTGCTCTCCGAGACCGGCTTCGGCACGGGCGGCGGCGGCGCAACAACGCCGGCCGTACCGTGTTCCGCCTTGATCCGATCCACTTCCGCAAGCACCCGCGCGAGTTCCTTTTGCAATTCGAGCTTCGTTGTCTGGTAATCTTCGTCGGAAAGCTTGTTGACGCGGTATTCGAGCTGGAGATCGCGCAGGCTCTCGTAAATGGAGGCCTTGCGCTCGTC
>PLEX01000082.1 GCA_003136575.1 Bryobacterales bacterium | reverse complement strand
ATCGTTAAGTGAAGAGTATTGGGCCTAGGTCCCCTTCTTTTTCGTTCGTGACAAGTGCTCGTATTTAATCGTCGGCCTTCGCTGTGAGCCGACGGTAAAATCTCTTCTCGCCGCCACCAGACTTGTCCCCCGCGACTAGAAGGACCGCGCTGGGTTTCGCGTCGAAGGCAAAAGCGACGCGCCAGACGCCGTCCCCCGCGTCAAAGCGCAACGCCTTAATATTCCGGTGGCGCGAGCCTTTGAGCGTATCGACACGGGATCTGCCGAGTTTAAGTATGTATTTCTGGAGTCTGACTCCGTAAATACATACTTAGGCCGGAAAGCGGCTCCGGTACTTCCGCAGCAGTTCATACAGCACCACGCCGCCCGCCGTCGCCACGTTCAGCGAGTGTTTCCGGCCCAGCATCGGAATCCGGACGTGCGTATCCGCGAGCGCCGCCAATTCCGGCGTCAAACCGTCGGTCTCGTGGCCAAACAGCAGGCAAACCGGAAACCGCGGTTGCCAGTCAAAGAGGTCCACGGCATGAACGCTGGTCTCGATCGCCGCGATCTCGTAGTGCCTCGCCCTCAATGCCGATACAAGTTTGCACGGATCCGGCGTGCGTTCCCATGCCAGCGTTTCCTCAGCCCCCAGCGCGGTCTTGGTAATCATCTTCTGCGGCGGATATCCGGTGATTCCCGCCAGATACAACTTCTCCAGAGACACCGCGTCGCCGGTGCGGAAAAACGCGCCGACGTTGTACAGGCTCCGCACGTTTTCGAGCAGGACGCTGACCGGCAGCCGTCCGATACCTGTCCACGCGGCGGCGGCTTCGGTCGCCCGATAGGGGATACGTTCACTTTCCATAAGGCTCAGGTCTTCCGGGCAGGACTAGAATAGAGCTTACGCGATGCTGTCACTCGTTGTCCCAATCCATAACGAAGAGCACTCCATTCTCCCGCTTTACGACCGGCTGACGGCCGTGCTGGCAACAGTGGCGCGCCCTTACGAAATCCTGTTTGTGGACGACGCATCCACCGACCGCAGCCACGAACTCCTCGCCAACCTGGTGCAGATCGATCATCGCCTGAAGGTGATCCGCCTGCGGCGCAACTTCGGCCAGACTGCTGCGCTTTCGGCCGGTTTCCACGAAGCGAAGGGCGAGGTCATCATCGCCATGGACGGCGACCTGCAGCACGCGCCGGAAGATATTCCGGCGCTGCTGAAGCCGATCGACGACGGCTTTGACATCGCCAGCGGCTGGCGTCACGAACGGGCCGACAATGCTCTGACCCGCCGGCTCCCTTCGAAGATCGCCAACTGGCTAATGGCGAAGGTGTCCGGAATGGACCTGCGGGACTTCGGCACCACTTTCAAGGCTTACCGCGCCGAAGTGCTGGCGGATGTCCACCTCTACGGCGAGCTGCACCGCTTCATCCCCGCGCTGGCCAGCTTTTACGGCGCGCGCGTCATTGAAGTGCCGATCCAAAATCCTCCCCGCGGGGGCGGGGTATCGCATTACGGACTGAGCCGGACATTCCGAGTGCTGTTCGACATCGTCACCATACGGTTTCTGCTGAAATACGCCACTCGTCCCATGCATTTCTTCGGGGCGATCGGCCTCGCCGGGACCAGCGCGGGTACTCTGATCCTGGGCTTTTGCCTGGTCGAGAAGCTCTTCACAAGGATCGACATCGTCGAGGAGCATGGTCCGATGATGCTGGCCGGAGCGCTGCTTCTGCTCGTGGGAGTGATGATGTTTTCCACCGGCCTGATCGGCGAGCTTGTCATGCGAACGTATTTTGAATCGCAGAACCGGCGCATTTACGCCGTGCGCGACATCATCACTCAGCAGCCGAGCCAGCGCCAGACCCTGTAGTTCGCGTCCCGCCCGGGTCGCCGATTTTTGCCGCGGTGAAGACTCCTGCGCAACTTTCCCGCCCCAAAAGCGTTAGATAATACGTACAGGACGTATGCAACGACAAACGCTTTTTCTTCTGTTCGCCGGCCTCTCCGTGATGGCCACGGGCTTCGCCGCAAAGAAACCGAAACCCGCTCCAGCGGCGACCCTCGCCGCGCCCAAAATCCCGCAGATGACGGACGATCAGAAAGCGCTCCACGCACTGAATCGCCTGACGTTCGGCCCGCGCCCCGGCGATCTCGACGAGTTGAAGCAGATGGGTGTCGCCAAGTGGATCGAGCAGCAACTACAGCCCGAGTCCATCCCCGAAAACCCGGTGCTCCTCGGCAAGCTCGCGCCGCTCGACACCCTGCAAATGGGCACGGCGGCCATGCTGCAAAAGTATCCGTCCAACCAGATGATCAAGTCCATGATCGATGGCAAGATGCCGCTGCCGGAAGACAAGATGACGCGCGCGGCCGTTCAGACCGCTATCGCCCGCTACGAGAAGAAACAGGCTGCCGACGCGGCGGCGAAAGCGGATGCGGCGCAGGAAAAAGGCCCTATCGTTGCCCAAGTCACGATCGGTAACGTTCAATCCGCGCCGGTCATCGTGCCCCCGAAAACCGCCGCACCCGATCCGGCCGCAGCCCAGGTTCTGCCCGGTGGCCGTCTGACGCCCGAAATGGTGAACGCTCTTCCGCTCGATGCCGAGCAGAAAGACGCATTCCTGAGCGGCACGCAGGAGAGTCGCGTCGCTATGCTGGAATCGCTGCCGGACGGTCAGCTTGTCGATGTTCTCGATGCTCTCCCGCCGCCCATCCGTACGCGGCTTTCGAACGCCGGATCGCCCGCTCTGCGCCGCCGTGTGGAGATTCTGAATACGCCGCAGCAGGTGGTCAACCGCGATCTCAGCGAAGGCAAGTTGCTCCGCGCCATCTACTCGAATCGCCAACTGGAGGAAGTTCTCGTCGACTTCTGGTTCAATCACTTCAACATTTACCTCGATAAGGGCGCGGACCGCTTTATGGTTACGGCTTACGAGCGCGACGTCATCAGGCCGCACGTGCTCGGGAAGTTCAAGGATCTTCTTCTCGCTACGGCGGAAAGTCCCGCCATGCTTTTCTACCTGGATAACTGGGAGTCGGCGGGCGACCCGAACAATTCTCCTCCCCGCCCCAACGCATCGGCCAACGGCAGGAAGCAGGGACTCAACGAAAACTACGGCCGCGAGCTGATGGAACTCCACACGCTGGGCGTCGATGGGGGCTACACCCAGCAGGATGTCACCGAAGTCGCGCGCTGCTTTACCGGGTGGACCATCAGGCAACCGCAGCAGGGCGGCGGCTTTTTCTTCAATCCGCGCATGCATGACCGGGGCGAAAAGCATGTTCTGGGAGTCACGATTCCGTCCGGCGGCGGCATTGACGACGGCCTGAAGGTCATCGATATTCTGTCGAAGCACTCTTCCACCGCGCACTTCATCGCGAAGAGCCTGGCCATTCGTTTCGTTTCAGATAATCCGCCCGACGCCCTGGTGGACAAGATGGCCGCGACTTTCACCAGGACGGACGGCGATCTGCGCGAAGTGATGCGCACGATGCTCGCCGCCGACGAGTTCTGGGCCGCGGCGAATTTTCGCGCCAAGCTGAAGTCGCCGCTGGAAATGGTAGTCAGCGCGGTTCGCGCCGTGAATGGCGATGTCGATACCGCCGTTCAGATGGTCGGCTTGATGAACACGCTGGGCCAGCCGCTGTACAGGAAGCAGGAACCGACCGGATACACAAATCGGGGCAACGACTGGCTGAATTCCGCGTCGCTGCTGGCGCGCATGAATTTCGCCAACACGCTGGCGCAGGGCAAGGTTCCGGGAGTCAAAGTCGACCTTACTCAGTTCTCCGGCGATACGACCGAGATCGAGCGCAATATTCTGCTGGCCGACGCATCGCCCGCGTCGCAGGCGGCGATTCAGGCCGGCATCGATCAGGCCGCGCAGGCGACCGCGGCCCACAATGCCCTTCCCGTGGGCGCCATGATCGCGGGCCTGACGCTTGGCTCGCCCGATTTTCAGCGCAGGTAGATAAAGATAGATAAGGAACGATCACCATGCCTGTTTCAAGACGCATCTTCTTACGCGATTCCGCCATTGCCATGGTGGGGGTCGGCTCCTCGCCGCTTTGGCTGGAGCGCGCGGCGTTCGCGCAGACCTCAACCGGGCAACGGAAGAAGGTACTCGTGGCGATCTTCCAGCGCGGCGCGGCCGACGGCCTCAATATCGTGGTGCCGCACGGCGAACAGCATTACTACGATCTGCGGCCGAGCATCTCGGTTCCGCGCCCGTCCGCCAACGTGGCGAAAGAAGACTCGGCGATCGATCTGGATGGCATGTTCGGGCTGCACCCGTCGCTCGCACCGCTTAAGCCCCTGTGGGATAGCCGGCAACTGGCGATCGTGCACGCGGCGGGTTCGCCCGATCCCACGCGTTCGCATTTCGATGCGCAGGATTACATGGAATCCGGCACGCCGGGCTTCAAAGCCACCAACGATGGCTGGCTCAACCGCGCGCTGTTGCCGGTGGAAGGAAGGCCGTCGCCAGTGCGCGCGGTCAGCCTTGGACCAACGCTGCCCCGGTCCATGCGCGGCGATAACGAAGCCGTGGCGGTGGAAAGCCTGGGAACGTTCGGCGTGCGCGACGCGGCTGCCGCAAAGGCGCTTGAAGCGATGTACGCGGGCAGCAGCGATCAGGTTCTGAACGGCACCGGACGAGCCACGTTTGAAGCCGTTGCACTTCTGCAGTCGCTCCAGAAAACGCCGTATCAACCGGCCGGCGGGGCGCAGTATCCGGGCGGACGTTTCGGCGATAGTCTGCGGCAGATCGCACAGCTGATCAAGGCCGATGTCGGCGTGGAAGTTGCGTTCGCGGATCTCGGCGGATGGGACCACCATGTACAGGAGGTCGGACCGAAGGCGTCGGTGGGCCAATTGGCGGCTCGTTTGACGGAACTCGGCGGATCGCTCGCGGCCTTCTATAAGGACCTGGGCGACAGAATGGAAGACGTGGTGGTGGTCACAATGTCGGAGTTCGGCCGCGCCGCGAAAGAGAACGGCGACCGCGGCACCGATCACGGGCACGCCAACGTCATGTTCGCGATGGGTGGCCCGGTGCAGGGCGGCAAGGTCTACGGCCAGTGGCCGGGCCTCGCGATGGAGCAGTTATACGAAAAGCGCGATCTGGCGCTGACGACGGACTTCCGCGACGTGCTGGGCGAGGCGGTCTTTAGCCACCTGGGCAATCGGCAAATCGGCAAAGTCTTCCCCGGCTACAAGGGCGGCGCGGAGAGGTTCCGGGGGTATCTGAGGGCGTCTGCGTAGTTAGCGGCAGCCTGCGCCGTTCGCAAGGGCGAGCCTTTCCACTGGGGGCAGGGCAAACGCAGACAACTGCAGGCCGAAAGGATCTAACAGTCCCCCGGAGCCTCGATAGCTTATCTTGACCGACCGAAGTGGCGTCTTAACGGGACAATCCCGCTTGTTCCGCGACACATTGAATTGGTTTTGTTGCTTCCCGCCGACGAAATAACAAACTCGTAAAATAAAGTGGCTTAATGGCGACTAGGATCAGGGAACCGTAACGTCCTCACTTTTCCTGATGGCGCTAGCCTGTTTGGAGTGTATTTAACCGTCCATGCTCCATCTAAATAAACGGCTGATGGGATTGCCTTTGTAGGGTCGGACAGAGCCATCACGGCCGAAATCTCGCTATGCTTGGGAAATTTCTCGCAATGCAACCTCCATGGCCTGTTGCCAAATCTGTCCCACGTAGTCAGCTTTCCATCAACTGGTATGCTGGCGATCCATGATGGTATGGATTGCCGGCCAGTGTACGAGATCGTGCATGGCAAGACGCTCTCGGCAACTCCGCTCTCCTCGGCAATCATACTCGGAGATATATAGAGATCGAAATCATTATAGTCGAAGTCGCTGTTGTTGGTGGCGACGATTGTTAACTTGACGTAGCTGTCATCCCATTTGATCCCGGCGATCACGTAGCCTGACGGATACGGTCCGATAGTTATATTGCCGTTCAAAGATGGCGCACTGTAAACAAACATGACCTGCATAGTTACGAAAGACGCAAGAACAATGACTGCTGAAACCGCAAGTAGCTGCATCCGGTAATCGTGTAGGGCGAGCCACGGCTCATAAATAGTTTCCAGAAGTAATAGGAAAAAACCTAAATACGTTACAGCGCATCCCCATGCGAAGTAGGCACTCGTCAGAGCGATACCTCCTAGAGAATGAAGGCAGGCCCACTCAACACGCGGAGCCACGCAAGTAATTCGGGAGGTTCGTTCAGAGCCTGTGATTGTGACGGATGCTGTTGCGTGCCGGTCGTCGGCGTGAGCGGAGACGGCGAGGGGAAGCCCGTTTGGGACTGTCTCTCCCGCTCCAAGCGTCTCCGCTCGGTGTGGTTTGGCTTTTTGACCATCCCCGAGAGTTTACCACGCAGCCCGTATGCCCTAGCCTAGCTCTGTCGGCACGCACAAGGCGCGTGCCAAAATCTACGTCAGCAGCGCGTTGAGCTTCTTCGTCGCAGTCGGGAACTTGCCAATTCCCGCGCCAGCAATTTCATCCGCGACCGTGACATAAACGTCGCCCACAGTCCCGGTGACCTTCGTGTGGCTGCCTCTCGCCAACTTCGGACTCCCGCCCGCCACAATCATCGCCAGCCCGTAGTTCTTGTGCGGATTCGCCTCCGCGTGCTCATGCGCGAAAATCAACGCGGTGTGATCGAACAGGTTGCCGTCGCCTTCCGGTATCGATTCCAGCTTTGAAATCAGATACGCGAACTCTTCCACATGCCATCGGCAGATGTCGCGCATCACTCGCTGACCCTCCGTCCCGTCGGCTCCGGAGATTTTGCCTTCCGCGTGCGTGTAATCGTGATGCCGCGCCGATGTGTAGCCAAGCCACGGGAACCGGGTAATGCTCTGGCACTTGGTCAACATATAAGATGCAACACGCGTCTGTCGGGTAGCGAAAGCCTGGACGAGAAGATCGCTCTGTAACTTCGCGATGCGCGGCCAATCCTTCATGTCGCCATCGAAATCGGGCGGGGTAACCTTTTCGTAGCCTGGAGGCAGGCCCTCAATAGCGCGCTCCAAATCGCGAATGCCGGAAAGATGCTCTTCCACGCGAGCTTTATCGTCGGTCGGCAGTCTCTTCTGAAGCGCCGCCGCGTCGGCAAGCACCGTATCCAGAATGCTGCGCTTACGGTTCACCCAGCCTTCTTCCTGCGCACCGAACAGGCGGTCGAACAGGCGGTGCGGAATCATCTCCGGCGGCAGCGCCCGCTCGTAGCCGGCCCAGCTCATGTTGCGCTGCATGCTCTCGCCGAACGATTCCTGCGCCACGCCAATCTGAAGCGAACGGAAGCGCGAATCGCCGCCGATCTTGCCCGCGACGATCTGGTCGATCGACGGACCGCTTGGACCCCGGCCGGTAAAGTCCGTGCCGGTCATCAGGCCGCTCATCGAATTGGTGTGGCCGTTGCCCTTGCCGGATGCCGCCGCGTTATCCACGCCGCTCAGGACATGCACGTCTTTACGCCACGCGGCCAGCGGCGCGAGGCACGGCGTCAATTCGTAATCCGGGCCCTCTTCGGCGGGAATCCAGTAGCGCTCCGGAATGCCGTTGCCGTTGAACCAGAGCACAAAACGCGTCTCGATAGGTTTGGCCGCAGCACCGCTTTCGGGCGTTGCCGCATAGGCCGTGCCCGTCGAGTTGAACATCGACACCAGCGGCGGCAGTCCGACTACGATCCTTGCCCCGGCAGCCGTCATGCCCTTCAGCAGCGAGCGGCGCGACGTTCTCAGGCGGTTAACGATTACTTGCGACATGGGCCAATCCTTTTTTCGTTTCGGGCGTTTGCGGCGCTGGTTCTATTTTATCCGGAAACTCTCTGGCAAGTGTCAGCCCCACCACCATCTCCTGGAACCGGAACCCGGATTTGCGGAAATCTTCGGTCACTTTGCGGATCAGCGGGCGGTCGGCGGCGGTGTCCACGCGGCCCGCCGTGTAGCGGAAATACTGCTTCACCATGCATTCCTGGCATTGCGAAGTCTTCGCGATTATGGCACCGAGTTCCGCGGGCGACGAAAACTGCGAGTTGGGAATGCCGGCGACCGTGCCCGACGTGTTGATGTCCAGATTCACGGTGTGCCTGCCGCGGCCGCTGCCGAATTCGAGCACAACCTGTTCACGGCGAGCGCCGATGGCATCGAACTTTTCAAGGCCGAACCCGACCGAATCCATCAGGCGGTGGCACGTGGCGCACGTGGGATTCGTGGCGTGCTCGGTCATGCGGTCGCGATTGGTCTGCGGTTTCGCTTCGGTCACGGGCGGCAGATTCGTGTTGACTCCGGGCGGCGGATCGGGCACGTGCTGGCACAGGAACTGCTCGCGCACGAACAGGCCGCGCGCGGTGGGCGACGATTCTTCGGGCTTCGCCGTCATGGCCAGAAACAAGCCTTCGCCCAGCAGCCCAGCGCGCTCGGAACCAGCCGGAAACGGGACACGATCGAAGTCCTTCGCCGGGGCAGTCACGCCGTAAACGCGCGCCAGTTCCTGGTTCACGTGGCCGTAGTTGGCGGTGAACATCGTCATGAAGTCGAGGTTGTTCCAGACGAGATCGGAGACGAACGTAAGCGCCTCCTGCGTCATCGAACTGGCGGTTTCGCGCGTGTAGAGCGGGAATTTGCGGCGGTCTTTGCTGGAAGTGGTGAGGCGATCGAAACGCAGCCACTGGGTGACGTATTCGTTCAGAGCTTCATGCGCGCGCGGATCGGCAAGCAGCCTGCGGGTTTGCTTTTCAACGCCTGCGCGCGTCGAAAGTTCCCCGCGCGTGGCGGCGGCAAAAAGTTCGGCATCCGGCATCGTGTCCCATAGGGAGTAGGCGAGGCGGTTGGCGGTCGCCCATGGCTTCAGTCTTGGGTCGGATGTCGCGCCGGGGCCGGACGCCGCGTCGAGCCGAAATAGAAAATTCGGCGACTGCAACATGGCTTCCACCACGACCTGCGCGCCTTTCAGGAAGTCGGCCTGAGTCCTGAGCGCGTTGTTGTCGATTAGTGCTTCATAGCGCGACTGCTCGCCGGCGTCGAGCGGACGGCGGAAAGCTTTCTGGCCGAACTCGCGCACGAAGCGGCTGCGGCACGCGGCGGACGCTTTGCAGGGAATCAGGCCATGTGTATCGCCGCCGCGAAAGGCGGATCTGGCCAGGCGCTCTGCGGCAGTGCTGTAGCCTTCAACCAACAACGGTGAGAGACTCTGCCCGCGCGACTGATTCCGAAAGCCGTTGACGAAATCTTCCGGCGGGAACTGGTTGGCGGGGTCGGTCTGGTCGCCCAGCAGGTCGCGCACAGTGTGGTTGTACTGGCTGTGGGTCAGGCGGCGAAGTTCGGCGTCTTTCGCGGTTTCGCCCGCGCCGTTGTCCTCGAATTCGCGGTAGCGGAGCGCGACGTTCAGGTCGATTCCCGACAACTTCGCCAGGTGATCGATCCACGCTTTCAGGGTCGCTTCCTCAGGGCTGCCGGGTTTTATCCGCTCGCCGCCGGTGTGGAAAATGCGGGCAGTTGGTTTTTGCAGCAAGAGCGATTGGTCCGGGTGGTCGCGATCAACCAGCGCAACCAGGGAATTTCCGAAAGCCTCGATTTTTGTGGCTGGGGCGTCGGTTTCCGGGAAGTGCAGCCGGGTTGCGGACGCGACGCCGTCGGGATTGTGGCAGGCTCGGCAAGTGGCGCGCTCCAGGATCGGATAGAGGCCGGTTTCAAAGCTCTGCGGCTTGGCGCTCTGGGCGCAGAGCAGGCCCGCGGCGAAGACGATCAATACGAAGCTTCTGAATAAAGAGCGCACAAGTTCCCCGCGAATGCGACGAAATACATCCAGTAGAATAACGCATGATGCGCTGGGTTCTTGCAGGTGTCTTGCTGTTTACCGTTGCAGCGCAAGCCGCGACTGAAAGGGAAGTCGCGGAGTGGGTGCTGCGCTGGGAGGGTAGCGTGGTCATCGAGGGCTCGACCACGCCGATCAGGGATATTTCGCAGCTCCCG
Source organism: Bryobacterales bacterium (assembly GCA_003136575.1). GTDB lineage: Bacteria > Acidobacteriota > Terriglobia > Bryobacterales > Bryobacteraceae > BOG-234. The sequence continues at coordinate 10,635 of PLEX01000082.1, read as the reverse complement.
GCGGGCGACTTCCATATTTCCGCGATCGAACTGACGGGCGGCGTGATGCATCCGCTGGAGCTACTGAAGCTGGAGGGGTTGACGCACGTCCGGGAACTCTATCTCCCGGGTCCGATCTGGAACCCAGGCGGGGGCGACGAAGACAGGACCGGCGTATTCAAGGCGCTGGCCACGCTGACGAGCGTCGAAAGGCTGGCATTCGGCTGGCATTACAACGCGGAGATGGAGGTCGGCGACAAGGAAATCGGTGCGCTGTTTGCGTGGAAGGATCTGAGGGAACTCCGCTGCTCGCAATGCAGGCTGTCGAAGCTGGATCTGTCGGCTTTCACCAGGCTCCAGGATCTGGACCTCAGTTACAATCCGTTCTCCGACGCAGGAATGGCTGGACTGGCCGGCCTGAAGGATCTGAGGCGGCTCATGCTGCGCGACACGCTGGTAACCGATGAAGGTTTGAAGTATCTGGCGGACCTGACGCATCTGGAAGAGCTGGACCTTTCCGGAGCGCGCATTACCGATAGAGGAATCGAGTATCTGAGCAATCTGAAGTCGATGCGCCGCCTGAATCTGCTCGGCGCGCAGGCGACCGACGCGTCCATGGATGTTCTTTCCGGCATGGACCATCTGGAAACGCTTAGTCTTTATCGCACGCGCGTGACGAATTCGGGGCTGGCGAAACTACAGACATTGAAAAGCCTCACGGATCTGGACGTGCGCTATAGCCGTGTGACGCCGAACGGCATCGACGCCCTGCGCGCGGCGTTGCCGGCGGTTCGCGTGCGGTTTGTCGGTTCCTCCGCGCCGTCTGCGAAATCGCCTGCGGCCGCGGAACCGGTGGCACTGACGGACAACGCGATCAGCTTATGGGTGAAGTCGCTTGGAGGAAAGACGGAAATTGCCGGTGGGCGGATCGTGACTGTCAACCTTTCTTCCACGCCCGTCAGCGACGCTCAATTGGCGAGCCTGGTGGGTCTTCAGAAGTTAGAGAAGCTTGATCTGGGAGTCACGCAGGTTTCCGACCTTGGACTGTCGTCCGTCGCAAAGCTGAGCGGACTCAGGGAGCTCAACCTCAACAACACGACGGTTTCCGATGCGGGCCTCTCGAAGCTGGCAGTGCTGAGCGAACTTCAGTCCCTGCGGCTGGCGGGCACGTTTGTGCAGGGCTCAGGCCTCGCGCAATTGAAAGGACTGTCGAAGCTGCACGAACTGGATCTTGCCGGATCGCACCTGGACGACGCCGGCCTTGCGGACGTGAGCGCGCTGACCGGCCTGACGAGCCTGAGGCTGAACTACGACGACATCAGCGACGCGGGCCTGGCGAATCTGGCGAAACTGACAAAGCTCGAAAAGCTCGATCTGACGAGCGCGGATGTGACGGACAAGGGTCTGAAAGAGATTGCGTCGCTTACCGGATTGCGTGAACTTTACCTGAGCCATGGCCGCTTTACCGACGCGGGACTCAAGGCCCTGCGGCCTTTGCAGAAGCTGGAACGCATCGAACTGGTGCGAAGCCGCGCGACGAATGAAGGCGTCGCGGCGCTTGCGGAGCTCAAGAGCCTGCAAATCGTGAAGCTCGACTACACTCCGATCAACGACAAGGCCGTCGAGTCGTTGAATCTGCTTCCGCAACTCCGCGAATTGAGCCTGGATGCAACTAACGTGACGGACAACGGAGCGGAAACGCTCCAGTTGATGACGGGGCTGAAGACGCTGGATCTCTATCACACACTGGTGACAGAGAAGGCCATCCAGGCGTTGAAATCGGCGCTGCCGGATTGCCAGATTGTTTTCGACCGCGATTCGGCGTTACCCACGCGAAGGAGCAAGGAGCAATGAGGATCGGGATATTTGCGCTGCTCGTGGCCGTGCCGGTTTTCGGCGCCGATATCACCCCTGACACGCGCTGGATCGACGATCTGGGAGGACAGGTCGTTCGCGACGGCCAGAACCGCGTCACCGGCGTCAGCCTGCGCGGAACGTGGGTCGGCGACGCGGACCTCCGCCGCTTGAACGATTTGCCTGATCTGAATTCTCTCGACCTTTCGCTGACGCACATCACGGATCAGGGAATGTCGGAGATCAAAGGCCTGCCTGGAATAACGGATTTGAACCTCTATTTCGCCGAATATGTGACCGACGAGGGCATTGCCGCGATTAAGGACTGGAAGAAGCTGAAGCGGTTGAATATGCACGGCACGAAGGCCAGCGACAATGCGCTGGAGCATATCGCGGGCCTGACGGCGCTGGAGTCGCTGAACGTGGGCAATACGCTGATGACCGATGTCGGGCTGGAGCGGCTGACGTCGCTGACCAACCTGAAGGAACTGACGATGGGCGGCAACGAGCTGGGCGATGCGGGGTTGCAGGCGCTGCGGCAGATGCCGGGATTGACGTATCTGGATCTGAGCGGGCGTCAGGGTACCGACAAGAACGTCTGGACCATCGCGATGTCGGAAACAGGACTCGATGCCGTACTCACGCTGAAGGAACTGCGGGAGTTGCGATTGGGCTGCGTGTCCATAGGCGTCGGGATTGAAGGGACGAAGCTGGGTGAGATCAGCCTGCTCATAGTGACGCCGAAATGGCTGGAGCAAATGAAGGCGCTGACGAAGCTGGAGCGGCTGAAGCTGCAGGGGTGCAATCGTATCGACGACGATTCGATCAGGACGCTGATTGCGATGCCCGCGCTGCGAGAGATCGATTTGCAGGGCACCGCCGTGACCGAACAAGGCGCGGCAAAGTTTCGCGCGGCGAAGCCGGGGGCGGTGATTTACTTTGGGCCGTGGGAAGGGAAGTCCGCCGCTTACCGGAATAATTAGCCGGACGCTGGACGGCCGAGGTTGGGAAAGTTTCTTGCTACAGCGAGCAACCGGCCGGGCTGGCAGAAATGACAGTAAGGGCCGGCATTTGGTCCCAAGTCCTCCCTTCCAATTCGCGGCCAGTCTTTTTCTTGCGGACGCCCCCCCACTGTTTAAAGAAGAAGGCCACACCAGCTTTGAGGCACTGATCCCGGATGTCGATGACCCACGATGGATCAATAGGTCTGGCACCCGGACCGGATTCACCGCCGACGATTGCCCAGTCGATGCCGCGCAAATTCATCCTGTGGAGTGGGCCCAGGAGCGGTTCTAGAGATAAAAACTTCACATGTGCTCCCAGCGCCCGCAAGTAGTCGATGCGGTCAAGGTACCTTGTACTTTCGACGCTAACGCCCATCCAGATGTGCGGCGCCCATTGGAGGCGGGAGTTTAGTTCGTGGACGCGCTCCGCCCGCTTCGTCAGCACCTGATACTGGTGCCAGTCGGCCCGGTTCATCACGTGGAAAACTTGCTGGATGTAGTCGAGAGGCACATCATCGTGGAACAGGTCGCTCATGGAGTTGACGAAGATGTTTTTGGGCTTTTTCCACTCGAGTGGGCGGGTCAGCATTTGCGGCTGAAGCGTCAATTCAAAGCCATTCTTATAGTTTGGGTTCCGGGCACCCTTCAAACGCTTTGCCATGCGTTCCGCATAACAATGTTTGCAGCCGGGGCTGATCTTGTCACAGCCCGTTATGGGATTCCACGTAGCGTCCGTCCATTCGATCGGTGAAGTGGTTGCCATTTTTAGAGCCCTTGCTTCATTCGGTAAGTATTGAAAATATCGTTCACTATATCCATTCCCGCCTGCTTTTGGGAGGCAAAATAAAGATAGTAGATCACCGAGTTTGTCCTGGTTTTCATCGGCATCGGCTTAGGCACAAACTTGAACCCGGCCTTCTTTACCAGTCGTTGCCGGAACGCCTCCGCGAACCGCTCATTAGAAACCTTTTGCGGAACTTCCGTTTCCCAGAGAGTGGGAATCTTGTCGTAGCCAGCGTCCAGCCAGGTTTCGTCGCCCCACAGCCGAGTCATTTGCGACTTCTTGCTCGCGACAGACTTGTCCGGATCCTTGCGCATCGCGTTGCGATTGACGTCCATTATCATGAAGTTCATGAAAACCTCTACGGAGCGTAATTTGCCGGCGGCTTCTATCACTTCCCATTTTAGGTCGATGTTGTAGGGGTCAAGCAGGCATAGCGCCCGCTTGTACTCGCGGTAATCCGCCCTCGGGAAGACGTCTCTCAATAGAACCGTGTTGCAGTCTTCGCTGTAAGTAAATACGTCCTTGCGATCTCCCGCTTCCCTGCGCAGTTCGACCGCCCGTCCCGCATCAGAGTCGATGAAGTGATATTCGTGAAAGGGTGGCTTGGTCTTCAGCGCGATCAGCGGGCTGCCTTCGACCACATCGCCGCGCGCTCGCGAGACGTGGTGGCCGGATCCGGCATAACCGTCGACGTAAAACCACCGCATTTGCGGAAAGCGGTCGCGCCTCTGCGCGTCCATTACGGTCGTGTAGGCGGTCGCGTATTTTTTAATGATTGCGAGTTTGACCTCGGACCATATGCCGATTTCGTCGTGTTCGAGGGCCACAACAAAACTGTACCAGAATGTTCAGGGTAGAAGCTATTAGCGGCGCGCAGTTGGGCAACGGCACCCTTTCGATAGTCATCCTCTCGGGGCCTGCTAATTTTTCCTCAAATTTTTTTCCCCGGCCCGTCACAACGTGCCTTCCCCCCGGACATCTCAGGTCAGAAGGACAAAAAACGGCTGTAGGCCGGAAAAGAAAGGACGAAAAAAATGATTACGAAAAAGTATCGCTCAAGCTTCTTGATCGCAGTGCCATTCCTGGCCGCCAGCATGGTTTGTTGGGGAGCCGGGGGAGAAATTGAGGCCTTTGCCGGCGGATCGACATTCGATCAGGGCGGCGGGTCCCACGGGACATTCGGACTCACGGGAGGAATGAAAGTGACCAGCGCGTGGTCCGTCTTTGGCGAATTCTCCTGGGAGCAACTCGCGTCCGAGTCGGATAGCAGCTCAGGGGTCAACGTCAACGCCAGCGTGAATCTGGCAAATCTGGGCGGTGGCGTTGCCTACAACTTCGGACCGTTGTCGAAGAAAGTGTTTCCCTATGCACTGGTTGCAGGTGGCGTGGGGCATTTCTATGGTTCGGGTTCGGCATCGGGGAACGGCACGTCGGTGAGCATTTCGATGCCGCTGGCAAACGCCGGGTATCTGGGGGCGGGGGGCGGCACGCGCATCTACCTTGGCAAGCGATGGGGAATCAAACCCGAGATACGGGTGGATCGTTACGTGAACTCGGCGTTTGCCGGCAATACGGTCACGTACACAGCCGGACTGTTTTGGGAGTTCGGAGAGTAAATGGCGGAATCCACTCCTTAGAAAAGGGGCAAACTCATGGAACCGATTTATCCGCGGAGCCAGTCGCAGACCGGCGCACCGCACACACCCCGGAGTCGGGCAGACAGTCTTAGTCCGCTCGTTCTCTCCGTATGCTTAGGCCTGTGGCTGGCACCCTCGAGGGTGCCAGCGCAGGACAACCAGAATCTGTCGGACGCGGCGCGTCCAGCCGTAAGAGTAATTGTGCTTCAACCCCAGGTGAAAATTGAAAGGCTGTCGCCCAGGTCTCAACTTCGCGTTGGCACAGGAACCACTACCCTTGAATTGTTGATGGCCGATGCGGCGCTGGCCGAACTCAGCTTGAGGAAGTATACCTTCACGTCCGTTGAAGCCCTGCAGGATTCCGAACCGCGGGGATGGCTTGGCAACCTGCAGCCGCTGACCTGCCGCCTGGCACGGGGAGTAATCGACGATGAGGCAAGGCAAATCCTCAAACATCTCGGAACACTGCCCCAGGAGTACCTTATTCTGGCCCAGTGCCTGCAAGCGGAAGACGTGCGCGGCGGATCGTACAACCCGACGACGGGAGGAACCAGACAGCCGATGACTCGCACTCTCGTGCAGGCGGCGCTGATCTCCCCGCAAGGTTCACGGGTTTCGTGGAAGAACGAGGTTTTGGAACGGCAGTCGTTTCGCGCCGACGACCCAAAATTCTGGGCGATCCTGAGCTCCGTCTACGGGACGCTGGAAAACAAGGGAAACCTGTGAAGATGCGATTTTCTTTGCCGCCCCCGACGCACGCGAGTCGACAGCGGAGCTTTCATAAGGGCGGCCTGCCTTTGCTGTCGCCGCGTATTTCCGTATGCGGCGCGCGGGTTGAACGGTCGGCATTCGCGGCTCTCCCCACCGCGATTCATGGGTTGGCAGACGGTAGACAGTTCACGCAGTCAAATTGGGTTCCAGGCTATTATGTTCCAGTGGCTTAGCGCGACCGTGCGAACGCAATTCAGCCAAAAGTCCGGGATCGGCAGGGGCGGTGAGTTGGCTGCGGCATTCCCCTATTTTTGTCAGTGGATACACGAACTTCAGCCGGAGACGATTCCCGCCGAAGAACTTCAGCGGGTTGCCGACCGGCTCACGCCAATCATTCTCAGGCAACTCCCGGATCCGGACGATTTCCAGGATTGCCGCACCGACGTGTTCCTGTTCATGGAGAAGAAACTCAGCGGCCCCATGGAGTTCGCCATCAGAATGCTGCGCAACGGTCCCGATCGCCCGAAGACCCAGCCGACCGCCGTAAAGTCCCTGCACTTACTGCGCGCGGAAGGGTTTGAAGTCCTGGCACACCATGAGGATTTTCTCCCTTCGCAGAAATTTCTTGCGCGGCTGGCGGTTGTCGCCGGGACCGACCCGGCGTCGCTATTCGAGTTGTCGTCCGGGGGCGACGGGCGTGTCCGCATTGTCTTTGCCTATGAAGCGCTCCAGCATGAGCAGGTTGTCGTGCTGGATCTTTTGCCCCAACCGCAGTCGGCTTCAGGCTATTACCACTATGTGAAAGCGGTGCGGCACAATACTTTCGACATCCGAATGGGATTCGTTGTCGAGACGGCGCGGCTCGTGGCCCGAAATCGCGCATGGAAGGAACGTGAATCGCGAAAAAACGAAGTCCTGATGGACGACATGTCCGCGATTCCCTCACCCGAGACCGGAGCGGCCGGCCACTCGGCGGATACGCTGGCCCGCAAAGCGGTTCGAAGACTTTCGCCTGAACTGCGCGAACAACTCCATCTGCATTACGTCGGAGGCGTACCGTGGACTGCCATAGCCGACCGTTACGGAGCGAGGGAAGAAGTTCTGCGAAAGAAAGCATCGCGGGCTCTCCATGAAGTAGCCGAATCCATCGTCGCGCAGCACCCCGACGCGACGCGGGGCGCGACTGAGCGAGTCGTCAAGTGGCTATACGAAACTCTCCCGCGCATCTGGCAGCGAGGATAGCTCTGTGGCGAAGACAACACCAGACGACCGCGCCCTTCTGAGGGCTTACCTCCTGGGGCAACTGGAACCGGACGCGGCAGACCGGGTCGAGGACCGATTCGCCGCCGATGCCGCGTATTTCGACATGTACCTTGAGGTTGAGCGCGAACTGGTCGGCGAGTACGCCGCCGGCCAAATGGAAAGCGGCGCCGCCGAGTCGTTTCGCCGATGCTATCTTGTAACGGCTGAGCGCCGGCGGCAGGTGGCGATCGTGCGCGCCATCGATGAGGTTCAGACTGAGCGCCAGTCCGTTCCCGCGGCAACGTACTACCGGACTGGCTGGCTTGTTTCATCTCTTGCCGCAGCGGCGCTGGTCGTCATAGCGTTGTACTGGAACCACAAACGCACGGATGGGCGCGATGCGCCGGGCGCATCCCAGGCAGCGTCGGCGAGTCCAAAAGCGACCGACGGGTATTCAGATGTTGCGCGTGTCCCCGCCGCCTCGCCGCCTTTCGGACCGGTTCCCCCTGGTGCTTCCGGCGATAGCGGCGAACAGGCAAACTCTCGGATGACGGCGACGGATTTCGCGGCTCTCCTGCATGATCGGCCCGAGGCTCCGGACATCGCCGCTCCCTTGGCGTTTGCCGGTGGGGGCCTCAACGATAATACAGCCACGCCGTCTCTCCGTACGCTACGCGAGGGCGCGGAGGCACTTCACGCGCTCTACGGGAAATTCGACGAGGCAGGCATCGCCGGGATCGCTACGCTTGTCGGCCCTCAGCGCTGCGACATCCAGCGCGTCTACGAACTGATTGATCGCGCGAACGGTGCGCTTGGTCTGTGGCTCAAAGCGGAACTCAGTTACTGGGATGCCGTGGCGGACGAGGAAAGCCGGACGCCTGCGAATCCGGAATCGGCGAGGAGGACGCAGGCGGCGTTCGATGCGGAGATGACGGCGTTGAAGCAGAGGAAGGAAGCGATTGGGGCTTACGGCATCGCTATGCAGTCTTTCTACGCGAAGATCCGCGGGGCGGCGTCCCAAGTGTGCGGATCAGCCGCGTCGTCCCGCACGGCATTGCCGCCCGTGGCCCCTTCCGGCAAAGACCGCGATTCGCGATGACGATCGCCGCGCAGCCAGCGGATTCCGAATACGACAGGCCGCGCGCCGGCGCGTGGCCCGACTTCGTTCCGACGTGCTCGGTGATCAGTCCCGCGCTTTCTCTACGGCGTCTCGGGTATCCGTCAGCAGATGCCGCAGAATATCGCGGGGAAGATCTTTGATAAACGGATTGACGAGCCGGGCGAACAGCGTGGGCACGGCGCGGCTCAATGCGACCGATTCATTCTGTAAGTACACGCCGTCATCCTTCTCCTCCACCCTCCAGTGGCTGGCGAAACGCAACATATAGCCATGATTGTTTCCGGAGAGAAGCTCGCGCTCGCCGGGAGTATCCGGATTTACAAGTTCTGCGATGTGGGTGGAGCGCAGTGCGATCTGATAGCGCGCCGGTCCGTAGTCCGTGTCTCTGACGTCGAAATCCGCATTCAGGAAGACCGTTACCACCGACTTATTAAACAGTTGCAAGTGAATCTTCGTATCGCTTCCGTTCCGCTCGATCAGCTTCGAGCGGCGCATGCGGGGTTTGTAGATCTCCTGGTGGTTATCGTAGTCCTGAAGGATCGCGAGCACTTCGGGCAGAGTCGCGCCTTTCAGAAAGATAATGCCCAGCCAGTGGTGTATCATGCCGTTCGGAACCGTAATCGGCCGGCCATTTTCGCTGGCGCGCAGGGTCTGGATTTCGATCTGACCTTGCCGAATCTGATCGTATGCCGCGCGCCGGCTCGCATCGGGCAGGCGATCGAGCGCGAGGAATTCGTTGTTCCGTATTTCGTCGTCCATCCGCGTCTCGACGGCGCGGACGTAACGGTCGAATGCGGCTGCGGTCTCCGGCTTCAGTTCGACCGCGAACGCGGGAGTCGCCATCAGAAATGCGGTCAGGATGCGGGCCAGCGTACTTTTCAACTCGTTCCCAAACCCGGGCCGTTCAGGCCTGTCGTATCGAGATATCCGTCTCTCACATCGAAAATACCCGGATACTTTTTGACCCAATCTCGGCTCGCCGATGGCACATACTCCCGGGCGTTGGCTTCGAGCGCGGAAACGCCGGGAATGTGCGCCGCAATTCCGACGGAGTGCACGAGCGCCGCGCCGGGACAAGTCAAATCCTGCACGCAGCGGAACATCTTGTACTTCTGCGCAGCCGCCGCAAGGAGCAGCGTTTGCGACTGCCCCTTACAGGCCTTGAGCGCAACTCCGGTGTAACCCATGTCGCGTGCCAGCAGCAGCGCGTCCAGCCCGGTCAGCGACTCGTCAATCACGACAGGGCGCAGTTTCGCGGCTTCGACCATCGTATTGGCGCGATCCGAGGCCAGATCGCGGGCCGTCGGCTGTTCGATGTATTGCACGCGGCGAAACGCATCGGGCGCTTTCTCGCCGAGCTTGTGGTCGAAATCGAGCAGATACTGAACGTTCGGACAGCGTTCGTTGAAATCGAGCGAATAGATCCAGTCGCCGAATCCGCGCTTCGCCTGCGCGGCGCTGGTAACCGTGTGAATCGAAGCCACCCGATCGACGTCCCACGCGAGATCGTTGCCGTTCAGTTTGATTTTGATCGCCGTCACGCCGCTGTACGGGATCCAGTCTTCGAGCGTTTCCGGAAGACCGTCGCCGATCGGCTTCGTGATCTCACGCGCGGTCAGCGGATCGGACGCGCCCGCCGAGTGGTACATGCGGATCTTCTTAGCCGGTTCCCGCGCAATGTATTGGTCGAGATGCTCGCCGCGAAATTCGGCGTTCAGGTAGTGCGAAAGATCGTACCGAACGAACTCCTTTCCCGCGACGGCAAAACTGTTCCGCCCATGCAGCTTGCCGAACGCATCGTGCAGCGAAGCGTCGATGGGGCTTGCCGTAACCAGCATGCAGAGCTTCGGAATCGCCAAAGGTAGCTTCAATTCGCGCGACACCTCGGCGGCGGCCCTCAGGTATTCCGGCTCCAGTTGGTGATTCACATCAAGCGGGTGCGCGTACTCGCGAAAGCCCCGGGTGATCCCGGCGATGCGCCCGGCCAGAACCTTCATGCCATTAAGCGTGGTTTCATACGGGACGCCAGGCGCGGGGAACGACCACACATTCCCCATCGGCATCGAGGCGAAACCTTCCGCCGTCTTGCCGTTTTTCAGGCGCACGCGGCACCGGACGTTGAGCACCGTAACCCGATCCACCTCTTTGCCGCCGAACTTGTAAGGCGCGCGATAGGTGAAGTCTTCAAAGCTTGTGGTGAGTTCGTCGATGCGCGCATCGGTTGCGCGCGCGGCAAGAAGGAGTGCGGGCATCGCCAGAAACTCGCGCCTGCTAACAGTCATAATCCCGCTTGGGCCAGATAGC
>PLEX01000182.1 GCA_003136575.1 Bryobacterales bacterium | reverse complement strand
CATCTTGTATTGGACAATTCTTCCGCTAAACGGCAGAACCGTGATCTTAAGATCCGAAATCGCCCCAGCGACCGTCTCGCTCGAACTTTCCGGCTTGCCGATACTCGTCTTGATGGCGATCTCGGCAATACTTACGGCGCTGAGCGCAAGTTCCGTATCGGCATTCCGCAGCAACCGGCGCACCTTCGGCGGAACTCCTTCGATACCGTCAATCGCAAGCGTCACAAGTGCCTGGGTATCGAGCAAGGCGCGCATCTACTTGAACTCGCCCTTAAGCCAGGCTGCAAGTTCTTCGTCCGTTTCCGGACCCTTGTGCCAGTTCGGATCCCTGACCACGATCCGGCCTTTCATTGTGCCGAATTTGGGCGAGGCCTTTCGCGGGCTTTTGGTGCGTACCAAGTCCACCACGGGCTCGCCGTTGCGCAGATAGTGATCTCTTCGCCTTCGAGGACATTCTGTACTAATTGGCTGAGTCTGTCCCGCGCATCGCCAACGTTGATGTTCATAAACGTGTGGAACTCGCTGCCGCCATTGTAGCCAACCAATCTGGCTACTGGCCCTTAAGAGATCCGTGCAAATCGGGAATGGCGTGCCATAATTGCATGTAGTGATCTCGCGTCGCATAGAAGCCACTGTCCAGCAAAGACTTAGCGATCTTCCCGCAGTCGCCTTGCTCGGACCTCGTCAGGTCGGAAAAACAACGCTCGCGCGGGCAATCGCGGCGACACGTGACAGCGTTTACCTGGACCTTGAATCACCCTCCGATCGCGACAGGCTCTCCGATCCCGAACGTTATCTCGCCGCGCGCGAGGACAAGCTGGTTGTTCTGGACGAAGTCCAGCGAATGCCCGATCTTTTCGCGCCACTTCGCGGCCTTATCGACGAGGGAAGACGGCGCGGAAGAACCTCCGGGCGCTTTCTGCTTCTGGGATCGGCGTCTTCCGATTTGCTGCGGCAGTCCGAGACGCTCGCGGGAAGGATCGCTTATATCGGGATGTCTCCTTTTGACGTGCTCGAAATTGAGCGCGAGCGGCAGTCCGACCTTTGGGTGCGCGGAGGGTTCCCGGAAAGCTTTCTCGCCGCTGACGCCTCACGCAGCCTGATCTGGAGACAGGCCTTCATCAGAACATATCTCGAACGCGACATACCCCAGTTCGGCCCACGTATTCCAGCCACAACGCTGCTCCGTTTCTGGACGATGCTGGCTCACGTGCAGGGCGGCGTCCTGAACTCGGCTCAACTCGCGCGCAGCCTGGCGGTAGATGGCAAGACCGTTGTCCGCTACATCGAACTGATGGCCGATCTGATGCTGGTGCGCAGATTGCAGCCGTTCCAAAGCAACATCGGCAAGCGTCTGGTTAAATCTCCGAAGGTTTTTGTGAGGGATAGCGGCATCGTTCATGCGCTGCTTAATATCGCGGATGAGGATGCCTTGCTTAGCCATCCGGTGGTGGGTGCCAGTTGGGAAGGGTTCGTAGTGGAGAACCTGATCGCCGCTGCGCCTGAGCGAGCCGCGCCGCTTTTTTACCGAACGGCCGTCGGGGCGGAGATCGATCTACTGCTGGAAATCCCCGGTCATGGGCTTTGGGCCATTGAAATCAAACGGAGCCTGACGGCTCGCCCGGAGAAAGGATTCTTCGCGGCCTGCGAAGACGTGAAGCCCGATAAGTGTTTCGTCGTCAATCCAGGCAATGATCGCTACCCGCTGAGTGAGGGAGTGGAAGCGATAGGACTGACGCAGATGGCCGCAATCCTGGCGGCGCTGTGAACGCCATTCGCCCGCCTCTCGTTCAGGCCCGCCAAAATGGATTCCCGAATCACAGCGAACTGGATCGTGCACGTTCCGGGCCATCCCCGGCTGCTGGTGAACGCTTTTGCATCACTATGCGGCGCGGCCCGGGAATTCGGTAGAGGAATCATGGCTCTGTTGGGATAACCGGAAACCACTCGCCAGTTCCGGAAGCGTCTGCGAACGCCTGGTAGTCGAGTGTCATAATCGAAACACCCCACTCGATGCCCATTCGCAGCATGACCGGCTTCGCCCGCGTCTCACGCTCATTGCCGTCGGGCGAACTCACGCTCACGATTAAAACGGTCAACCACAAAGGCCTCGATCTCCACTTCCACATGCCGCAGGAGTTCGATTCGGTCGAACCCGCGTTACGCGCGTCAATCCGGAAACGCATCGTTCGCGGTCACGCGCAGGTTCAGGTCTCATTCAGGCGGAATGCGGAAACCAGCCCGGACGGCGCCGCGACGATCAACGAGCCGCTGCTCCGCGCCTGGCTCGCTTCGTTCCGCGATGTGGCCGAGCGCTTCGGGATTGAATCGAAGCCGGACCTCAACCAGGCGCTGCGTCTGCCCGGCATGATCGAAACGCGCGCCGCCACGGCGCAACCCGACGAGACGCTCGAAGCCGAGACGCTTTCCGCCGCCGCCGAGGCGCTGGATGAGCTCGACCATTTCCGGCTCCGCGAAGGCGCGTCGATCGACGCCGAACTGCGGGCTCGGATCGCCTCCATCCACGAAATCATCGCCAAAATGCAAGAAATCCGGTCGCGCGCACTTCCTTATTTTCATAAGCGGCTCGGCGACCGGCTGTCCGAACTGCTGAACGGCGCCCATGTGGACCCCGCGCGGCTCGCCCAGGAAGCGGCGCTGATCGCCGAGCGGAGCGATATCAGCGAAGAACTGGTCAGACTGAAGACTCATGCCGATCAAACGGGTGTGCTGATCTCATCGGACGGCGAAACCGGCAAGAAGCTTGACTTCCTGCTCCAGGAAATGAACCGCGAATCGAACACAATACTCTCGAAAACCGGCGGCCTGGGCGAGCAGGGACTGGCGTTGACCGACCTGGGGCTGGCCGCCAAAGCCGAAATCGACCGTATCCGCGAACAATCTCTCAACATCGAATGACCACAGTCTTCATTATTTCCGCGCCGTCGGGCTCGGGAAAATCCACCCTTGTGAACCGCCTCATGACCGAGGTGGAAGGGCTGACCTTTTCGGTTTCCTGCACCACGCGGGCTCCGCGCGGCAGCGAAGTTTCCGGCCAGGACTATGATTTCATTGACCGTTCCGAGTTTGAGGGGCGGATTCTGGCGGGCGAGTTTCTGGAACATGCGGATGTTTTCGGCAACTATTACGGCACCCACACCTCCGAACTCGACAAGGCCCGGGCGGCGGGCAAAGATCTGGTGCTCGACATTGACGTACAAGGTGCGGCACAATTAAAGAAGCGGATACCCGACGCCGTCACGATCTTCGTCCTTGCGCCATCGCGCGAGATTCTCGAGAAACGCCTTCGGGCGCGCAGCCAGGATTCCGATGAGGTGATACTGCGGCGGCTGGCGAACGCGGCCCGTGAGATTCGGAATTACAGCCTGTACGATTACGTATTGGTGAACGAAGATCTGAATCTGGCCGCGGAATCCCTGAAAGGGATCGTGCGCGCCGAGCGCGTGCGAAGGGTTCGCGTCGAGGAAAAGATCCGGCCGATATTGGCCACGTTTGGCGCGCCGCCCGCGGGGGCCTGTGACGCAGAGAGATAACAGGAGTTAAGCATTTATGAGTGAAACAAGAGTACGCAACAACGCACACTGCACGCTTCCGGACGATGTGGACCAGAGCACCTACCGGTTCATCATCGTGGCAGCGAAGCGCGCACGGCAGCTCCAGGGCGGACAACGCCCGGTGCTGCCAACTTCTTCGAAGAAATCGACCGTAATCGCCATGGAAGAAGCGCGGCGCGGTCTGGTGAAGTACGAACTGCCGAACGACATCCTTTTCGCGCCGGAGTTCATCGAAGAACCAGCGATCTGACCTGAGGGCTACCGGCCGGAGCTGGCGGGCGCTCTGCCTTCGTTCTGTTATGCGGATCATTCTCGGCGTTACGGGCGGCATCGCGGCGTATAAAGCCGCCGATCTCGCCCGTTCGCTCGTTCGCGACGGCCACGAAGTGCAGGCGGTGCTGACGCGGTCGGCCGAAGAGTTCGTCAGTCCGACGACATTTGCGGCGTTGACCGGCAGGAAGGTCCTGACCAACCTGTTCGAGCCTTCCGCGGCGATCGAGCACATCGACCTCGCGCAAGCGAACGATCTGCTGCTGGTCGCGCCAGCGACGGCGAACATTCTGGCGGAATTTGCCCACGGACTGGCCGGCGGATTTCTCTCCACCCTTTACCTTGCATTTCGCGGCCCGGTGATTCTCGCGCCCGCCATGAATACCAATATGTGGGAGCACGAGGCGACGCGCGCCAACATGGAGACGCTGCGGCGGCGCGGGCACGTGATCGTGGAGCCGGGTGTTGGTTTGCTCGCATGCGGCACATTCGGAGCGGGACGGTTGGCCGAGAACGACGGTATCCTCGATGCCGTGCGGAAGACGCTGAACCCCGGGGTTCGCGATCTGGAAGGCGAGACGATTCTGATCACGGCCGGGCCGACCCAGGAACCGATCGACCCGGTGCGGTTTATCTCGAACCGGTCGAGCGGCAAGATGGGCTATGCGCTGGCTGAGGCTGCGCTGGATCGTGGCGCGCGCGTGATTCTGGTCAGCGGACCGGTTGCGCTCGATCCGCCGCGCGGCGCGGAGGTCGTTCGGGTTCGCACTGCGGTCGAAATGCGTGACGCCGTTTTCTTGCATCTGGAACCGGCCACGGCGATCATTAAGTGCGCGGCAGTTGCCGATTTCCGTCCGGCGGCTCCGGCGCGGCAGAAGATCAAGAAGAAAGGCGCTCCGGCAACGCTCGAACTGGAGCCGGTCGGGGACATTCTGGCTGAGCTGGGCAGGACGCGGGGAGAGAGGCTGCTGGTCGGCTTTGCGGCTGAGACGGAGAATGTGCTCGCATACGCGCTCCGGAAGCTGGAAGAAAAGAACTGCGACATGATTGTGGCAAACCGGGTTGGCGGCGAGGGCGCGGGGTTCGAATCCGACACGAATGAGGTGTTGCTCGTGATGCGCGGCGGAGTGGTTGTGGAAGTTCCGCGCGCGCCGAAGCGGGAGATTGCCGACCGCATTCTGGGGCAGATGATCCGGTTGCGCCGGACGGCGGGCGTGACGCGGTGAATACCGACGAGTTACGGCGGCGGATCGAATACTTCAGGGATCTGGGCGTCAAGGAGTTGTATCGGCGGGATCCGGCCTCGGACGGCGTTGCTACACGCACCGAACCCGTTCTGTTGGATGCTGCACAGCCTGCGCCAATCCCGATGACAATCCTGCCGAGCCTCGCGCCCGACGGCGACACGCTCGTCCAGATCAGCCAGGACATCGGTGAGTGCACCCGATGCGCGCTCCATAAAGGCCGCAACAAGATCGTATTTGGCGATGGCAACCCGCAGTCGCAACTCGTCTTTGTCGGCGAGGGACCGGGCGCGGACGAAGACGCGCAGGGTATCCCATTCGTTGGCCGGGCTGGCCAGTTGCTCACGCAGATGATCGAAGGCACCGCGAAGAAGGAAGGCATCCCGCTGCTTCGCGCCGACGTTTACATCTGCAATGTGGTGAAATGCCGCCCACCCGAAAACAGAACTCCCGAGCCCGACGAGATGGAAATCTGCGGCCAGTTTCTGTTCCGCCAGCTACAGGCGATTCGCCCCAAAGCGATTTGCGCGCTTGGATCAACGGCATCGAAAGCGCTGTTGGGCGGAAAAGACGGGGTCACGAGACTGCGCGGCAAATGGCACAAGTGGCACGACATTCCGTTGATCGTGACGTATCACCCGTCTTATTTGTTGCGCGCCTACAACGCGGATGCGAAGCGGGAAGCGTGGGAGGACCTGAAGAAGGTTCTCCACTTCGTTTACGACTGATAGTTACGCGCGGCTATATGGCGCGGTCGCCAAACGGCCGCTAATTAATTCCCTTCACGCTCGTAAACCAGCACGACCGGCGCCGGATCGTCCGGTTCGGTGACGACGATAGTCTGCGTCTTGCCATCGGTCGAAATGGTGGCCTTCGCCGTTTCAATCACTTTCCCCTTGACTTTCTCGGTGGTCTCAATCGTATTCGCGTCGATGCGGCGGCCGGAGGTGGTCGAACCTTCAACGACTGTCGGTCCCGCATCGGAGTACTCTTTGCCGTCGAATTTCATGCGCACCGTTTGTTTGCGGTCCGGAAAAGCGATGGCGTGGCCGTCTTTGGCGAAGGGCGCGATGTAGATTTCCTCGGGACTGCTGAGGGAGACGCCGGTGGTTTGCCATTTGCCGGCGAGTCCGGTGGTCCCGGCGATGCGCTTCGAAGTCATCTGATTCCTGAAGTGCTGGCCGTTGGGGCGGGTGCCTTCGGCGATGTAGGTGAGCGTCTGGTTATCCGCCGAAACTTTCCAGGTCGTGTTCATCGTGACGGTCGATCCCTGTTTGTAGGTGATGACCCAGGTGTCCGGGCTCTTTTTCGTGATTGCCATCGAATCGCCGAAATGGGTGGCGTGATCGAGGCCATCGGCGAGGATTTCGTCGCTGTGCTCGTCTTCCTTGAACTTGTAGTTGTTGGGAGAGACTTCGTCGATTTCGATGGTCTGGCCGGTGAGTTTGCTCTTCTCGAGGCTCAGTTTCCACTTGCCGATGAAGGGATCGTCGGCGGCGAGCGCGGTGCCGACCGCCAAAGTGATCAACAGGACAAAACGCAGCATAACTTTGGCTTGAGTATATAACGCTATGGGCAGGCGGCTCTCGCCCTTGTGCCATTTCCGCATCAGGGCCACCGGCGAACTGACCTTACCTCACGCCCGCTGCGCTTCGTGCGCGTGTACGATTACCTGATCGCCTATGCGCCCGCGGCCAGCCCTTGTGGGTAGTGGCGGCTTTTCACCGCCATCGCAGCCCCCGCGTCATGGCCGCGATTCTCCGCAGCAGGGAAGATAAACCCGGCAAGCCCATTTAGAGCGAGGTCGGTATCCGGTTGACTCAGGTAATCGCTCTGGCAGCGGATTGGTGGGGCGGTCACCCTTGACCGCGCGGGACGCCCTCGTCCCGCTGCTCGCAAGCGGAGGCAGGGGCCTCCCGGCACGCGAGGACCCCGCCCCACAAAGTGCAGCCAGCTAGAGCAACCCGAGTCAAGTGGATACCCATCTGGAGCAATTTAGAAGCCTGTACGGTAGCAAAGCCGGGAACGGCAGGAAAGAACCACGGGCGCAGCTATTGTTCCCGCAATCGTTGCCCGATCGATAGGAACCTCCGCATTGCCTCGTTTCACGGAGGGTCCTTTGAGTCGCTATGGAACCCTCCGCCCCGCCGCTAACCTCGCCGCAATAAAATAAATAACGGAGAGGCCCATGAACACAATTCAAGAGATCGAACGCGCGATACAGACCCTCGGGCCGCGCGAACTGGAAGAGCTGTATTCTTGGCTTGACCGGCATTGCCCGCAGCCCATTGACGCCCGCCTTCAATCCGACCTCGCCGCAGGCCGCCTCGACAGTGTGATCCACCGCGCTTTGGCCGACGAGAAAGACGGCCGCGTTCAGCCGCTTTAGAAACACGGCTTCATGGAGCATCGGGTAGTGCCTGAAAGGTGCGTTGGTCGAAACGTGATACTATGACGTTAAAACATTTTTATGGATATATGTTTTTTCATCACCGCCCACACGAAGTTGTCCACAGGTTTTTCGCATCCGCGCTGTTGCGGGTCGCGATGGACGCTCTGATGGAAAACGTGTTGATAAAACAGCATCCTGCAAAATTGTCGTTAACGCGATGCCCCCCATTCGTTCTAGTATTCCTGAGTGGGCGATATGTCTAAAAGAGGAATTCTGATTGCGGTCGAGGGGATCGACGGCGCAGGAAAGACCACCCAAGTAAACATGCTCTACAGAGCATTAAAGCGCGCCGGTGTCCCTGTCGTCAAGTCCAAGGAACCGACTACTGGGCAATGGGGAAGCATCCTCCGAAAATCAGCGCTCACAGGCAGACTTTCTCCCGCTGAGGAGTTGGAGACATTCATCAAAGATCGTACCGAGCACGTTGAGAAGTTGATAGCTCCGCACTTGGCAGCTGGAGAGGTCGTTATTCTAGACCGCTATTTCTACTCGACAATCGCGTATCAGGGAGCACGCGGAGCGGACGTTCCGACCGTGAGCGACGAGATGCACCGTCTATTTCCCACGCCAGATGCTGTTTATCTTCTTGACGTAGAGCCGCTGGTCGGGATTCACAGAATAGCTAACGACCGTGGCGAGGAACCGAATCACTTTGAAGACCGTGACAGCCTAGGGCAGGCTCGCGCAATATTTAATCAGATGCGAGATGAGAGCATCTGTCGCATCAACGGCGTGCTCTCGATTGTTTCTGTTCATGAGCAGATCATGGGGCTGTTCGTGGATGGCCCACTGAGGCAAAAGCGATGCGCCAAAGAATATGGTTGTGATGATCCTTTCCATTGCTCCTTCCGTTACGCCGGTACCTGCGAGTGGTGGAACATACGCGCAAAGCTATCCACTAAAGAACCTGCGTTGTCGATTTAGCAAAGTAGTTCCGCAATTCCCACACATGGTCTGTTATTCCGGCCTCCATCGCTGGTGTCACACGCAGACTCTTGTGAACCCGGCAGAAGTTGTAATAGGCATACCAGAGCATCATCGCGGCAGCGTGGTTCTCCCACTTCTTGCTGAAACCGTTCATCAACCTCGTCCAGCGGCGCTGGCCCACTCTCAGGCTCAGATTGGAGCGTTCAATGATCGAGGTACAGATACGGGCCGGATCAGGATTGCCGCAGACTGGGACCACCTCCACGGACTGCACTTCAGCGGGTGAATACCGTCGTTCGCCTTCCGGCGCGGCGCGGTAGACCTTGATGAGCATCGCGAAGTCAACGCGGTTTCCGAAGGTATCCGGTATGGAATTTTTGTACGGCGCAAAACCGTCTGACGTGATCTGAAAACGGCAACCGGGCTGGATGGCATCGCGTAGCCCTTCGATGAAAATGTCGGTCGTTACTTTGTCGCGCTTGCCCATGGCGACGTTGAGAACCAACTTCGTGTTGCGCTCAATGGCGACGAACGAATAGCAGTCGCCCAAGTTCTGATCGTCCTGGGGGCGCACGCGCTTTTCCTTCTTGCCGATGAAGCCCCAAACTTCATCGACCTCAACATCATTTACCACCACATTGCGGATGTACCTGCCCATGACGGCTTCGGCCTTCTGGCCTGCGAGAACCAGAATCTTCATGATCGTGTTCAGGTCCAATCCGGTGACGCGCTGCGTGGAGCGTATCGAGTTGCCTTCCAGGAGCAACTGCACGGCCATGAGCATCTTTTCTTCGGGAACGTACATCTCGCCCAGTGTGCGGCTGTGGGGTTCGGTGAAAGTTTTTTTGCAATCGGGGCAACGGAAACGTGAAAGGCCGTTTCTGTGCTTTCCGAAGCGTTGACAAGTCACGTCGCACGCCTTGCAAGTCATTGTTTTCGTGGTCTTTGTCGCCATCACCATATACCAATATTATACAACGAGCGTGCGCTGTTTTCAAGACAAAAATCACGCAGTTTCCAATGTTTATTTATATATTTATCAACAGCTTAGAAGCAAAGCCGTGGCTGGGCAATCCCTTAGACCACGGCTTGCCAAAGTGAGCCTTACGGCCCTATAATGGGACATCAATGGTGATTGTCACGTCGCCTATGTGGATAGTGATCGTGACTCTGCCGTTGGCCCGCTTGACTGAAATCATGAGCGGCTCCTTTCGATGGACGGAAAGCATCTGGATTTAGCCCGGACGCCTTCCTCAAGACCCGGCCCCAGCGTTTGCGCGCTGGGGCTATTCTGTTTATCCCATTAAATTTATTGAATTCGATGTAGTGAGTTTGGATGCACATCGCGCACAAATATCTGTAGTGTTGTGGTCTCAGATCCAACTACGGATATCTGTACCGGGGGGGACAGCGACCGAAGTACAGATATATGTAGTGGCTATTTCGCATTTCGCACTACAGATATCTTCTTGGGGATTCGCTGGCCTCTTTTTCGGAGCTTGAGTCCAATCAATTTTGCGAACGTCTTGATCGCAACAAATACTGCTTGTGCAGAGTCGTCGTAGCCGGTGAGTTCAGCCGACTCGCATATCGCGACAGCGAGTTCGCCCTTTTGATACCGGGCAGTCCATTCGGCATCGCGGCGGAGAAGGTGTTCCTCCTTTCCGACACCAAACTTTACTTCTACATATCGCTTATAGTCGGACAGTTGCCTTCTGAATTCCAAATTCATGCGGGCCTTAAAGTCTTTCCATGATTCTGCCCAGCCGCCCCGTGGTGGATACCAGATATTCTGCGGGAATTTTGGCTCAAACCGTGCGTGGAAGCCCCGTGGCTGATACCACCAGACCCAATGTTCGCTCTCAGTTCCCAACTGGAAGTACGCCAAGAGTGCATCGAGCGCGGATTCAAATATCCACGCCTCTGTTACGTTGAACTGCTCTCCCCACCGCGCCATCGCCTCTCGCAACGCCGGACGGTCAGAGTCCGTTTGGAACCGCGTCCAAATTTCCTCACCGATTGGAATCCTTCTGGCCATCCCCTCCAAGACCTCAGCGACACCATCTAACCCGGTCGCTTTCAGTTCGTACTCGTGCCATTTCGGTTCATATACGGGTAGAACATCCAACCGCAAGGATGCGAGCATTTCAGGCCAATGGGTCTGCAACGCCAAGAGATAGGCTTGGCGTCCTGGTATGCTGGCTATTTGTTCGTCCGGCAATGGGCGCGGCCTTCCTCTTGCGCCGGAACGCAGAGGGGGCTACGATGAGGGTGTCTAGTCTTCACCGAGAAGCCCCGGCCTTCGCGCCGGGCTTTTCATATGTAAAGACTGATTGTAACGGACTAACTCCAGCGTAAAGCCATCATTTTTAATCCCATAGTTAGGATTGTTTGCGCGGCCTTCCACCTGCCCGCGTCTTGCGTTTCGCTGCCAACTGTCGGAAGTACTCTGGCCCTCGCTTCGCGATGCTGGCACCGCCCTTGCGACCCATGAGCGCGGCAGGAGCCAGTTTCGTTTGTCCGATCAGATCATCGGTTAGCGCCAGAGCGGATCGCAGCAGTTCCAGTGCGCGGGTTCCCCTGCCTTGCGGCAGTTCAGCAGTGGCGATAACAAGCTCCGCTTCAGAGATCAGGTTTCGCAGTGCCCGCAGTTCGGTACGTTCGGATGCCATACTTCAAGGCTACAGGGGTCGGAAGGAAATTACCAGCGTTAGCTATTTTTGGACCAACGCACATTTCAGGCACTACCGAGCATCGCGCCACTTCTCAGTTCTGGCAGCACTATGGCGCGCTCCAGCCGCACGTCCGCGGCGCTGCCGATAAGCAGTTTTCGCTGTTGAAAGGAAACCCGCTGCATCGCTCATTGCAATTCAAGAAAATCGGCGACCGGCACCGGCACGGTGAGGAAATTCACTCCGTCCGAGTGACGTTAAGCAACCGTGCCTTGCGTTCAAAAGACCCTACGGTTTCTTATGGTTCTGGATCGGCGACCACGAAGCATATGAAGACCTCATCGCTTAGAGCACGGGCGACCATCCTTTTCGAGGACGGCGACGCCTGGGGCGTGGATTTGGAGGATTACCGTTAGGAGGAAGACGCGATGCCGATGAAAATACCCGTTCACCCCGGTGCGCTCGCCAAGCCAACCTTGATGAACTGAACCTGAGTGTGGCCGAGGCCGCGAAAGCGATGAAGATCACGCGCCAGCAGCTTCACAACGTGATACAGGGCAGAAGCGCCCTTACCCCTGTGATGGCTCTGCGTTTTGAACAGGCACTCGGAGGCAGTACCGATATGTGGCTGCGAATGCAGGCGGCCTGGGATCTCGCGCAGGCAAATGCGTAAAGGCTGATCCATCAGCGCGGCCACTGGATTGGGAAGAGAGGACATATGTCGGTCTATCGGTTTACAGTACCAGGGCATTCCACACGGCGCGTCCAAGATAGCATAGAACAACCAACGTCCTGATGCCCGGCGATCGGACGCGGAGAATACGGGAATCTCCCATTCACGAAATTGCCGCCAGCGTTTCGTCTTTCAGATCTTCAATCGCGTCAGTAATTAAAAAATCGCTCGACCGTGGCTCAATCCAAACATTGAATGCGTGGGATGAGCAATCGGGAAGGCAACATACGCCGACTGCAGCAACTGAATTTCACTTAGGTTCTGCGCATGGTTGTGTGCCGCACCATTTCGGATATTTCGGATAGTCTGTAATGCCTTCGCTTTCGCATGCACGGTCGAAATAGCGGCGAGCAAGTTCCCTGAATTCTCCGGGCGCAACCGGGTCAGGATGTTCGTAAGAACATCTGCATCGCCCCACATAGGCTCGGCGGCGCGTAGCAGACTGTTCGGCTGTCCCCGGTATACCCGTCCCAACCGAACCTCAGTTCGCGATTTCCAATTTTATATTGCCCCTTTTTTCATGAACTTGCAGTTCTCACCCCTCAAACTCCGCCCACCCGTATGCCTATCCTGTAACCGGAGGTTTACCAAAACTCTTATGTCTACAGCACCAGAACCCATCCCAACTCCCGGCGCAGCTCCCGCGCCCGAGACAAACGACACCTACCGTGGCGGACCCCGCACGGAATCCGGCCGAGCCGTCTCCTCGCAGAACGCGATCTCTCACGGCCTCTTCACCTTCAACGACTTCATCCTCCCCGGCGAAGAACTTACCTATGCGCAATACGTCGTTCAGCTGAAACAGGAGTTCAGCCCGGTCGGCATCGTCGAAGAAGGCCTCGTCGACGAAATCCGCCGCGCCATGTGGCGTCTCCGCCGCTGCGGCAACGTCGAAGGCGAGCTTGCCGCCCGCATCCGCAGCGCCGGCGAAGGCGCGGATTCCACGCAGGAACCCGGCAGCGACGCCGAAAAAATCCAGAAATCGGTCGATCGCGCCCGCGCCCAGGCCAGCCGTCTCCGCAAACAAGCCATGGCCGAACTCCGCCAACTCCAGACCGAGCGGCAGATTCGCAACGAAATCTTCACCGACACGGACACGTCCGATCTCGGCGTCGTCGATTCCACCAAGGTGCTGAAAGCAACCATGGCGGCGAAACGCAACTCTGCCATGCAGGACAAGCTGGACCAGACCGACGCCTTCGCCGGGCTCGACCGCATGTTCGCAACCCCACCGCGGTTGGCGCCGAAGATCGTCCCCGACAAGGCAGCCTGACAGGCCAGCCGGCCACCGGCAGCTTGACTGCCGGTTAATCGAAGCCAGCCACCAGCCGGGTGGCAGCATTCGGGTCTTGCAGTCCGATCTTTGACATCACGAATATCCAAACCTGCGGAAGCACAACGCCCGTACTGCGTCCAAACCAATGCCCGAGAGGGCCGGACGCTGTGGGGCAGACGGTTCCGTCTGCCATTCCGCCCTGTTCCCGGAGTTCGTTTTGTAAACCGAACAACAGTGACTCTGCACGCACTGCTTTCTTCCGAGGCGCCGCCGGTGGCGCCTCGATGCGCTCAACGGCAGTCGGAACCGCCTGCCCCCAACTCAGCCTCTTAGTGGTGACGTTTCTTCGGCGCGGCAGCCTTCGCCTTATGCGCTTTCGCCTTCGGTTCCGGTTCGGCCGGGGCGGTCGGCGCATCCGCGCCTTCGAGCGTGAGCCCCATCTTGCTCAGCACGCGGTCCTTCACCCAGTGCGGATCCCACCACTCGACCGAATTCACCTGGACGCCGTCAATTTGCATCGTGAAGTGCAGATGGTCGCCTCCGGCGAGACCGGTCGAGCCCGTCTTGCCGATAATCTGGCCCTTCTTCACTGCGTCGCCCTTCTTGACGAGGAACTCGCTCAGATGGCCGTAGATGCTCTGCAATCCGAAGCCGTGGTCAATCACGATGCAGTTACCGTAGATACCCAGATTTTCCGCCCACACGACCTTGCCGTCGTTCGACGCCGGGATCGGCGAATGCGCCAGTTTCGCCAGGTCGAAGCCGAGATGGACCTGTTTGTCTACTGTCTTCCCCTGCCACGTGTAGGTGCGCTGATCGGCAAAACGGGCTTCCACGGTGGAATCGACCATGGGCAGAAACGCGCCGGTCCAGAGGAACTTCGGCTCGGTCTGGAAGCGCAGATCGGCCAGCGTTTTGTTGTTCTCTTTGCGCATCGCGCTGTTGATGTAGACGAAGCGCGCGACCAGGTCACCGGGAATTTTATGATCGGGATCGATCTGGTTCACGATCCGATCGATATTCATGTCTTCGAGCCGGATCGTGCTCGAGTGAAACTGCTTCGGGAAGACCTTGTGCCAGAAGTCCGACCGCGCCTGCGCGCCCGTGGGATTCGTCGCGTAGACCCACATCGGCGTGCCTGGATCGAGCTGCCATGAGAGCGCGAACAAGCTGAAGTACTGGCCCGGATGGCCAGGCAAAGGGAAGCTGCGGAAAGTGTAGTCGCCCACTTTGACGCCAGCCTCGGTCCATGCGCCGCCCGGAGTAAACGTTACCATTTCGCTGCCGCCCTGATTGATGTAATGCTGGAGGCCATCGGCGGAGACGGTTGGAGGCGCGGTCATCACGTCGACATCAAAGGCCTTTTCCGCCGAAACCGCGCGCAGATCGTTCGAAACCACGGTCACCACAATCTGCGCTTTGCCATCGTGGAGTGCCGGCATCGATTTTCGGCCGACGGTTGACGTCAGCGTGACCGGCTTCGCGTGGCGCTCGATCAGGAAGCGCCGGGCAGTGGTTTCGACGCTCGTCGCGGAGTAAGACTTGCCATCCTGACGCACTTCGACGTCGAGCCTGCGAATGCCGTGCGGATCTTCGACGTGAACATTGAGAGGCGTCGCATTGCCGATCACCTTTACGGAATCGACCGTCAGCACGGGCGCATCCGAGGACACGTAGAAATAGATGCCCGCGCCGGCGAGCAGCAGCAAAGCCAATATGATCGCTTTCACTATTTAGTCCAGCTCCCGATCCAGTCGAGGAAGGTCTTGTACCACAAAATGGCGTTCTGAGGTTTGCCGACCCAGTGGCCTTCGTCGGGAAAATCCAGCAACTGCGACGGTACTTTGGCCAGCTGGAGCGCGGTGAACAACTGCAGAGACTGCGTGTAAGGAACCCTGTAATCGAGTTCGCCCGCTATCACCAGCGTAGGCGTCCTGAACTCCTTCGCGAAATAGCTGGGCGACCATTTATCGTAAGTTTCCGGGTTGTCGACTGGCATGCCGCCGAAATCCCACATCGGAAACCAGAGTTCTTCGGTGCTTTCAGCTTCGGCGCGGGTATCGTAAACGCCGGCGTGTGAAATGAGAGCTTTGAAACGCGTCGTATGGCCCAAAATCCAGTCGATCATATAGCCGCCGTATGAACCGCCCGCCGCAGCCATGCGGTCGGGATCGACATAGGGCAATTTGGCCGTGTAGTCGGTGACAGCCATGATGTCGGTATACGGCTTGCCGCCCCAATCCTGATTGATATCGTCGGTGAACTTCTGGCCGTAGCCCACCGATCCGCGGGGATTCGGCATCACGACAACGTACCCCGCCCCGGCGAATGTCTGGGCGTTCCAGCGATAGTGCCACATGTTGGCCCACTCGCTCTGCGGACCACCGTGAATCATCACGATGACGGGGTACTTCCGAGTGGCGTCGAAGTTCGGCGGTTTCAGCAGAAAGCTCTGGATCTGCACTCCATCGGCACCGGAAACCCAGAAGTCTTCAAAGTCGGTAAGTTGATACTTGTTCAGCAGGTCGTCGTTGAGGTGGGTCAGCGGCACGGCTTCGCCGCCATTCGACATGGCCCGGCAAATCTCGATCGGACTGCTTCCGGTCTGTCTGGTGAAGACGATCGTTTTCCCGTCGGCGTTGAACTGCATGTCGTCATAGACCGCCTGACCGGAAATGATCGGGCGAGAGCCGCCGCCAGTGACGGGAATAAGCTGGATCGCCTGGAGTCCGCGGTCGATGGCGGTGAAAACCAGGTTTCGCGAATCGGGAGACCAGATGAAACCTTCCACCTGGCGGTCCAGGCCTTCGGTAAGCACATTGAGTTGTTTCGTTGCTCTGTCCATCAGGACAATGCGCCACTTATCTGCCTCGTATCCGGCGCGCGTCTGAGAGCGCCAGGCGAGATACTTTCCGTCCGGCGAGTAAGCTGGCGAGTTATCCGCACCCGGACTGGTTGAAACCTTCGCTGGCGTCCCGCCGCTAATGGGTTCGACGTAGATTTCGTTGTTAGTCCCCGTGGCCGGGTTTGGGTCGGCATTACGCGAGAATGCGACTTCCGCGCTGTCCGGCGAGATGGCGTAATCGTCCGGGCCGCCCAGGGAAAATGGCGGCGTTACCCGGTCGCCGGGAGTGAGATCCACGGTCTTGCCATCGATCAGCGATATCGAGACCAAATGACTGCGCGTATCGCCCTGCCATGCTTTCCAGTGCCGGAAAAGAAGGGTGGAAACCAGATGCGCCTGGGTCTTGTTCTGCTTCGCCGCGTCGATCTTGCGCTTGTTGCAGGCGTCGTCCGCGCCGCAATCGGGGTAGACGTCGCTGGTGACCACTAGATACCGGCCATCGGGCGAAACGATCTCTCCCGACGCTTCGGTCGATAGGTGCGTAATCTGGCGTCGGTCGGAGCCATCGGGATTCATGCTCCAGATCTGCGATGCGCCGCCCTCCGTGCCGGTGTAATACAAGCGCTTGCCGTCGGGCGACCAGCGCGGGCGCTCGGCCTGATCGGCCAGTTTGCGGCGTGCGCCACCGGCCGTAGGGACGGTCCAGACGGAGTTGACGATCTTGTTGGCATCAAGGTCGGGCGTGCCGACAGAGAAAACAACGGTTTTGCCATCCGGGGAAATCTGCGGGTCGCCGATTCGCTGGATCTGCAGCAAAGCGTCGACGTTGAACGGCTGTTTTTGCGCGAACAGCAGTGTGGGAGCTAGCGCGAGGACGAGCCACGCCGGATTGCGCATATGGGCTAATTATCGCGCACGCAAGTCCGCAAATGGCCGGGGCCGGTGCTATGATTTCGCGATGGGACATCGGCTGACGGTTGACGTGGTCTCGGATATTATCTGCCCGTGGTGTTTTATCGGCAAACGCCGGCTGGAGCGCGCGGCGGCGATTCTGGGCGGTGCGATCGAAATCCGGTGGCATCCGTTTCAGTTGAATCCGGGGATGCCGATTGAAGGCATCTCAAGGCGCGAATATCGTACGGCCAAGTTCGGAAGCTGGGAGTATTCGCGGCAACTGGATGCCCGCGTGGCGGAGAACGGCCGGCAGGCGGGGATCGAATTCCGCCACGACCTCATGGAACGGACGCCGAACAGTTTTCGCGGCCATGTGCTGATGGCGGCCGGGCTGAAACAAGGGCTCGATGTGCAGGATCGCGTGGCGGAACGGCTGTTTACAGGCTATTTTACGCGCGGCGAAGATGTGGGGAATCCGACGGTGCTGCTCTCGATTGCGCGCGAATGCGGCGTGGATGCGATTGCGACGCCCGAAGACCTGGACGATGCGGCGCTGGCGGAATACGCTCGGGCGGAGGAACAGGCCGCGCGGGACGGCGGTGTGCAGGGAGTTCCGCTCATCAAGTTCGAGGGGCACCTGGTTTCCGAGGGCGCGGCGACGGAGGAGATACTCGCGGCGCGCTTACGGGAATTGAGCTGAGAGATGACGGCAGCCCGTAGCTCCGGCAGCGCTCGTCTGCAGGCCATCGATTTTCTGCGCGGACTGGTGATGATCGTGATGGCGCTCGATCATGTCCGCGAATTCTTTACGCATGCGCAGTTCAATCCAACCAATCTGGCGGTGACCACGGCGCCCTATTTTCTGACGCGCTGGATCACGCACTTCTGCGCGCCGGTGTTTTCGTTCCTCACCGGCGTTGGTGCGTACCTTTGGTATTCGCGCGGGCGGACGAAATCCGAGTTGAGTCTTTATCTGCTGAAGCGCGGAGCCTGGCTGATTTTCCTGGAACTCACGGTTACGCGCTGCTTCGGGTGGGCATTCAATTTCGACTACCGGATTACGCTGGCCGGCGTGCTATGGATTCTGGGTTGGTCGATGATCGTGCTCGCGGGCGCGATCTGGCTGCCGAATCGTGTATTCACGGCAATCGCGCTGCTTACAATCGCGGGGCATAATACTCTCGACCGCATTTCCTCGGGCGACTTCGACCGTTTCTCGTGGGCTTGGGCATTCTTACATAGCCCCGCCAACCTCACGATCGCGCCCGGCTACAACTTCTTTACTGCATACGTCCTGATCCCGTGGTTTGCGGTGATGATGGCCGGGTTCAGCCTGGGGCGGGTTTTTCTTTTGGATGGGCCTCGCCGCAGGCGTTTTCTGCTGCAACTGGGCGCTGCGGCGACGTGCTTGTTCATCCTGGTGCGCGGATTCAACGCTTATGGCGATCCCGTTCGCTGGGCGGCGCAGAAAAGCGGGCTGTTCACCATTTTTTCGTTCGTCAACTGCACGAAGTATCCGCCGTCGCTCGACTATCTGCTGATGACCCTTGGACCCACGCTGATCCTGCTGGCACTGTTCGACGGTTTCGAATTCCGACGCTTGCGGCCGGTCGTTGTTTTCGGCCGCGTGCCTCTGTTCTATTACGTCGTACACATCCCCCTGATGCATCTCGCCGCCGCTGCGATTTGCTATTGGCGGTTTGGCAGCGCGCACTGGCTGTTCACGTCGACGACGATCGCCGATTTCCCGGCGATGCGACCACCGGGTTGGGGTTTCAGTCTGCCTGTCGTCTATGTGATCTGGGTAGCGCTGGTTTCCGTCCTTTATCCGCTTTGCACGTGGTTTGCAGGGGTGAAGCGGCGAGGCGGCGCGGGGTGGTTGAGCTATCTGTGACGACGGTTTAGAATTTTAGGTGTTTCCAAGCGAAACTATCTGAAACCTGGAGTAACAATGTCACCACAAGAAGCCAGAGGCCTCACCGAGTATTTTTGCGCCGATCTGCAACAGGAAATTCCAACGACAGTGCGCGTAATTGAAGCCGCGACGGGCGGCAATCTGGAGTACGCTCCGGACGCAAAGTCGAAGAACGCCCTCGCGCTGATCCGCCATGTCGCCGTTGTTGACGCATGGTTCCTCAACTCCATTGCCGACGGCGCATTTGTGGGGGGAAACTCCAATGAATCCGACGCCTGCGGCATTATGACGCCTGCCGATGGCGCGGCGAAGTACAACGAGACCGTACCGGCTGCGCTTGCCCGCATTCGCGGGCTGTCGGACGAGAAACTGGCGGAAGAAATCGATTTCTTCGGGATGATGAAAGCGCCGGCTCCCGTTCTTCTTGGCATCATGGAGAAGCACTCGGTGCATCACCGCGGACAGCTGAGCGCCTATCTGCGCGCGATGGGCTGCAAGGTGCCGGGTATTTACGGCCCGAGCGGCGATTCGCAGTAGTTTGGCGTCGTTCCCCCCGCGCGGACGTCGCGCCGCGCGGGGCAGGCGCCGGTGGGGGCTGGTGAGCGTGTGCCTTCGGCCAGACCGGAGATACCTCAGTTCGAGGCAAACGGCTGGCGACTGAAGGCGACGAGAGGGAGCCACAGGGCGATTTCCACATGTGGGAAGGGAGGGGTTTAACCGTGCCCGGACATCCGGGCAGCGATTCCTTCGCCGTCGGGTTTTGCGGGGCTGGTGGAAAATCAACGTCGCCGCGTGAGAACCGTCGTCCGCTTTCCCCTGCAAATGCCTGCTACTTCTTCGTTAGTTCCTGGTAGACGACCTGTGTAAACGTCGGGAACGACGGGCCACGGCCACCACCCGGTGCGCCGGCTGCTTGCGCGGCGGGCGGCAGATCGACTGCCGCTCTCACCTCATCCAGCGTCTTGCCCTGCGCCACCAATTCCTTGATCTTCGCTCGCTTGGCCTCCGCGTCTGTCAGGCGCTTCTGTATCGCCGCCTTCGCCTGAACATCTCCATGGCCAGGGACGAACTGGTCGGCATTCAGCGCCACAATTCCTTTCGTCGTCGCGATCCAGCCCTCCGACGAGCCGTTCTTCTCCAGATGAATCAACGGATCGGCCATCTGCATGGCAATAATGTCGCCGGTGAACACTACCTTTTCGGTCGGCAGGAAGACCACCAGATCGCCGCTGGTATGCGCCGGAGCCCAGTGTCTCAGCTCAAACTTGACCCCTTCTAAAGTCAGCGTTTCCTCGTTCTTCGTGACCACCTGCGAAGGGAGGTGATCGGCGGGAGGCGCGCCACGGCCACCCGCTGCCAAAGCCGTTTCCTGCTCTTTCTTGTTATTCTCGTGCGCGATGACCTTCACGCCGGCCGGAAACGCGGCCAGTCCGTTCACGTGGTCGCCGTCACTGTGCGTGAGGATCACGATCGAAACCGGCTTTGGCGTGATCTTCGCGATATCGTCCAGCAGCTCTTTGCCACCAGCGGCGCTCGTCTTCGCGTCGACCACGATCACGCCCTTGTCGCCGACAATAACGCCGCTGTTGCCGCCTCCGCCCTCAACCCAGTAAACATTGGGCTTCAGTTGATGAACGACGAATGGCGCCGCGGGCTGGCCCTGACCCTGGACCAAACCGAGAGCAAAGAGCGAACTGAGGATGACGACCGCGAGATCTTTTGAACGGCGCATAAGGGAGATTTCCTTTACTTCAAGAATCTAACACGCGCGCGGTTCGGTCTGTGTAATGGCGCAGCCTATGCGTCGAACAACAAGCTGGAACAGGTCACGCCCGATTCCTCCTTCATCAGTTCCGTCATGTCGAGGGCAGCCACTGAAAAGCCTTCGCGCCGCAGTAAATCGGCAGTCGCCGGATACGCGTTCGGCATCACGATGGTGCCGGCGACCCGTAGCGCATTCGCCGCGCCCGGTTC
>PLEX01000075.1 GCA_003136575.1 Bryobacterales bacterium | reverse complement strand
GCGCTCTGGAACAGCTTCTTCGCTTCGTCCCAGTTTCCTTCCTTCTCGTAGATCGTACCGAGCGTCCCGTAATTCAGCGTGTTGCGCGGACTGGCGGCGATCGCGCTTCGAAAATCCGCTTTCGCCTGGTCGTTGGCCCCTTTGGCCATGTGAATCTGCCCGAGCAGCGAATAAGCGTCCGTCGTGTTCGGATCCAGCTTAATCGCCTGCCTTACCCCCGCCTCCGCTTTATCCAGATCCTTCAGGCTGAACTGACCCAGTGCGGATAGAAACCAGAGTCCGGCGTTCTGCGGGTTTTTGTCGCGCAATTCCACAATCCGCTTCACCACCTCCGCCGTATTGCCCTCAAGAATGGACAACTTCAGCAGGACGGCCAGCGCGGACTGGGACGCTGGATCGTGCTTCAGAGCTTCCTCCAGCAGCGTCGCCCCCTGTTTCCGGTCTCCCTTATCGATGAGCGCTCGCGCCTTCGAGATATAAGGCGACGCCAGCCGTGGATTCCTGCCGATCGCCTGATCGGCCATCTTCACAGCCTCGTCGGGCTGATGGGTCTTGGCGCTCAGGCCCGCCAGAGCTGCCTGAGCCTGGCCCATCTGCGGCGCCAGTTTTAATGCCTTCGTGAACGATTCGCGGGCCGAATCCGGCAGCCCCGACGCATCCTGCGCGACTCCGAGGTAGTAAAAAGCCCGCGCAGACCCCGGTTCGTCCCGCGTAACCTTCTGGAGCGCCGTGATCGCCTCCGTAAATTTGCGGCCGGCAATCAGGAGTCGGCCTTCCGGCAGCAGCAACTGCGGATTTTCGGGGTTCTTCTTCAGCGGCTCGGCAATCGCAGCCTCGGCCTCGTTCAGACGCTGAAGATCGAGCAGCATATCCACCAACGCGGCTACAACCGATACGTCTTTGGGCTTTGAGGCGGCCAGCGACTTCAATTCAGCGATCGTCTTGTCGCTCTGCCCCGTGCCGGAATAGTAGTTCGCGAGTGCCTTGTAAGCCTGCGGATCATCCGGTGCCAGAGTTTTCAGGTTCGCGAACAGCTTTTCGGCCTGGTCCGCATGGCCGGCGGCGATCAGAACGCTTCCCAGCCGAAGCCTCGGGGCAACGCCCTTCGGATCGAGATCGCAGGCGGTTTCCAGTTCCGTCTGCGCTTCGGCCAGTTTCCGTTGCGACAGGGAAAATTCGGCCATGGAAATCCGCGCGGCGGACGATTTCGGATTCGCGTCGACGGCCTTTCTGTATATCGCCTCGGCTTCCGGCACCTTATTCGAGGCCAGATAAACCGCGCCGAGCGCCACATAGGCTTCGACCTGGTGCGGATCGAGATCGACCGCTTTTTGCATTTCCGCGATCGCATTCGGGAAATCGCGGGTAATGGCGTGAATTTCGCCGAGAATCATGTGGCCTCGAACACTGCCCGGGTCCGCCTTGACTACGTCTTCGGCCATTTTCTGCGCTTCCTGAATTTCGCGCGAAGCTACCAGAAGGCCCGCCAATTCGAGTTTTGCGCCTGTGTGGGCGGGATTCAGGTCCACCGCCGCGTGGAACTCACGGTATGCCGCATTGTTATTCTTCAGCGCAAGGTAGCTGCGGCCGAGTTGATAACGCGCTTCCGCAAATCGGGAATCGATTTGAATTGCGTTGCGAAATTCAATGATGGCTTCCTGATATTTTCCGGATTGATAATCCTTTATACCGTCCTTCAGGTAGTTTGCTTTGCGGACGTTGGGGTCGCGAGCACAGGATGAGATCAACAGACAAAGAAATACCAACGGTACCCAAGTCCGGTTTGGGCGGGCAGACGGACCCAATATGAAGTCCGTGCGCGCCAACGATTCCCGGCACGGCCTCGGGTTGGGCCGCGCGACAGCAAGAGTCGCCGGGCAGCCATCTCGTCCAAAAACTCTATCCTGGTTGACGATCATAACTTCGCAGTCGAGGGTCCGCGGCCAAAACTAACATTCGGAGGGGCGGAGCTACAAGCGGATTATAGCAGCGAAACCCGGAGATTTTGGCGTTCCGGCAGCCAGCGACGTACCGGAAGTACTATTCTGCGCGCTCCAAAATACAGCCATGCCTTCACTCCCGCGCTTCGGGATTAGCAATCGTTCGGTGGAAATCCGACGTTTCGGGACTTGTTGGCGAGAGTT
This sequence comes from Bryobacterales bacterium, assembly GCA_003136575.1. Taxonomy (GTDB): domain Bacteria; phylum Acidobacteriota; class Terriglobia; order Bryobacterales; family Bryobacteraceae; genus BOG-234. The sequence goes on along the minus strand of PLEX01000075.1, from coordinate 19,136 downwards.
CGCCCAGGAATTCGAAGAAGAGATCTTGTTTTCAATGTGTTGGGTTTGGCCCGCGACGTGCTCGCCAAAGGTAAGACGAGGTAGACGCTCTCAACGGAGGGAGCCACGTTCGGATTCGAGGAGGATAACGTAAATGTCGACTAAATCTTTGTCTTTGGGCTTGGTTACCGGTTTGACGGTGGCGACGTGCATGTTCGGTCAAAGCGATCCGACTTTTAAGCTCACGGGATACGTTTATGGCCCACTTGACTCGCCTTACCAAGCGGAAATCGGGAACAGCGGCGGCGGTAACCCCACGGCGCCGGTCGTGCAGGTTTTCTGTGACGACGTAGTGGACGGAGGGTCAGTTGGTTTCATTTGGAACACGTACGCAACCAATCTGAATGCGCTTCCCGACAGCCCTGATACCGTTTATTATGACGGTCCACCCGCGACCAATTCCCAGTACACGACGGCGACTACGGTGGGCAGCACTACGGTCCCGGTAAATACGAATTTTACGGAGGTCGAAAACTACATTGCCGCATCGTACCTCGCGCTACAAATTCTGGAGTTGCCGCCCAGCGCAACGACAGCTGACGCGGAATTGAGCGCCGCCCTCTGGGCCGTCTTCGAACCCGGTCAGGTTGTACCGGAGGACGGAGCCAATTTCGACGCGACGGCCAAGAGCGAACTCGATCACGCCTTGGCTCTGTCCACGACTTATGCAAGCGTTCAGGCTTTTGAAACCGCCAACAACATCTCGAATGTGACGATCTATTCGGCGACGAACGGTTCAACTCCTTGTCGACAGTACGACCAGACCACGCAGTCGTCGGTCGTCGAATCCAACTGCTCAATAACAGACTTTTCCACGGCCGAACACGACGCCCACTTGAGCGACCCCAATGACAATAATGACTACCCGATAATTACTAATGACAAAATTCCCCAGGAATTCATCGCCATAACGGTTCCTGAACCGTCAACGCTGGTCTTCTTGGGAATCGACGTTGTCGGCGGTGTCCTATTCGGCCTGTATTTCCTTCGCCGCAAGTTGATGGGCCGCGCCTGAGACCGCGCTTCGTATTGCGAGTCCTTCGGGCCTCGCTCTGAAGATCAGCTTACCAATTTATGCCCCGGTTCGGCTCAAGGTCGGCCGGGGCATCGTTGTCTGTAAGTCTCCTGAGCCTCCTGCGCTTGATGTCTTGAACTCATTCTAACTGCCTCCCCAACCTTCGTAACATTCCCGAAACTTTCGGGCCGATTCTCACACTTGGGGCGCGACACGATTCATGCATCATTTTGTTTTCAGCAGCTTGAGGGTGGTCGTCAACTTGCTGCACCCCAACTGCCAGTAAACGGGCGGGAATTCCCGAAGAGGACATGACGTCCGTTTGAACGCTGACTGGCACGGAGGAACAATTGAACACCGCATTTCTCAGGCCGTCGGGCCTGCTTTTTGGCATTGGCCTCGGCCTCGCCTCTCTGGCACCCGCCGGTCAAACCCCTACACTCGGCCTTATCAGTGGATCGGGCGCAAACGGGGGCGACAGCGTTGACGGCATCTACTCCAGCCCCTATCAGATGTCGCTGAACCTCGGTTCCGGTGCCGTCACCATCGCCGCCGACTGCGACGACTGGGCCGACAACATCAACGACGGCCAGACGTGGTATGTGACGAGCACGGCCCTTTCGGCAATCACCGGCGGCGGCACCAACAGCGCGTCTCAGCCCGCACACGCCGTCAATACCAACGTTTATTACGGGTCGGATTCCGCGCCCGTCGCGTATGACTACGGAAGCGCCAGCGTGGCCCTTACGCAGGAAGAAAAATACGTGGCGGCTACCTATCTCGCCGTCGAACTCAACAGCGGGACCCTGAGCAGCGCCCAGCGCGGAGATCTGAGCCTGGCGTTATGGGACATTTTCAACCCGACTCTGGACGCGATCGATGGCGGTACCAACTACGGGTCACCTAATAGCAATATCGGCGGCAACACGGTGGCGCAGGGAGACCTGCTGGCGGCGATCCACTTCGGGCAGGGTTACGCCGGCGGCTCGATAGACGGTTACACGGCGACAATTTACACGCCGCTGCTCTCAGGGAACGCCCCTTGCTACAACTTGGCGAACGGCGGGTGCGGCGAGACGGTCGCAGGCGGCGGGAGAATCGCCAGTTCGGGCGGCAATGGCGTGCCGCAGGAGTTTATCGCTCTGACGTACGTTCCGGAGCCGTCGACATGGGCGTTTCTGGGGTTTGATTTGGCTGGCGCGGGGATGATGGGGATGTGGTTGCGCCGGAAGCGCCGCCACTAGCACCAATTGGCACGGTATCGGTCGATTTGCTGCATCCGAAACTTTGGGATTATTTCCGCTCCGGTGACATGCAACAGGTTGCGAAGGCATTTATATTCAATCACTTACGTTTGGCATCTGACGTGCGCAATTTTTTTGGCCGGTGCCTGCGTGCGCTATGCGCGGACATTCGACAGGAGGATAATTGATGAGCAGCAAACTAAATGTCTAAGCGTCGCCGCCGTAGCGGGATTGTGCATTGCAACGTCGATGGTTGGCCAGACGCTGACGTTTACGGGCGGCACCAACGGGGCTGTGTCCGGTACTAACATCGGCGCCAGTCCCTATTCGATGTCGCTTGACGGAACTGCGTTTCTGGCGGACTGCGACGATTTCGTGGATAACATCACCAGTGGAGAGCACTGGATCGTAAACTCCACGAGCCTCTCTTCCATCGAAAACGAAACCGTAGCAAGCCAGAACGTCTATTACGACACGAACAGCGTTTCACAGCAGAAGGCCGATTACCTCGCTGCAGGCTGGCTTGCGCTTCAGTTGACGCAAAACAATTTGACGGGTACGGAAATTACCGACTACAGTCTTGCACTTTGGGACGTTTTTAACCCGAGCGCCACGGCTGACGGCTATAACTTGGCCACATTGATGGCGGACAACTCAGGCGCTGTGACCGACTTGAACGACGCGAAAGCTGCTACATACAGTTCACTGGGCGGGGTTAGCATCACCATTTACACACCTACGGACTGCACTGCGGGTAGTGGTTCTACGCAAGGGACCTGTAGCAATTCGGGGTCCAACTCCGGCATAACGGGTAGTGCCCCTCAGGAGTTCATTCGGGTGCCTGAGTCCTCCACACTGGCGTTCCTCGGGTTTGATTTCGCTGGTGCCGGACTGGTCGGGCTGTATTTGATTCGCCGAAAGTCCGGAACCCGGTCGTAGCAAGGTTTTTTCTCCTTTCGGTAACACGGCCCCGGTTCCGACTCGGAAGTCGAAACCGGGGCTTCTCTGTTATGGAGGACACTCGTGGCGTGAGGCACCATCCGGGCGCAGCCACAAAATCCGGTGACTTGGTAAGAAATCCTATATTTCCGAATGGTGAACGACTTATCTATAATATTTTCAATTGTTTATGTTTGGCGATATACGTGCTCTGGAGACGGCAGCCCTCAGCACTTATCTAAATCATAAATTGGGCTGCGGAAGACAAAACAATATGAGAATCTCCTACTTAAGGACTTCAGGCCTGACGTTCGCGGCCGCCTTGGTCCTCGGGACCGTTGCGTACGGCCAAACCTTGCAGATCGTGAGTGCCGACGGTGGTGCTGGCCTGACCGTGAGCTATAGCGGCGGCTTGTCGGAAGGGACGACTGCTGGTCCGTACAATATGTCGCTCAACGGCAGCGCTATCTTAATGTACTGCGACGATGCAGTGGACAACGTCAACTGGGGCCAGCAATGGAATATTGTGACGCCCACGGCACTCTCTACCTTGACCAGCAATACAGGGAGTGCCATTACGAGTGTTTACTTCACCGGGACTACCTCAACCTTCAACATCGGCTCTGCCGACGTCACACTCAGCCAGGCTGAACAATACGTGGCGGTGACCTACCTGATGGTCGAGGGTTTGTATGGTAGTTTCGATTCGGCGAGCACCAGCTTGGCTATCTGGGATTTGATGACCCCTTCGCACGACGGTGACCCGTTAGTGCTGACAACTGCTGCTGATACCGCTACATACGTACAGGATGCCATTACGTTCGCACAAAGCTATTCATATCCAGGCAATGGAGAACTGAACATCGGGGGGAAGACTTACACATCCACGATCTACACCCCCTCGGATTGCACACTACAGGGAACCTGCTCCCCCGCTAACAACGGCGCCACCAACAGTCCGCAGGAATTTATGAGCCTTACCGTGCCTGAACCATCTTCCCTCGCCTTCCTCGGCTTCGACTTCGCGGGCGCTGGAATCGTCGGTCTGTACTTCCTTCGCCGGAAATCGGCCACGCGTTCATAGTTTTTCTTTATCCTGATTCCACAAAGCCCCGGCGCGATGCAAGTCGCCCGGGGCTTTTGTATTATCTCCCGGCTACTCCAGCACCCGCGCGATCCCCGATATCCCCCATTCAATCGACCTCGCGATCCATCCCCTGTAAAGCAAAGCGCCGATCATCGTCCCCAGTGTATTGTTTATCACATCGTCCATGCTCGAATCGCGGCTCGGCAGGAATCTCTGTGTGACCTCGATCAACAGGCTCAGGCCCGCACCGAAGACGACCGTCCGAATCACAGGCCGGGTGAAACCCAGCGCTCCGAACCACGCACAGAAGAAACAACCCGCCGGAATGAACCCTCCGACGTTGATCGCCGCATCCTGCCAGAATCCCCACTTCCAGTTGAATGCCCGCCATACCGGGTCCAGTAGGGTCTTGCGGAGCACCATATACCGAGGAGGGATGTAGAGGTCGTGCCCCGAACCTGCGCTATTGTGCGCCACATCACCCCAGCCTTCGTTGAAAACGTAGAGGCCGACCCGGCGCTCGCCAGGATCGGATGTAGGCAGCATCCCATTTGCCCAACTGGCGAAATGGCCCGCGACTTGGGCGGGGGTCAAGGTCGAGTCGTAGATCGCCAGCCCGCGCAGGACGCCCGACCAGCTTTGATTGTAAATCGGAGATCCGGAAACGATGAGCTGGCCGCCGAGTTCCGCGGCCGTCGCCCGGAGCGCGGACTTCGTGACAAGCGCTCCATTCCGGTAAATGGCGGTGCCCGAAGGGCCGAATGTCACGGTCCACACCGCGAGTCGGCCGTCGCGGAATGCGTCCGGGGCATAGAGCTGGTCGGTTTTCGCGTAGCGCCAAGCGTCCGAAGGCTCGATGTAAACCACGAGATCGCTCTCGTCCTGCCGGATAGAGATGTGCCGGAGGCTGGCGGGATCGTAAAAGGCGATCAGAGTGTTGCTGTCTTCGATTTTGCCGGGTTGAGCCACTACTTCGATGCTGCGTTCCCCGTCGGCGGGCGGCGAAAACGGTTCGGAGCTGAAGATTGTGCCGTGCTCTCCGAACCGAAGAGCGTTGGCGTCGGCAATCCAGCTCACATCGTTGGTAGGAGAGTGAAACGGCGTCAGGCCCGCATAAAGTATTCCACACAGCAGCGCCAGACAGACGAAGCCGAGGAGTCGCCGCCGGGGCGCGTCGCCAACCGTTCTATTAATCATTCAGGGGCCATACCGCTAAACTATGTTACGCCGCGCGCCACCGCCGGACCAGGCCCGCACTAACTTTCACCTCTTTCCTATAGCCCATGGCAGCGGGAACAGGTCGCCCTCATAGTGGGCGGAAGCTGGAGAGTACTGCAGTGGTTCTAGTACTTTCGGTCCCCGTCACTGGAACTCAAAACGGTATTTAAATATGTTTTCAGTACTCGAAATCTCTCGTGAAGTGCGATATCCTGCAAAGGCGGACATTTGGCGCTACTTACATGTCCGCCAACGGGAAAGGACTGAAAGCGCTGGTCGGGCGCTGGGGGGAACCTCGATTTTGACGATGCTTCCATTATGAAGATCGCTGTTATTTCCGAGGATCGGCACCTGTACGAGCTATGCCGTGACGCATTAACAAACACGAGGAAATCTTCGTGGACCCTGTGCGCTTTAGCAAGTCCGTCCGGAATGCCTTCGGCCGATTTCTTCATATGGGATGTTAGTCCGCAGGCGTCGCTGCCGGCGGAGGCTCAAGCCGGCGCCTCAAAGCATTTGTTTCTCGTTGACCGGCAGGACGTGGAATTGTTCCGAAAATCCAGTGCCGACGCATCGAATATTCTGCTGAAACCGGTGACGAGAGGCACACTGGCCGCCTTTCTCGATCTTGCTTTTGCGATCGCCGGCACCGACACGCCGGACGGGACAAGCGGTTCGGGAAAGGATTTGCAGGCGGAGGCGCTGCTGCAGACAAGCATCCGATTGCAGAAATACGATCAGGAGCGTTCCGCCTTTCTTGCTTCTCTGGCGCACGACCTTCGATCCCCGATCACGGCTCTGTTGGGATATTGCGGCTTGCTGATCGATCTCGACGGGGACCATCGGGAAGAAGACCGGATGACTATTCTACGCAACATGCAGACCAGCGCCAGGCGCCTTTCTCGCATGGCATCGTCCATTTTCGAACTAAGCGTCGAACATCGGGGCGTTCAGCGGGTCGACCTTCAGCCCGGCGAGATTTCCCCGTGCATCGACGCGGCATGGCATGAGGTTGCCCTGGTCGCGGACGATAAGGAGATTGCGTTTGACGCTAAGATAGAGCCTTTTGCCGGCGAACTGTACTTCGATCGGGTACTTATTGAAAGAGTTGTGATTAACATCTTCGAAAATGCCTGTCGGCTCACTCCGTTGAAAGGAAGAATCGAAGTTCGGGGATATCCATTTTTTTGGGAGCGCAGAAACGCCAATGCCGCCGTCCCGGCCCCGGCGGAACGCCGCTCTTCCGTCGCAAACGCACCGAATAGTTTTCGCGTGGACATTTCGAATTCCGGCGCCCCGATTCCCGCGGAATTGCTGGATTACATCTTCGAACAGTACACCACACTTGAGCCGGAACGGAGAGAATCCGGCTGTGGTCTGGGCCTCGCCATCTGCAGGACGATTATTGCTCAGCACCACGGGCGTATCTGGGCACAGAATTCCGGGCATGGTCCGGTGTTCTCCTTCGTCCTGCCGGGAGGACGCCACCAGAATTACTCATACGCGCCAAATGCTGCCGTAAACGGAAACACCGAGACCAGAACGGAATAAATTCACGATGACCGAACATAACAACAGCAGAACGATCCTTGTCGGCGACGACGAACTTGAAGTTCGCCGATATCTTGAAACGGCCGTCCGCACTCTGGGCTACTCCGTTCAGACCGCACGCGACGGGGACGAAGTCCTCTCATTCCTGGAGGCGCCACACGCCGATTTTTCCGCGGTTCTGCTCGACATGCAGATGCCGAATCGAGACGGTCTCGACACGCTGCGGGAAATCCATGCGGTCTACTCTGGATTGCCCGTAATTTTTGTCTCCGGCCAGTCGTCCGCGCGGGAAGCCGTGGCGGCTATGAAAGGCGGCGCCGCGGATTTTCTTTGCAAGCCGGTCGAACGTGAGGAACTGGGCAGAGTGCTGAACAGGGTTCTTCATAGCGCCGATTACGGGCGGCAAGCCGCGAATGTACCCGCGTCTACAGATGCCTTTGTCAGCATCGATCCAAAGGTAAAGGAGATGCAGGCGCGGGTCGGGCAAGTTGGACGGTCCGGGTTGCCGGTTCTCATCCAGGGTGAAACGGGCTGCGGAAAAGAAGTACTCGCCCGTGAGCTGCACAGCCGGTCGTCGCGAGCCGGCAAGCCGTTTCTGAAGCTCAATTGCGCCGCGCTGCCGTCGGAACTGGTGGAAAGCGAGCTGTTCGGATACGAACGCGGCGCATTTACGGGCGCGCACCAGAGGAAGGCGGGAATGTTCGAGTTGGCCGACGGAGGCACGATCCTCCTCGATGAAATCGGCGACATGGACATCCGGCTGCAGGCGAAGTTGCTGCAGGTTCTGCAGGATCAGGAATTTCGCAGGGTCGGCGGCAAGGAAATCATTAAGGTTGATGTGCGCATCATCGCCGCCACTCACCGGGATCTGGAAAGAGCCATTAACGAAGGCGCCTTCAGAGAAGATCTTTATTATCGGTTGAATGTGATTATTCTGCGAGTACCGCCGCTGCGCGATCGCGTCGCGGATATCGTTCCATTGGGTGAGTTCCTCCTGCGAAAACACGCGGTTCAGGGTTCGGCGGTTCCCGCGATAGGCCCGGAACTGCGGCATGCCATGCTTTCCTGCAAGTGGCCGGGGAACGTCCGCGAGCTTGAAAACTGCATGCGGAATCTGGCGATCTTCGACGATCCCGACGGGTTGGCGCGCGACATCCAGTCCCGCACCCAGCGGAAATTGCAGAGGAATGCGACGGCGTTACCCGATGCGAATCCTATGGGCGGGAAGGCGGAGGGCGTATCCGTTCTTGAACAAGTCACCAAGGTCGGGATTCGAGCGGAGGCGGATGCCATCCTTGCGGCGCTCGATTCGACCCGCTGGAACCGAAAACAGGCGGCTTCTGTACTGAAAGTCGACTATAAGTCGCTGTTATATAAGATGAAAAAGCTTGGTATCAACAGCGGTCCGGTGTCGCTTTCCGAACGAGAGGCGCAAAGGTCTCACGTCGCGCGCACTGCGAACGGAGACTAACAGGCGCGCCTGTTTATTACTCTGGCGCGCCGGAGGTGACGCGCAAGAGACGCAACCAACGCTGTCAATAGGCTCCTTCGCCGCTGAAGACGGCGCGAGGAGTTCGCAGCAGTATTACGATGTCCAGCCAGACCGACCAGGTTCGCGAGTATTCGAGGTCCATACGGACCATATCGTCGAATTTTACTCTGCTACGGCCTTCTACCTGCCAAATACCGGTGATTCCAGGCTTGACGGCCAGAAGGCGACGCCTGTGCCAGGGGGCGTATGACGCATATTCGTACAGGACCGGAGGTCTCGGCCCGACGAGCGACATGTCTCCAGCCAGTACATTCAACAACTGAGGCAGCTCGTCCAGACTGGTTCGCCGGAGAAAGCGGCCGACGCGGGTAACTCGCGGATCGCCCTTCAGCTTGTAAACGCTTCCCTGGTTTTCCCCTTCGTCGGCCGCATCCGCCCGATTTGCAATAAAACTCTTGATGTACGCCTCGTGGATCGCGTGATCGGCCGAAGTCGCCATCGACCGGAATTTCAGGAAAGTAAAACTCCGCCCGAACTGCCCCACCCTTTCCTGGCGGAAGAGGGCCGGCCCCCGTGAAGTCAGCTTAACGGCCAACGCGACGAGAGCAAATACAGGCGCCAGAAGAATGAGCGCCAGGCAGCTTCCGGCTATATCGAGGAAACGCTTGGCCAGCAGCGGCAATCGTCTGGATTGAATATCCGACACGACATCCGGATATAGTGTCGCGAGTCCCCTGCGATCCGAATCGTCACCGCCTAAATGCTCGGGAAACACATGAAATGAAAACGAAATCTGCGACATCTGATCTTCGCTGAGGTCGGCCCGAAGCGCCGAGCCGACTTTTGCCCCAAATAGTTTCGGCAGGGAGGCATCATCGAGCGCCGTGTCGGTGAAAATCACTCCGATGGTAGTGGACTCCTTGTACCATCCTTTGACGTCCGTGTCCCTCGTGCAACGAGTCAGGGCGTTTTGAATCTTCTCCGCAACGTCGCGATGCCTGGTAAGACCCGGGGCGTCGAGGAGCATAAGCACGAATCCTCGTCCGGACCGCTCCGCGCGTTTCCGTTCGAGGCAAAGAAGTTTAATGAACAGGGAACGGGGCAGGAGGTCTGTAGACGGGGCATCGTCGAAGTCGACAAATTCCCATTCCGCAGGGGCGGACTGTCTCCTTCTGTTCACGAGCCTCGGCAACGCACGCTGAGTCGCCACTATGTTAAACCTCCGGAAAGGATCTTGTGTAACCGGGTTTTGAGTCCCATCGTCCTGCCGCGAATCGCTCTCCAGTTCAGGACCTTGGGCATCAGAGAAACGACGCCAACCGCAGCGTCGAAGTATTTGAGCAGGAACCCGTGGCTGCATTAAAGGGCAGTTATGCTGCCAATGGCAAAACGCCCCTTAACTATTTGAATCAGATGACTTTAACGAAAATTATCGAACTCCCGGGGTGACACTGGCACCGATCTGGAGGAAGAACTTTTGGAATCGAACCCAATTTGCAGGACTTGGGGCTGATGCCTGCGCGATGGTATTGCCGACAAGCGGCTTCGAAGCTGCCGACGGCCAAGCCCGCTGATGCCAGTTCGATGACTTCCTCCAATCGTTCGATTGTGTTCGGCGGCACTCCACCAGCAAGCCGCGTGGACAGGGATAAACGGCGTTTTGCGCGACATGTTGACTTAGTTCAATTCATGACTCACAATGTAGTTATGAAGAGGGCGAATATCCATGACGCGAAGACCAATCTGTCGCGCTACCTTGCCGAACTGGCGCCCGGCGATTCGCTGGTGCTCTGCAATCGGAATCAGCCGGTGGCGGAAATCCGGTCGCTTCGGGCGAAGACTGTCCGCAAGCCGCGCATTGGCGTCGCCCGAGGCAGATTCGAGGTTCCCGATTCGTTCTTCGAGCCCCTCCCTGCGGACATCCTGGATGGCTTTAACGGCGGGTGACCGGGCGACCCTGCGTACGACCCTGCGTAAAGGCTCTACGGTGGAACGCTCACTGTGAAACTTCTCGTCGATACCTGCACGTTTCTCTGGATCGCGAACGGATCGCCCGCTTTGAGCAAGACCGCCGCCGCGATCTTCCTGAATCCGGATAATGAGCGATACCTGAGTGCCGCGTCGGCTTGGGAAATCGGCATCAAATACGCCACTGGCCGCCTGCCTCTTCCCGAAAGACCCGATGTCTTCCTCCCGAGAGTTCGCGAAACGAGCGGTATTCTCTCGTTGAGCGTCGATGAGGAATCCGCTCTGCACGCAAGCAGATTGCCTGGGTTCCACGCCGACCCGTTCGACCGGATTCTGGTGGCGCAGGCCATCGTGCACGGAATGGCGATTCTGACGCCCGATGAGCAGATCGAACGTTATGCCGTTCGCGTTTTGTGGTGAGTCCGCCCAGCGGGCCTCATCCAGGTATCCGGTGAAGCCCGCCTGCTCAGCGCTGCACGCGCCCGCTGCCGCCGTCCTTCAGCAACGAATTCACCTCGGCGAGAGTCGACCGGCTGTAGTCGCCATACGTCGAGTGCTTCAGGCAACTGAGCGCGACGGCGAACTCCAGCGCCGCGGCATCGCCCGGCAACATCTGCATCCCGTAGATCAGTCCGCCGGCGAAACTGTCGCCCGAACCCACGCGATCCACAATGCTCGTGATGTCGTACGCGCGGCTCATCAGAAAACTCCTGCCGTTATTCAGGCAGGCCGACCAGCGGTTCCATGACGCGCTTTTCGATTCCCGCAGAGTCACCGCCACGGCCCGCAGATTGGAATAAGTCTTCAGCACAAGCCCGGTCAGATCCTCGTATCGCTGGTGTTCCAGCACGCCGGAACTCACGTCCATATCCGCGTTCAACCCGAGGCACATCTGGATGTCCTCTTCGTTCGCGATGACGACGTCTACAAACCGCACGATCTCGCTCATCACCGCCGGCGCGGGCTTGCCCCACTTCCACAGCAACTTGCGGAAATTCAGATCGCAGGAAACGGTGAGCCCGTGTTCGCGCGCCTTCTGTGCGCCTTCGAGCGCCAGCGCGGCCGAAGATTCGCTGATCGCGGGTGTGATGCCTGTGACGTGGAACCAGCCGCCTCCCGCCAGGGTCTTGTCCCAATCGATCGAGCCCGGCTTTGCGATGGCGGCGGAACTGCCGGCACGGTCGTAAACCACGCGGGAGGCGCGCTGATTGGCGCCGGCTTCGAGATAGTAGACACCCATGCGCCCCGGCCCGCGCACCAGTTTAGATACGTCCACGCCAAATCGGCGCAACTCGGCCACGCAGGCGTCGGCGATCGGATTATTTTCCGGCAGCACCGTCACAAACGCCGCGCTTAATCCCAGGGTCGCGAGCGCGACAGCCACGTTCGCTTCGCCGCCGCCGAAAGTCGCATTGAAGTTCGGCGTCTGCAGATAGCGCTCGAACCCGGGAGGTGTGAGCCGCAGCATGATTTCTCCGAATGTGATGGTTTGCAGCTTACTCATTTTGCATCCCCCGGCTCAATTTGACATTCCCCCGGGCTCAATTTGCCATCTCCCTGCGCGCGCTCTGAATGTTTTCGATCAGTTGGCGCGATAGCTTCGTGATCGACCGGTAGTCGCCCGTCTTCGCGCCCTTCGTTAAATTGCCCCCTACGCCGAGCGCCACGCACCCGGCCTTGATCCACTCGGCGGCGTTTTCCGCGCTGACTCCGCCGGTCGGCATCAGCGGCGCATGCGGCAGCGGGCCACGCAGCGCCTTCACGAACGACGGGCCGAGCGCTTCGCCCGGAAACAGTTTCACGATATCGGCACCGTCTTCCATCGCGTTAACGACTTCCTGCGACGTTCCCGCGCCTGGCAGATACGGAATCTGATAGCGGCGGCACATGCGCGCCACGTCGGAACTGCACGACGGGCTGACGATGAACTGCGCGCCGGCCAGCATCGCGTGGCGGGCGGTCTCGGTATCGAGCACGGTACCCGCGCCGATCAGGATGTCTCCCGATTGATGCCGCTTCGCCAGTTCGGCGATCGCTCCAACCGCGCCGGCGACGGTGAACGTGACCTCCATGGCCGCCACGCCGCCCTCCGCGCAGGCTTCCGCAATGCGGCAGGCCTGATCGGCGCTCTCGGCCCGTATGACGACAACCAGGCCGGATTCAACTATCTTGTTCAGATACTTCAGTTTCTGCATCGGTTCCTTTTGTCGGACAGCAAAGGCAATTATACAAGCGACGTCATGGGATGGCCAAAGAAACAACGGGATCCCGCCTGGCAACGGTGGCCCGGCATCGGCGCGGGAAAAAGCTTCCAATGAGATCCGCGTTAAATCCAAACGACCGCGCCGCTCGTACCGGAGATATCCGATCCAGGTTTTCAGGCAATACTTCGAGTCTTCGCACCCTGGTTCGGTGTCTGCCGCGGGGCGTTCCGTTCCGCATGTTTTCGGGGCGTCTCTGCCAAGCGTTCCCGCCAGGGAACCGGCACGGGCGCTTCAGACCATCAACCCGATCAACCCTTAAGTCCAGGAGGACTAAATGCGTCAATCGATTCACAGAGCAATACCCATCGCTGGCGCGCTCGCTCTGCTTTGCGGCCAAATGTTCGCCTCAAGCCACAGTGACGCGCCACTCATTAAGCAGGACCCGCAGGCCAACCTGACGGACGTCTACGCCTTCATCGGCGCCGGCAACACTTTGAATATCGTCGTCGACGTCCGCCCGTTTTCCGAGCCAGGCGACGGGGCGATTTACGATCGCTTCGCCTCCGACGCGCTGTACACAATTAATATCGCCAACCCGGCAACGGGCGCGCTGGTGCTCAGCTACAACTTCCAGTTCAGTCCCGTTTCTTCGGCAGCCGGCGACTACAAGAACCTCAACACCATCCTGTCTTATGGCCGGGGAACGACCATCGGGGCAATCCAGAACATAGGCGACGGCGCACAGAACTACACCCAGACCTATACCGTGACCAAACGGGATTCGGCAGGCATAGGAGGTGACGTGGTGGGGACAGGCATCCTGGTACCGCCTCCCAACACCGGCAATCGGATCACGCCCTTCTACAACAACGCAAACGCCGTGGCGGTATCCGGCGCGACGACCGCCGCCGCTCTCGACAAATACACCAGCGAAGCCATCTATACCGCGCCGTCGGGCGAGAAAGTCTTCGCGGGTTCCCGCGACGACCCGTTCTACGCGGATGCGCCCGGCATTTTCGACCTGCTGAATCCGCGCATTCTCGGCCCGGATGGCCACGGTCAAACGGGTAATGGCGTGGATGGATTCAAAGGGTACAACGTGCTGACTTTTGCCGTCCAGATCCCTCTCGCATTGGTGCCCGGACCGTTCCCTTATAATGACGCATTCACTGGCCTGTCCCACGGCGTCGGCGTCTACGCAACGGTGAGCCGTCCACAGACGACGCTCCGCGATCTCTCCGGCGACCCGATCACTTCCGGTCCATGGATCCAGGTCAATCGACTCGGCAACCCGCTCTTCAATGAAGCGCTGGTCGCGCTGAAGGATAAGGACCATTACAACCGCACGCTTCCGACCCAGGATGCCGCGCTGTTTGCGCAGTACGCCAACACTCCGGAACTTGCCACGCTGATCGACGCCGTATTCGGAACGCCTTTTGCAACGACCAACCGCGCGGATCTGGTGGCCGTTTTCATTCCCGACGTGCTGCGTGTCGATACGACGACCGGACCCGTGCCGCTGATCGGAGAGGGGGGCAATCGACTGAGTGGCATCGGCGGCGATACGACCAACGGAAAGTTCAGCGGCTGGCCGAATGGCCGGCGTCTGGGCGACGACGTTGTCGACATCGCGCTCACCGCCATTGCCAGCGGCCCGAGCTATAGCAGCATTTTCGTGCTGGGGGACAACATCAACGCCAACGACCAGACCTATAATTTCGTGTTTCCGTATGCCGCCACACCGCATGCCGGGACGACGAACAGGAAAGATCCGGGCGACGTGGATGGGGAGATTCTTCAGTGAAAAACACACCAGATTGCGTTTCCATTGCGATTCGTCTTCTGGTGGCGGCCGGTCTGGCTGGGCAGGCGCTTGCGCCCGCCCAGCAGCCGGGCGCTGCCGCGACTCCCGGTTCTGCGGTACGGCACGCCTTGACCAGCGACGAAGAGATCGCACGCGATGAAGTTGCGGTCAAAGAAAAGCCGGGCGACGCCACATGGACTCGGCTCGGTGACGCGTTCATGCAGAAAGGGCGCGAGACCGCCGACGTGACCTACTACGGACGGGCCGAAAACGCCTATCGGAAGGCGCTGGCGTCGAATCCGAAGTCGACCGATGCGCTGGTCGGCATGGCGTGGGTGGAAGGCGGACGGCATGAATTCGCGCACAGCGTCGAATGGGCGAAGAAGGCGCTCGCGCTTGAGCCGGACCGCCCGGATGCCTTCGGTCTGATCGGCGACGCCGCGGTGGAGACGGGCGACTATGAGACAGCCTTCGACCAATATCAGAAAATGCTCAACCTGCGGCCCGATATTTCCTCCTGGAGCCGGGGCGCTCACTTGCTGTTTCTCACCGGCGATGTCCGCAAAGCCACGCTGCTGATGACGAAGGCGATCAACGCCGGGGGGCCTTACGCGGAAAATACCGCATGGTGCCGGGCTCAGTGGGCGTTGATGCAGTTCGCGCAGGGGTCGTATGTTTCGGCATCTCAGTTACTCACCGAAGGGTTGAGTCTCGCGCCCCACAACTATCACCTGCTCGCAGCAATGGGAACGGTCAAGGCTGCGTTCAAAGATTACGACAGCGCCATCGATTATTACAAGAAGGCCGAAGCGATAGTACCGCAGCACGAGGTAGTTGTCGCTCTCGGCGATCTCTACAGTCTTCAGGGAAAGACGAAAGAAGCGGCGGACCAGTATGCGCTGGTCGACGTGATCCACAAGCTGAATCAGGCCAACGGCGTAGTGGGCGACATGCAAATGGCTCAGTTCTTCGCCGACCATGACAGGAACCTGGCCGAGGCGGTTCGCCTGGCCGAAGCGGAGTACGCCGCGCGGCCGAATGTGTATGCGGCGGATACGCTCGCCTGGTGCTACTACAAGACGGGAAGACTTGACGATGCCCGGAAACTGATCGCCAAGGCGCTGAGTAACCATACGCCGGAAGCCATGTTTCTTTACCATCAGGGCGCAATTCTCTCAAAGGCTGGCGCGGTGGACAGGGCCAAGACCGTGCTTTACCAGGCTCTGAGCATCAATCCGAACTTTCATCCGATCGCCGCGCCCGAGGCACAACGGATGGTCTACGAACTGGGATCGACCGTCAACCGCTAGCGGCAATACGGGGCGACGGCCGATCCGGGTCTTCGCCCCCGCAGGCCAGGAAAACCGGCAATTGCAGGAGAGTCAAACATGAACGTGCATTCTTTTCGAGCGCAGCTTCGCCAGAGCCGGAGCCTCACATGCGCCCTCGCCGCGATGCTCCTTTCATCCCCCGCGTTCGCCCACCCAATGGGCAATTTCAGCATCAGCCACTACGCCGGATTGCACATCCACACCGATTCGATCGAACTGGAGTACCTGATCGACATGGCCGAAATCCCCACATTTCAGGAGATGCAGCAAAGCGGCATGCCCGCAGATCCCGCCGATCCCCGGGTCGAAAGCTATCTGACGACGAAATCCGCTGAATTCGCCCATGGCCTGTCGCTGACGTTAAATGGCCGAGCCCTTCCGATGCGTCCGTTATCGCACAGCGTCATCTTCCCGCAAGGCGCGGGCAATCTTCCCACAATGAAAGTCGGCTTCGTTTACGCGGCCGAAATCGCGGAAGAATGCCGCCGGAGTCAGTGCGACCTGGCATACGCGGACGCCAATTTCCCCGGCCGGGCGGGCTGGAAAGAGATCGTAACCACGGTCGATGGCCCAATCAAGTTGGGATCGGGCGTCACGCTTCCCGCCGACCGCAGTTCGCGTCTGACCGACTACCCCACCGATCTTGTAAACAGCCCTCCGCAGGATCTTTCGGTTACGATCCGCTTCACGGTCGATAAACCTGTGACAGCATCGGCGGTGGAGACGGAGCCACCGGCGAAAGCTTCAAACACCGTGCGCCAACTCCCTCAGGTTATGGGCGAGTCCGCGCCGCCATTTGCGCAAACACCGTTCCCCGCCAGCCCGAAGCCGATCGAATTAAAGGCAAACAAGCAATCGCCGCCGCGGAACGCGTTCACCGAATTGATGACGCACAAGGAAATCAGTTTCGGTTTCGCCCTGATCGCCGCGTTCATCGCGGCCGGGTTGGGCGCGCTCCACGCCATGGAGCCCGGGCACGGAAAGACAATCGTCGCAGCGTATCTGGTCGGCTCGAAAGGCACTGCGCGCCACGCGCTGCTTCTCGGATTGATCGTCACTATCTCGCACACGGCGGGCGTTTACCTGCTGGGTGCCGTGACGCTGTACGCGCAGAAATACATCATGCCCGACAGACTCTATCCGTTTCTGAGCGTGATCTCCGGCATTCTGATTGCAGGCATGGGCATTTACATCTTGCTGAAGCGGCTGATGGGGGACGATTTTTCGCACTCCCACGTCCATGGCCCCGGCGGCCATAGCCATGGCGTGTTCTGGCATTCGCATTCGCCGGAAATCGAACATGGCCCGGTAACCGAAATGGAAGCTGCACGTCCGGTCGAGAAGCTCGGCAAACGCCAACTCATGATTCTCGGCATTACCGGAGGCATGGTGCCTTGCCCCGCCGCGCTGGTTGTTCTCTTGAGCGCGGTAGCACTGCACCGCGTCGGCTTCGGACTGTTTCTGATCGTGGCGTTCAGCCTGGGACTCGCTGCCGTTTTGATTGGGATGGGTCTGGCGGCCGTTTACGCCGGCCGGTTGCTGTCGAAGGTTCCCGTCGAGGGCAGGCTGATCCGGCTCTGGATGCCCGCGGCATCGGCCGCTATGATTACTTTTTTGGGGTGCGCAATCGCCGTACGTGGATTGATGGCGGCCGGAATCGTGGAGATTCGAATCTGACGGGCGCTCCGTGGCGTAATAATTGAAGATCGTGGAAAATGATGGAATGAGGACGGCATGATTTCTTTTATCGGCATTCTGGTACTTGGATTCTTCCTCGGCATGCGCCACGCTACCGACCCGGACCACGTCATCGCGGTGATGACGATCGTCACGAAGCAGCGTGGCATCGCGAAAGCGGGCGTGATCGGCGCGCTCTGGGGCATGGGCCACACGCTCACCATTTTTCTGGTTGGAGCGTCGATCATTCTGTTCAAGGTGGCAATCCCGCCTCGCCTGGGCCTTTCGATGGAGTTCGCGGTCGGCCTGATGCTGATTCTGCTGGGAGTGCTGAATCTGACCGGCGTTCTGCGCTGGTTGCAACAAAGGTTTACGCCATCGCTGCTCATTCCGGCAATTGCCAGCGAGAGCGCGACGCCTGAGGAATCGCGCAGCGCGGAACCTGCCGCGCCCTCAAAATCCGATACCTGGCTCGAGCGCAACCTTCGCGAGCTCGGTCTTTATAACGCCCTGCGGCCGCTGGTCATAGGAACAGTCCATGGACTTGCGGGATCGGCCGCGGTCGCCATTCTGGTGATGACGACGATTGCGGACCCGTGGTGGGCCATCGCGTATCTTCTTCTTTTCGGACTGGGCACCGTCGCCGGGATGGCCGCGATGACCACGGCGATGGCCTTCCCGGTCGTTTATACAGGCCGCAAGATGTTCCGCTGGAATCAGGCGATGACGGTTGGTTCCGGCGTGCTCAGCGTCGCGTTCGGCATGTTCATCTCATTCCAGATCGGCATCGGCGGCGGGCTCTTTACGGGGAGTCCGCACTGGACGCCGAGGTGAGTGAGGGCGTTGGGCCAGGCTGAAACGAGGATTGGCAACCCACAGCGCAAAAGGCGGCGTACGGCACTGTCAACACCAGGTAAATAGGTAGTCCGCAGTCTTCTTGCGACTCAGCTAACTTAACTAACTAAACCAGCGGGCGGGAGCGGCAGTGGTCCGGATGGTCCACCACTCTTCCCGAGTCGTGGCTCACGGCGCTGGCTCGATTCCGATCCTGTCGTTCACGGTTGAGACGATGCGCTGCGTGCAGCCGAGATAGCGCTCGGTCGTTTGCACCGAGGACGTGGCCCAGTAGGAATAGGATCTGCTCCAGCTCGCCGCCGGCGGCACGGCCAAGCCGAGCGCAAGTCCTGCGGGGCGAGTTTGCTGACGCCCGTCTTTGCGGCGAATTCCTTGACGATGTGCCATACGGACCTCTCCGTTACGCTCTCGCCCCAAGCTCTACCCGCGCTACTCACACGCCGGAAAAGCCCCGTTTCAATTCCGACAGCTTTTGTCCATCCGTCAACCAAGCCATACACCCAATCCGGAACAGGAATGGTTCGGACGTGACCGGCCTTTCCGCTCAGGTCCACGATGGCTCAATGCCCTTCGCGCTGCTGCAGGTGGCCGAAAGTGAGCTCTGCTAACTCATGGCGCCGGAGTCCTCAGGCCAGCAGCAGGGCAAGCAGCGCCCGATCACGTTTGCCCTTCAGGCGCTCGCGGTCTGATGCCTGCCAGAGTACATGCGCCT
>PLEX01000223.1 GCA_003136575.1 Bryobacterales bacterium | reverse complement strand
GCGAAGGTAGGGCTAGTAGCATCACCGGCCTCGTGGACGGTCCCTCTGTCGGCCTTTCGTCCCTGCTCCGTCAGCCCGATCAGCCCGTTCCGTCGCTTCGAGTCGCGGCGGAAGCAGGTCAGGCACTCCCCGGGGTGTTCTCCGCTGGCGGCGTGACGGACTACTGGCCACTGGCATCACGCGAAGCCGCGAGCCAGGCACTCAGCCTGAGCAACGCTCCCCCGGCGGGTGTCGCCTGCGTTTCCTGCGCCTCGCTCACAAGATCGAAAGCCCGCCGGGGCTCGCCCGCCACGATAGCCCCCCGAGCCGCCTCGCGCAGCCGCCATGCTTCGACCGCAATCGTCATCAGGCGCGAAAGATCCGCTCCGCATCGCGAACAAATCCGGGCGCCGCGAAAGCGAGCCTGGCAGACAGGACAGCGGCTAGCCGCACTCGCGCCCCTCAATTCGGCCGACCGCCGATCTGGCCTTCCATGAAAAAGAGCAGTTCGGTGAGCGCGCGGTAGGCCTCGGCGAGCGCTGCGGTATCACCGGATTCGATCGCCGCGCCGATCCGTTCGTGGATGTCGATAGCTTCTTCACGATCTTCTTCATGCATGCGATCGAAAAGATTTCGCGAACGCTCCATCAGTCCCTTCGCCGCCGCTTCGCCCGGCACTTCGGGCTTCGCAACCGCGTCGATGGTCAACCCTTCATCCGTCTCGCCGTCCGTTTCACCGTCCGTGTCGTCGTAAGAATCCGGGAAATCGCCGGCGCTCGCGGAGTGTTCCCCCGAGCGGGATTCAAAGAGCTCGTGAATGCGCTTCTTCCCGGCCGCAATCTCCTCCGGACTCTTCGCCTGCATGGCGTTGGCGACCGTGATCTGCTTCGACTTCCCGGTGGCCTTTTCGATCGACGTCACTTCGAGAACGCCATCGAGGTCCAGCCGCATTCGGCAGAGAACCTCATTGTCCTCCTCCATCTCGGTCAGGCCTTCAACCCGGAAATCGCCGACAAGAATATTCTTCAGCGCATCGTCGTCCTCGCCCTGATACACCTGCACATCGACGCGGGTCTGGAAAGGATGGCTCGTGTAAAATCTCTCAGTGCGCGTCAACGGTAAAGGCGTATTGCGATGGATGATCGGTTTATAGCAATGCGGATAAGGCACGCCGCCGCGCTCACCGAGGAACGAGACGCCGAAGGAATAGGGGGACACGTCCACGAGCACGCGATCGACATCGCGGCCCGCCAACCGCGACGCGAGCACGCCGGCACCGAGAGCCACACACAGGTCGGGATGCACATCCTGACGCGGCTCGATCGCCATTCGCTCCGTCAGCAGGTTGAACACCAAGGGCGTGCGCGTGGAACCGCCCACCAGCAGCACAGCATCCATGTCGCCCGGCTTCCTCCCGGAATCCTGTAGCGCCCTCGACACGCTGTCGAGAGTCGATTCCACCAGAGGACGAATCAGGGTTTCGTAGTCCGTGCGCGAAATCTCTATTTCCAGATGCAGCGGCTTGCCGTTGCGTTCGACCAGAGCCTCCTCCCGAATACGCGCGTACGGTTCCTGGCTGAGCTTCTTCTTGGCCTCTTCCGCAGCCCACCACAAGCGGGCTTTGGCGGCGGGGTGTCCGTTCCGAACGTCGACGCCGTGTTGCTTTTGAAACTCCTGCGCAAGGCGCTCGGCCAGAAGGTCGTCGAAGTCGTCGCCACCCAGGCGATTGTTGCCGTGGCTCGATAGCACTTCCGTGATGTCGCCCTCCACGGTTACCACGGAAACGTCGAACGTTCCGCCGCCGAGATCGTAGATCAGCGCCGTGTGCCGCGAGCCGTCGCCGTAACCATAAGCGAGACTGGCCGCGGTCGGCTCGTTCAGGATGCGGACCACCTCAAGACCGGCCAGCGCGCCCGCTTCCCGCGTGGCGGCGCGCTGCGCATCGGAGAAATACGCGGGCACAGTGATGACGGCTTTTTCGGGGCGCACGCCCAGCGACAGGCGAGCCCACTCGGCGAGTTCCCGCAAAATGAGCGCCGAAATTTCCGGGGGCGTCAGGCTCTTGCCGCCAAGCAGCACGGCTTCCTGGCTGCCCATACGGCGCTTGATGCTGCGCACGGTTCGCTCCGGATACAGCGCCTGCTGGTTGCGCGCGGGCTCTCCGACCAACAACTCGCCCGACGCCGAGAATCCCACGCAGGACGGGAGTATTCGCCGGTCGCCGGGCCCCAGCACGCGTACCTGCCCATCGGCAAACGCCGCCACTTCGGAGTTCGTGGTTCCTAAATCGATACCAACTATCAGATCGCTCATATTCTTTCGGGAGTCCCGCCTGGCGCGCGCGATACCTTCACCTGCGCGGGACGAAACACCTCCCCATTCCATTCGTAGCCGGTTCGATAGACCTCAAGCACCGTACCGGGAAGCGGCCCGGCGGATTCTTCGCTGTCTATGGCGTTCATCCGGCGAGGGTCGAAAGGTTCGCCTTCGCAGCGGATCTCCCTCGCGTTGAACTCGTCGAGAGTCTGATCGAGACGCTCCATGCCCAGTTCGTAACCCCTTGCCAGCGCACCTACGGCGTCGCCCGTGGCTTCGGACGCCTTGCGCGAGAAAGTTCTGGCGAACCATCCAGCATTCGCGACCGAGATCTCCCGTTCGCTCGCCCGGGCCGATTCGAGTCCACGCGCCAGCCGGTCGCGCAGATCGATCAGGGTGCCCAATATATCCCGGCGGCAACGCCTCTCCGCTTCCGCGCGTACCGTGCGTTCACGCTCCGCGTAGACTGCCCGAAGCTCTCCGGCGATCTTCTCCGTTTGCCCGGCGAGCGTAGTGTTCAGCTCCTGAAACGCCCTGCCCTGTAGTTTGATTTCCTGCGTCAGCGCGGTCATCGCAGCCCAAAGCGCATACGAATCGCAATCGCGCGAATCGCCTGTGGCGTCGACAGGACTCGCAGAACCGGAGGGATCGGCCAATACGGATTCAAGAATCTCGGCGTCGATTCCCGCGGGTGGATCTTCGCCGCACAGAGCGGAATCGAGAAGAACCTCAAAACGGCGAACGATTTCCGCGCGGTCCGTTGCAAACGTCATTTGTTCTTCAGCACCTCGTGCCACAGCTTCGGCCCGGCAAATATGCGGCGCATCGCGCGGCCCTCGATCAGAGAAACCAGGGGCGGATTGGATTCGGTGGATACAAACATCGCGCGAGCTCGCCTGCGGGGGTCGCGCAGCGTGTCGTACGCGTCGCGGATTTTTTCGAATTCGGCGGGCGACCGGTCCGGCGGAAATTCCTTTACCTTACTGAGGTAGGCGGCGCGAATTTCCTCCTCGCCGGCGTTGGCCGCCACCCCCAATATCTCGTTTGCGCCCATTATCTGCGCCGCCCTTTCTTCTTTCTGCCGCCTCTGCCTCCGAGAATGCGGGAAATGATTTCGTCGACGGAACCGCCTTCCAGAAACGACTGTTTCGTCGCCTCGAACAAAAACGGCAGCATGTCGGGGGGAATTTCCGAGGGGGCCCTTTCGTAAAACTGCCTTTCCATTTCTCCTGGATCGAGGTCCGAATAGTCTTCCGGATCGTCAACTTCGCCTCGCCGGCGCCGGCAGTCGGGGCACAGGCATAGGCCGTCGTCAAAAAGGTCGGGGAAAAGCTTCGCGTAGTTCGGCCCGGGCCTCGACGAGGGGGAGGGGAGCCACGGCGAGGCGATTTCCTGACGCAGCACTTCGCGCGCCTGATCGGCCGTCAGGGGCATTGGATCTTCGTCGTATAGCTGCCGCCAGATTTCCACCGCCTGGCTTGAGACATCCAAATCATGGTGGGTACGACCCAGTTGCATAGCGGTCGCGAGCAGCACCCGGCGGCGGTCGCCAAATCCCTGTGCCAGAGCTTTGGCCCTGAGTAATACGAAATACGCTTCCGTCGCGCCCCGGCGCTCAAGGCCCGAGACCGTTGCGTTCCAGGCGAGTTGGAGGCGTTCGGTGTTGATCCCCATTTCGCCCAGCGCGCGAAGCGCATCGACACTCAGCGAATCGCCCACCAGCGGCAGTTGAGTTTCCGTCTCCTCGATATAAGGGACGAACACTTGGAATTTTTGGCTGAATCCGATGTCTTTGACGACTGCGATCACCCGCGCCATAGACCCGGGGAGGGCTGCGCGCTGTTCCGCGGTAAAGTCCCGCGGAAAGGGCACCCGCACTCCGGCAACCTTCGCCATTTCCGCGCATCCCGTCAGGAGAATTGCCGCGGCGACGCTGTCGCCAAACGCACGTTCGGCTTCGAGACGGGCTTCGGAGTGGTTCGGGTTCTCGCCGGCGGCCACTCGAATCAGAAACTGCAGAACGGCCGCGACTGCCGGCCGGTCTCCCTGCCGGGCCTGGGGGAGCGTCCCGATTTCAGCCAGTTTTTGAGCCGCCAGATGCGGTTTCTTCTTCTGCAGCTGAAGAAAAGCGCCGGCCACGAGAAGGCGCAGGCGGGCCGTGCGAACAGCCGGATTCACGCCATCGATTCGCTCGGCTTGGTCCAGATAACCGAGGGCCTTCGGAAAGGCATTGCGCTTTTCAGCCTGTTCCATGAGGAACAGCAGCGGCTCAACGGCCGCGGGCAATGTCCGAATCCATGCGTGCGCCACCCCTTCGGCCTCGGCGATCGAATTTTCCCTTGCCGACTCAAGCCATTTCGCAAAACTATCAGGGTGCGGATCGATCCGGCAGGCGCGTTCGAAAAGCTTTCCGCGGTTGAGGAAGTATTTCTCATCCGACGCTTTGCCTGTCGCCGTTCGCAGTTCGTCCAATAAGCCCGGAGGTATTCTCCCCAGGATCCCCGCCATGTGCAGATAAAGGGCGGCTACCTCCAGGCCATCGCCGGCAAACCACCTTTCGCGGGTTGCCTCGTCGCGGAAATAGTCCCACCGTTCGCAGGCCAGGACGAGATCTTCCACGTCGCCGGTGTGCTCCAGAGTCTGGGCCAGATCCCTGAAAAAATTCGCGTCGCGGCGGGGCGCGCCATCCAGTGCGACGACGGTACGTTCCAGGTCGAGACCCGCCACCTCCGCCTTCACGCCGATGAGTTGCTTCAGTCTGGTCAGCAGATCGGGTGCGCCCTGGCGGCATTCGCGCACGGCACCCCGGACCGCCTGCAAGGTCCGGCCCGGTTCTTCTCCATGCGCGAAGGCTTGGTCCAGTTTCACCAGTGCCGCGCGAAGCTCGGCCAGCCCGACCCCGGTGTGGGCCACAAGCGCCGCTTCGGCCGCGTTGAGATGAGTCGCGGGTTTTGGCGCAAGCATGGCGCGCATGGCGTGAACAAGCCGTGCCGGCGCCGATTCGGACCGGATGGCGCCAAGACATTGCTCGCAGGATAGATCGTCGTTTCGATAGAAGAACGCGATGGCGCGGATCAGCAGCTTCCACGGCGCAAGGGGGCTGCGATGCGAGACCTCCGTCAGAGCGATCTGCTCGTCGGTTACCGGCCCGCTTGTGACGGCGGCGAACGCTTTGTCGATGGCCGCTGCCGCCTGCCGCAGAGCGTGTTCCGGCGGCAAAACCGCGCAGGCGGCGAGCGCTGCGAGGTTCGTCACCCGGTTCTGAATAACCTGTTCGATCGATGCACGGCGTTCGGGGCTCAATCCAGGGTCGGTCAGCGGCCGAAGCAACTCGTTGAGGTCGCCACGGTGCGCGGACGCAGTCGCGTTCAGAACGTCGAGACGCGCCTTCGCCGATGGAAAACGCTCGCGGACCAGTGCGATCAGCGCCGCTGCTTCGACCGCAAGATTCTGATCGCTCAGAGCCTGGATCCGCGCCAAATAGGCGTCAACCAGGAGGGCCTCGGATACGGCGCTGCCTTGCTTCTTGTGGAAATCTTTGGCGTTATCGAGGGCGGTTTTTGACTTCCCGTTGACGATCAGTTGCCGAATGCTTGTTTCAATTGCACTGCATTGTGGTGACACGCCGTCGCTCAGAACTTTCTACTCGGGGGTATGGGAATTATACCGGATCGTGAGGTCTGGCGATCGTGGAAAGACGGCGCGCGTAATCGAAAGTGGACTGGACCCCGGAGCGAGTTGGCGTTCGCTGGTGAGCATAGCCCGCAGCTTGTGGCCGCTCCGGGTCAACCACTTCGGGCCGGTGGCTGTGCCTGGCGGGACTTCGCCGATGCTTTCGAGTACGGCGAAGGCGGCGACGCGCGGCAGTCGCCGGGACCGGCCCGCGTTGCGGGGATCGGCCCAGAAACCACGTGGGAACAACTCGATCGCGCTCCAGGGACTCGAACGCCGGGTCCGCACGCCACGGGTGCACGAGTATAACGAGTCCTCACTCCGCCTTGAGAGAAGCCATATCAATTGTGAATCGGTACTTTACATCCGACTTAACGAGTCGCTCGTATGCTTCGTTGACCTTCTGGACAGGAATCACCTCAACATCGGCTGTGATATTGTGCGCACCGCAGAAGTCGAGCATCTCCTGCGTCTGCGGGATGCCGCCGATATTCGAGCCGGAGAAACTGCGATTACCCAAGATGAGGGAGAAGGCGGAGACGGCAAGAGGCTTCGGCGGAGCACCCACGATCGTAAGGTTGCCATCGAGCGCCAGCAGGTTCAGATAAGCGTTGATGTCGTGATCGGCCGAAACCGCGTCGAGGATGAAGTCGATGCTGCCGGCATGTTTTTGCATCTGGTTGGCGTCGCGGGAGAGCACAACTTCGTCGGCGCCGAGCCGAATCGCGTCCTCCTTCTTATCGGGCGACGTGGTGAAGACAACCACGTGAGCTCCGAGCGCATGCGCAAACTTAACCGCCATGTGTCCAAGCCCGCCGAGACCCACCACACCGACCTTCTTTCCCTTGCCGACTCCGTTTCGGCGCATGGGTGAATACGTTGTGATTCCCGCGCAAAGAAGCGGCGCGGTCCCGGCAAGATCGAGATTCGTGGGAACACGAAGAACGAAGCGCTCATCCACAACGATGCTGTCGGAATAGCCACCATAGGTAACGCCCCCAAGATGGGTGTCCGGGGAGTTGAATGTGAGCTTCAGGTTCGGGCAGAAATTCTCAAGCCCGGCCTTGCAGCGAGGGCAGGTGCGATCGGAATCGACGAGGCACCCGACTGCGGCGAGATCCCCGGGCTTGTGCGTGGTAACGGCCGAGCCGACTTTGGTGACACGCCCGACGATCTCATGGCCCGGGACAATCGGATAGACAGTGGGCATGAACTCGCTCCACTCGTTTCGGGCCGCATGAAGATCGGAGTGGCAGATGCCGCAAAAAAGGATTTCGATCTGCACATCGTGTTCGGTTGGATCGCGCCGCGGGATCGTTGTGCCGGAAAGCGGCGAGGTCGCGCTGGTTGCGGAATAAGCTTTTGTTTTGTACATAGGTTTTCCTTTTTGATTCGTTTCGGCCCTGAGTTCAGGCCGGGTATTGCTCATCGCCGCCTTTTTCTGCAGGTGCGGCGCCAAAGAACGCGCAGGGGCGCATTGAAAAGCGGGTCCACTCGCAGCGAGCCAGTGAAATACTCTTCCGGCCCTTTGCGTGAGGGCTGCGTTCCCCTTCGTTTGATGTCCATTGTTTTGAGCCTTCGCTGTGGGTGCCGGACTTTAGCGGCTGACTCGCTGCTGGAGATGTGTCGGATACCGTGCGCCTTCCACTTTGATGCTTGAGACGGCATCGTCGATTGCACGAAGCTCGTCGATGCTTAATTCAATTGCAGCCGCGCCGACATTCTCCTCAAGGCGATGGAGCTTCGTGGTCCCGGGTATGGGAACGATCCACGGTTTCTGCGCCAGCAGCCACGCAAGTGCAATCTGCGCCGAGGTCGCCTTCTTTCCTGTCGCGATGCTTCCGAGGACCTCGACCAACACCTGATTCGCCTTTCGCGCCTCAGGAGTGAAGCGCGGCACGATATTCCGGAAGTCGGTGCTATCGAATTGCGTCTTCTCGGTGATGGCTCCCGTCAGAAAACCTTTACCCAGAGGACTGAATGGCACGAAGCCGATCCCGAGTTCTTCGAGCGTCGGCAAAATCTCCCGCTCGGGCTCCCGCCACCATAGGGAATACTCGCTCTGGAGAGCGGTCACCGGATGCACAGCGTGAGCGCGGCGAATCGATTCCACGCCCGCTTCGGACAGACCGAAGTGCCTGACCTTGCCCTCCTGAATGAGCTGTTTGACGGCGCCGGCGACATCTTCCATGGGCACATTCGGATCGACGCGGTGCTGATAGAACAGGTCGATTACGTCGCTCTTCAGCCGCTTGAGCGACGCGTCGGCAACGGCCCTGATGCGCTCCGGCCTGCTGTTCAGGGCCTTGTGCGAATCGCCATCTTCGAAGCCGAATTTGGTTGCGACGACGACCTGCTCCCGAAAGGGCGAAAGGGCCTCGCCGACGAGGTCCTCGTTCGTGAACGGACCGTAGCACTCAGCGGTGTCAAAGAATGTGACGCCGTGTTCGAAGGCTGATCGGATCACCGCGATTGCCTGCTGCCTCCCCGTTGCGGGACCGTAGCCAAAACTAAGGCCCATACAGCCGAACCCGAGTGCCGAGACTTCGAGGCCGCCTTTCCCCAATTTGCGCTTCTGCATGATTCTCTCCTTTGAACTGTATCTCTATCCTCAACTTACGCCTCCGCATCTCGAACGTGGTATCCCGATCCTCCGCATTTATTGCCTATTCCTCTCTCCGCATCATGAACTCGTTGAGATCGTCTCGGCTCGACCGCTAATATTTGAGTAGAGGGGGCCGAACCGTTAGTATGAAAAACCACATTAAGGAAGCATCTCTGTCAGTTGATCGAGCGCGCCCGGCGCGTTCCGAGCTGGCGTGCCGGATTGCCGCCCACGTGGGTTCGACAGAGAATCGGACAACAGACATTCCCGGCGTGACGCTCCACAAACGAACCGCTCCGACCGCTCCCTGTTCGGCGACCTACGAGCCCGGCGTGACCGTTATCGCCCAGGGGCGAAAGCGAGTAGACCTCGGGCAAACCACGTTCACCTACGGTGAATCGCGATACCTGCTGACATCGCTCGATTTACCCGTAGTCAGCCAGATCACCGAGGCCAGTGAGGAGACGCCCTGTCTCGCGATGTCACTGAAGCTCGAAATGCCCGTCGTCCGGGAACTTCTCAGCCGGGAAGAAATTCATATGGCTGAGGTGCCCCCCGGGAGCCCTGCAATGGCGACCGGCGAAGCCACACCGGAATTCCTCAGCGCATGCTGCAGGCTACTGGACCTGCTGGACACCCCGCGGGACATTCCTTTTCTGAGTGGTTTGATCCAACGGGAGATCGTCTACCGGATCCTCTGCGGACCGGAAGGGGCCCGCCTCCGGGCAATTGCGACGTTGGGAGACCAGAGTCACCGCACGGCGAAGGCGATCGCGTGGCTCAGGGCGAACTACGCGAAGCCCCTGCGGGTGGAGGATCTGGCACAAGTCGCCGGCATGGGGCTGTCCACGCTGCATAATCATTTCCGGGCGCTGACGGCAATGAGCCCGATTCAGTATCAGAAACAGCTTCGGTTGCAGGCGGCGCGCGGACGAATGCTCGTCGACGATCTGGATGCCGCAAGCGCGGCTTTTGAGGTTGGCTACGAGAGTGCCAGCCAATTCAATCGCGAATACAGCCGTCTCTTCGGGCACCCCCTATGCGGGATATTCGGATATTGCGCTCGGTGGGCGCTCCGCCGCCGGAAGCGGTCCCCAATTCGGGTGCAGACCGATCCGCCTGAGCGCACCGACCGCGATGCCCCGCGGTATAGAGTGCGGCAACCTCGGTTTCAGCCGGGCGGCGCCGCCAGTTCGTGCGCTGTTTCCCGAGAGTTGGCACGGAATTTGCTGATACGGCGGCCTCGGGAAGCGGAGCGCGTCGGAATTCGGCCCCGACTCGACCTCAAAACAGCGTCGGCTGATCCGCAATCGGCCCCGTTTTGCGCTTCTGCCTCAACGGACTCCCCACTACGCCCAGCACCTGAACGCTCCTCAGCGCCTCCCGTGGCACGAACACCCTCTGGTTGTTGGAATCTGGCTCCGGCGGCGTCACGGTAATCCCTGCGGCTTCCCACGTCAGCAGGTTGTTGGGGAGTATCCCGTCCATGACCTCGCCATCAAGGAAAACCATCCGCACCCAGAGGCCTTCCAGCTTGGGGCGGTTCAGAAAAACACGCGAGGGTTCCGGACCGCCGTCAAAATCTTTTACAAACGCCACAGAGCGAACTTCCCGGTACGGGAGAAGCGCCAGCGAACCATCGGGACGCAGCAATTCGATGGACTGTGCCTGTAAATAGCTGAAAGGATTGACAAATCCCGTCAGCGTCTCCCGGTCGAAGCGCCGGATTACCACTTTTTTGGCCGTCGAGCCGGACACCAGCGCCTCCTGAAATCCAAAGATTCCAACGCCCGACGCTACGTTCGCGTCGGAATTGATTTAAACATTTTTGGGAATATTGTATCATTGCACGAAAGGGTTCATTTGTGAATGACGCGTAACGGAACCACGGCCGGGTCGCCGATCTCCAGCGGAATCAGGGACTTTCTGACCTTTTGCCGCATGGAAAAGGGGCTGTCGCGGAACTCGCTTGAAGCTTATGGCCGGGATCTGGAAGATCTGCGGGCATTCGTGGAACCCCTGACTGGCGGATCTCTGCCCGACGCCGAAATCCTCAACACCTATATTAACCAACTGTATACAAACAGCTTAAGCGGCCGTTCGATAGCCCGCCACCTGAGCAGTATCCGCGGCCTTTTCGGTTTCCTGGCGGCGGAAGACGTGATTCGGGAAGACCCGACCGAGCACCTGGCCAGCCCGAAGCAGTGGGCAACCATTCCGAAGTTCCTGAACCGGGAGCAGATCGAGAGCCTGATCGCCGCGCCGGACGTCGCCAAGCCCGTTGGACTCCGCGACCGTGCCATGCTGGAACTTCTTTATGCGACGGGGATCCGAGTGACGGAACTGATTAATCTTCAGCTTTCCAGTCTGGATATGGGGTTGGGTTTGCTGCGAGTTACGGGCAAAGGCAACAAACAGCGAATCGTCCCGGCGAATCCGACAGCGCTCGCCATTGTCCGGCGTTATCTTGAAGACGGACGGCCGCGCTTGCTGAAGGAGCGGCGGTCATCCTTTTTATTCGTTACGGCGAGGGGCGGCGGCATGACCAGACAGGCCTTCTGGAACGCCATCAAACTCAATGGCAGGAAGGCCGGGATTTTTCATC
Organism: Bryobacterales bacterium; assembly: GCA_003136575.1. Classification (GTDB taxonomy): domain Bacteria; phylum Acidobacteriota; class Terriglobia; order Bryobacterales; family Bryobacteraceae; genus BOG-234. The sequence continues at coordinate 17,030 of PLEX01000223.1, read as the reverse complement.
ACCTTTCGCCTCACATTTTGCGGCATACGTTCGCCACCCATCTGCTGGAAGGCGGCGCGGACCTGCGCAGTCTTCAGGAGATGCTGGGTCATGCCGATCTATCGACGACGGAGATATACACGCACGTGGTACGTTCCAGGCTGCGCGATACGCTGGACCGGCACCACCCGAGGGCCTGAAACGCGGGCTCGATAAAGGAGCGCCTTATAAAGTTATGAGCGATTACATGTTTGCGCTCGAGAGCCACTTGGACGCGGGGCAAAACCGGACGGTGGCGGAGATGCAGCGGATAGCCACGGAGGCTGGCATGACGGTCTGGCTGACCGGCGGCGCCATGCGCGATATGCTGCGCGGCGCGCCTATCCGCGATCTCGATTTTACCGTGGAGCGGGATGCGCCGAAGATCGGGAAGGCGCTCGCCATCGCGCTGAACGGTGCGGTCGTCGAAGACGACAGTCTCAAACGCTGGACTGAACTGGAATTGCCCGGCGGCCAGAGGGCGTCGGCAGGTAACGCGCGTACGGAAAAGTACGCCAAGGCTGGCGGCAAGGCGCAGATCGCGCCCGGCACCATCCACGAGGATCTCTCCCGGCGCGATTTTACAATTAACGCGATCGGCCTTTGTCTGAACCGGGGCGCGAAGGGCCTTTTGGTGGACCCGACCAACGGTCAGGCGGATCTGGCCAACAAAGAGCTACGGACCACGAATTCAATGGCGTTTTACGACGACCCCTCGCGCGTCTTCCGTTTGATTCGCTTCAGGCACGTGATGGGATTTGAGATCGCCCCTCGAACCCAGTCGCAGCTGGAAAACGCCGTGTTGGGCGATTATCTGCATCCGAATCCGGCGGCGCTGACGCCGGACCTGCGGGCTTTGTCTTCTCACGAATCCGCGGTTGCGGCGGTCGAGGATCTGGATCGTTTTGGACTGTTGAAGCTGCTAAGTCCGGCTCTGACGGGTGAGAACCTGAACCTCGCGGGGCTGGCGCGTTTCGAAAAACAGGCTCATTCGGTGTTCCCGGGGGGCGCCGAGGGCGGCTGGCTTGCGTTTCTGACGGTATTGCTGGAAAAACTGACTCCCGCCGAGCGGGCGGCGGCGCTGGCGGCGCTGGCCCTCCCGCCGGCGGAACTGAAGGCGGTCCAGAAGCTTCAGGCGGGGGCAAAGAAGCGTGAAGCGGCGCTGAAATCGCCGAATATCCACAAGCCATCCCAGGTTTGGGAAGCGCTGAAGGACGCTGATACGGCCGAGGTGCTGATGGTGGTATACGACTCGGCGCTGCGCGTGGTTCAGGACCGGATACGCGCGTATTACCAGAAGTATCTTCCGGCCGCGCAGGAGATCACCGAAGAGCAGGTTGTCGCCGCTGGATTCAAGCCGGGGACGCCGAAGTTCGAGAAGGCGTGGGAGGCCATGGTAGTCGCTCGATTAAACGCCCGTCCGAAAAAGGTGGAGCCAGAGCCTGAGCCGCCACCTCCGCCGCCACCGATGGCGATGGGGCGAGGACGGCCGGCGCGGGCATAGACAGATGTTGCTCCGGTTAAGATACCGGTAGCATGGAGCCAGCCCTGCGCGCGGCCGATATTGAATCGATCATCCCGCGACCGCCGGTCGATATTGTGCCCGTGCGGAATGCGTTCGCCGACATGGTCGCGGGGCAGTGGGACAGGCATGTGCCGCGCGCCCCGGTTGGCATTCCGCTCGGGGCCGCCCACCCGCAATCCGTGAAGCCGCGATTCATCGCGGAAATGTACGTAAGAGCGTGCTATTCGATGCTGTTGCTGAGCGCCCGAGGTCCGCTGCAACTGCGCCTGCCGGTGCGGACCGCTGCGACGCTGCCGATTTCCAGAACAGCGGTTATAGTTCTGGGAGAAGGCTTGATCTCGGGCCTGAGTCGGCTGCTGCCGCAAACCTTGCACCGGCAATTGCTGCTGACCTCCGCGCTGATGGGCACATTCGATGTCTTGCTGGATGAGACCGCCGGATTTGGGGAAGTGGCGGTGGCGCGAATCGCTTCGCTGATTACGCTGCAGGCGCCAACCGATGTGCGGTCCGCGGAACGGCCGATAGTGGCAATAACCGAAATGATCCGCCATCGCGAAAGCGCCTGGCAGGCGGGTTATTGGGATGCGGTGCTGGTTCCGGCGGTTCATGAATACTGTCTGGCTGAGGCTCGGGCGGTTTCCCGCACGCCGGATCCGACGGGTATGGGCCACCGGCGAGCGGGCATTGACTCGGCTATCAAGGGCATGTGGTATGTGGTTGGTCCTCAAATGGGTTTATGCCGCGGGTCGGCGCAGTTTCACGCGCAGTTTGAAACAGCCGCGTGGAATCGCGAACAACGATGGATGTTCGACACCTCCCTTCTCATGCAGATGATCGACGATTGGGTGGATCAGGACGAGGACGGCGGCGTAAGGACGACGCCGGTGGCGGAGGGAAGTTGGGGCATCGAGTCGGTAGAGCGGTTATATCGCAAAACGGTAAGCGATCAGGCTGCCATTCTTACGGAGAACGGAATTCGGAACCGCGTACTTCAACAGCTGTTTGCGGATCTATACAACGACTATTTGCACGCAGCGCTCGAAGCGATGCGGACCGGAGTGGCGGCGTAGTCCGAAGGATTGTAAGCAGCCTCGGGCAGTTTAGTCCGAAGGATTGTAAGCAGCCTCGGGCAGTTTCAGCCCGCGAGCGGGTCCCAAACGGTCCGAAGATCCGGCACAAAACCTTCCAGCGGACCCTCGCCGAGACGGCGTCGACGCCCGTCAGCGTCTCGGGTTCACGACCGGGCCGGTACACGTCCACGGTTCGGTTCTCCGGGTCTATCAACCATCCCAGCTCTGCACCGTTGGTTATGTATTCCTCCATCCTCGCGTGGAGAACGGGCAAGCGGTCCGTTTGCGAGCGAAGCTCTATCACGAAAGCCGGACACAAGTGCCAATATCCCGCGCGGCTCTCTTCCGGAAGCTTCCCGATCGCCTCTTTCGGCGTCCACGACGCATCCGGTGATCGCCGGGCACCGTTGGGGAGCAGGAAGCCGGTGGAGGAGTCGGCGGCGATCCCCCGCGCGTCCTTCCGTGCCCAGCTTCCGAGCTGCATGGCGATTTCGAGATTCCTCGCGCCGGTTGTCGAAAAGTTCGGTGGCATGACGATGATTTCGTCCTCGACCATTGTCTCGAAAGACAGGTCGGGGTGCTTGGCGCAGAAATCGGCGAACTGCCGATCCGTCATAGGCGGCGCGGTCAGCGTCGCGGGCATGTAGGCCTCGTCGATCACGAACGGCATACCGGCATGGTATCGCATATCGGTGGGAGGTCGGGCTGGCGGCGTGGCTCGACGCGGGGATGCTCGCGCCCGACGCGCGTTCGACGAAACAATTCTCGGTCGGAATCTTTCCGCCCGACAGGCCGGTCAAATCCGCAACGACCGGTCGCGCAGGATGCACCGGTCGGTCGCCACTCTTTTGACGTTTCGCGCCAAATTGGCGGGAGGGGTTAAAGTCCGGTCAATCAGCCCCCAAATCGGGAACGGTCACTCCAGCCGCGGGCTGCGCCCGGAAATTGCGAAATGCGACCGGGAAGGCCCGGCAACGCGGCGGGGCCAAATCCGGCGCTCGAGCCCGGGAGGTCGTGAAATTCGTCGCGTTCCCCCAGCCATGCGCCGTTTACGTCCTTCGGCCTCTATGCCATTGCACCCGTTGCGAAAATTCATTTCCGTCCCTTGTCGCCGAGACTGCTCTACTTTGCTATATTAATGAAGGCTTAATCATGACTACGGCGTTCATTGCGCCCATCATTTCCGAGCGGCTCAGCGCCGCGCGAGCGGCGGGTCTCGCCCCCGAAGCTTTGATTCGCGCGTTCCGCCTGATGCAGACTTCGCGGCGCATCGACGACCGTGAAATCCTCCTCAAGCGGCAGAACAAGATCTTCTTTCAAATCAGTTGCGCCGGTCATGAGGCTATTCAGGTCGCCGCCGGAATGGCCACGAAGCCGGGCTACGACTGGTTTTTCCCTTATTACCGCGATCGCGCACTTGCACTTACGCTGGGAATGACCCCCTATGACATGCTGCTCCAGGCGGTCGGCGCGGCGGACGATCCTTCGTCGGGTGGCCGCCAAATGCCTTCCCACTGGACCGACCCGAGGCGGAATATTGTCTCGCCATCGTCGGCGACGGGGACTCAGTTCCTGCCATCGGTCGGCGCTGCGGAGGCATTCCGCTACCTCTATCCGGAGGATCAGCGAATCGTCCTGGCGTCCTCTGGCGAGGGCGCGACCAGCGAAGGCGAGTTCTGGGAGTCGATCAATCAGGCCTGCCTGCTGCGCGCTCCTGTGGTTTTCCTGATTCAGGACAACGGATTCGCGATTTCCGTGCCGGTCGAAACCCAGACGCCGGGCGGTTCTATCTCAAAGCTGATGGCCGGGTTCCCCGATCTGCTGACCATCGAAGTGGACGGCACGGATTTTATCTCTTCCTATCGGGCGATGACAGCCGCCACCGCCTACTGCCGCGAGGGCCACGGTCCCGCCCTGGTTCACGCGCATTGCACCCGGCCCTATTCGCACTCGCTGAGCGACGACGAACGCGCGTACAAGACAAAGCACGAGCGGGAAGAGGAAGCGGCGCGCGATCCATTAAGCACGTTCCCTGCGTTTTTGCTGGACGAGGGGATTCTGGACGCCCGCGGCCTTGAACGGATGACGCGCGAGATCGACCGCGGCATTCTGGAAGACGCCCATCGGGCCCTGAAAGCCGCGCCGCCTAAGCCGGAAACCGCGCTGCGGCATCTTTATTCGGAAACGACGGACCCGGCGTCGCCCGCCTTCGATGTGCCTGCGAAGCCGGAAGGCGAACCCCGCATCATGGCCGATCTGATTAACACAACGCTGCGGGAGGAAATGCGCCGCAACGGCAGGATCGTCGTGTTTGGCGAGGATGTTGCGGATTGCAGCCGCGAAGGAAATCTCAGCGAGGTCAAGGGCAAAGGCGGCGTGTTCAAGCTGACCGCCGGCTTGCAATCGGAATTTGGCAGCGCCCGGTGCTTCAACGCGCCGATCGCGGAAGCCTCGATTGTGGGGCGAGCGAGCGGAATGGCGATGCTGGGCATGAAGCCGGTTGTCGAGATCCAGTTCTTCGACTACATCTGGCCGGCGATGATGCAGTTGCGCGACGAACTCGCATCCTTGCGCTGGCGCTCGAACGGGCAGTTCTCCGCGCCGCTTGTGCTGCGGGTGCCGATCGGCGGCTATCTCGGTGGCGGCTCGATTTACCACAGCCAATCGGGCGAAGTGACCTTTACTCACATTCCGGGGCTGCGCGTCGCGTTTCCATCGAACGCTGAAGACGCGTGCGGCCTGCTGCGGACAGCCATCCGCTGCGACGATCCCGTGCTGTTCCTCGAGCACAAGAAGCTGTACAGGGAGATGTACAATCGCTCCCCGCATCCGGGCGAGGATTTCACGATTCCGTTCGGAAAGGCAAAGATCGTGAAGCCGGGAGATTCGCTGACGATCGTCACATACGGAGCTCTGGTGCACAAGGCGGAACTGGCCGCGCATGAGACCGAGAAACGCGGCGCCGGGCGGACCGTCGAAGTAATCGATCTGCGCACCCTGTCACCCTACGACTGGGATGCGATCGCGAAGAGCATTCGCAAGACGAGCCGCGTGATCGTGGCGCATGAGGACACTCTGAGTTTTGGTTTCGGCGCGGAAATCGCCGCGCGGATCGCCGATGAATTGTTCACGTATCTCGATGCACCGGTCCGGCGCGTGGCGGCGATGGATACCTGGGTTGGCTATCACCCCGATCTTGAGGCAAAGATCCTGCCCCAGACGGAGGACTTAGTCGTGGCAATGGAGAAGTTGCTGGCGTTTTGAGCGACGCCGGACGCTTGGGAAGCCGACCGACTCGGGTACAATGGAATCACGAATATGACGATCGACGAACGACTCGAACGGCTGACGGAACGCCATGAGGCTTTGGCGCAAAGCGTCGAGTTACTTGTTGCGGAGAACAGGCAAACTGCCGCCGAAAATCGTCTTCGAGATAAGCGCCTTGGTGAAATCATGGAAGGCGTCGGCGGACTCCTTCACGTCGCCGAAATTCATGAACATCGCATCACTGGCCTTGAGGGCGGACGGTAGTAAACCCGGTCGCCGGCCGATCTGCGCCCGACACCATCACGCGGTCCCCTTCTGGCGGCTTGCTTAACCACGGCATAACCAAACCCCAGGAATGTTAACATTGGTGTGATAATGACGCCCGCACAGACCGGGCCGGAATCGCCAGTTGAGATTCCGTCTCCCTTTTCCTGGGTGACCATCGCGTGGGTGTCGGTCCTGCTGGCCGCGTGTTACGCGCCCGTGCTCTCCAGACTTGTCGCGCAGTGGTACAACGATGAAGACATGGGGCATGGCTTTTTTGTCCCCGTAATCGCCGCGTATATCGCGTGGAAAGAACGCGGTAAGATCGCCGGTGTCTTGCCGCGGCCGAACTGGTGGGGTCTCGCGATCGTCCTCTGGGCCGGGTTACAGCTTTATCTCGCGACACTGGGCGCCGAGTTGTTCATGGCGCGCACTTCGTTCATCATTTCAATCGTGGGCGCTGTTCTTCTGCTGGGAGGAAAACAATATCTGAGAGTCTTCGCCTTCCCGCTGTTCCTGTTGTGCTTTATGGTGCCGATTCCGGCCGTAATTTATAACCAACTCACGTTTCCACTGCAGATGCGGGCGAGCGAAGCCGCGGAAGCGTCGATTTCGCTGCTCCAGATTCCCGTCCTCCGGGAAGGCAACGTGCTCGAACTGGCCAGCCAGAAATTGAACGTCGTCGAGGCCTGCAGCGGCATTCGTTCGTTGCTCACGCTGACGTTTCTCGCCCTCGTTTACGGCTATTTCTGTGAGAAACGCCTGTGGATTCGGATAGTGTTGTTTTTCTCCACCATACCGATCGCGATTATCGCCAACGCGGGCAGGGTGACGATGACCGGCGTGGTCGCGAACTTCAGGCCGGATCTGGCCGAGGGTTTATTTCACGAGGCGCAGGGCTGGGTGATCTTTATGGTGGCGTTCGCGATTCTGGCGCTGCTGCACCAGGCGCTGGATCGGATTGCCGGGACGATGGAGGCAAGGCATGGCGTCATTCCTGCGCAGTAAATATCTCAGGATGCTGACGGTCGTGCTGATCGCGCAGACCGTCCTGTTTTATTCCGCCTCTCACGGTGAGAGCACGCCGCTGCCGTCGCCGCTTAGCGGTTTTCCCGTGAATTTCGGCCAGTGGAGGCTGTTGCAGGAAGGTGTTGTCGACGAGGAAACGCAGGCGGTTCTGCGCGCGGACGACATTTTGACTCGCTGGTACGCCGGTCCGGAAGGCGGCGCCAACCTTTTCGTGGCCTATTTCAAGACGCAGCGAACCGGCCAGTCCCCGCATTCGCCGAAGAATTGCCTGCCCGGCGCGGGATTCCAGCCGGTGGAGAACGAAAGCGCACGCATCGACGTGCCTGTGGAGGGTGGCTCGATTCATATCAATAAATTTGTGGTTGCCAACGGCACCGACGAAAGCATCGTTCTTTACTGGTATCAATCGCAGGGGCGGGTGATCGCCGACGAGTTTGCCGCGAAGTTTTACCTGATCGCCGATTCGATCCGCAGGCACCGGAGCGACACGGCGCTGGTGAAGGTCGTGGTGCCGGAGAGGAATGGGCTGACGCGGGAGTCGGCGTCAAAGGCGGCGATTGATTTCGTTCAGGCCGCCTACCCGCTTGTCAATTCGTGGCTGCCGCGATAGTCGGTCTTCCCGGTGATTTGCCTGGCGCTAAAACCCCGCCATGCCCTGCATACTAACATGAGTTTCATGGGGAGATTTACAGCCGCATTCGTGTGTTTCATCGCTCTGTTGACCGGAATTTATTCGGTTCGCGGGGCGGATCAGGAATTGACCGGCACACCCGCGATCCGTTATTCGCTGGATAAATTGAACGTTCTGGCCAGCGTCTTGATGATCGGAGCGCATCCGGACGACGAGAACACCGGCGTTATCGCGTACCTGGCAAGAGGGCGGAAGATCCGCACCGGCTATCTTTCGTTAACGCGCGGCGAAGGCGGCCAGAATCTGCTGGGCAACGAGCAGAGCGAGTACCTCGGCGTGCTGCGGACGCAGGAATTGCTGGCGGCTCGACGAATTGATGGCGCTTCCCAGTACTTCACCCGAGCTATCGACTTTGGATTTACCAAGACGGTTTCCGAAACCATGGGAAAGTGGGGGCACGACCGGATTCTGTCGGATATCGTATGGGTAATCCGCCAGCAACAGCCTGATGTGATCGTCTTGTGCTTCAGCGGCACTCCCGCCGATGGGCACGGGCAGCATCAGGTGTCCGCGATTTTGGGCCGCGAGGCTTTCGACGCCGCTGCCGATCCCACAAAGTTTCCCGAACAATTGAAATGGGTCAAGCCGTGGCAGGCGAAGCGCGTGATGCAGGCGCGGTTTACGCCGCCCGGCGGGGGTGGTCTTCCGGGTGCGCCCGGAGCCTCCGGGGCGACTGGCTTAGCTGGTCCGATGGCACTCGGAGCGACGGGCATTGGTGGCCCCGGGAACGGTGGTGGTGGCGGTCGCGGCGCCTCCGGTGGCGGCCGCGGCGCGCCGGTGGAAGGCGCGATCAATCTGCCTGTCGGAGACTACGATCCTGTGCTGGGCAAATCCTACAGGGAGATTGCCGTCTCCAGCCGCAGCCAGCACAAGAGCCAGGCGATGGTGCAGACCATGTCGTTCGGCGCGCAGTCGACTGCGATGACGGTGGTCGGTGGCGCGCCGGCGAAGAACGACTTGATGGACGGTGTGGATACCACCTGGAATCGGCTTCCGGGAGGCGCGCCCGTCGGTGAGTTGCTGGGCCGCGCCCAGCGTGATTTCGACGATAGCCACCCAGAGAGAACGGTCTCCACGCTACTCGAAGCCCGATCCATTATTGCGGAGATGGCGAAGAACGGACAGAAGTGGGCGCAGTGGAAGCAGGACGAGATCGACCATACGATCGCGCTATGCGCCGGCGTGAGGGCCGAGGCGCAGGCCGATTCCTACGCCTATGTCCCAGGCGCAACCGCCGATCTGAAACTGACCGCGATCAACCGGTCGCACCTGCCGATGACGCTGGCAGGCATTCACGTTACCGGCTGGGGCGACGCAAACGCCGACGTAAAGGACCGGGTCTTGCCGTACAACCAGGAAGAATCGGTCAACATGAAAGTGAACGTACCCAAAGATCGCCCGTACTCGCAGCCATTCTGGCTTCGCGATTCGCATACCGGCGATACGTACGAGATCAAAGACCAGAATCTGATCGGACGCGCGGACGCGATTCCCGAAGTCACGGTCAGATTCGATTTCACGGTGGATGGACGCCGGTTTTCCCTTACCGAGCCGCTGCATTACCGTTATGCGGATCCATCGCGCGACGAATTCGTGCGGCCCGTGGTGGTGGAACCGCCGGTCAGCGTATCACTGCCGTCGCAGAATTTCGTGGTGGCCATCGGCACAGTGCGCGAGGTGAGCGTGCTGGTGAAGGCGATGGTGGCGAATCAGGCAGGCGACCTTGTATTTAATGCGCCGGGCGGCTGGCGGGTTGAACCGGCGAAGGCCGGTTTCGACCTGAAGGAAGCGGGGGCGACGCAGGAAGTGAAGTTCCGTCTGACGCCGCCGGCTACGCCAGGAACGGGCGATTTTAAAGTTGTCGCGAAGATTCCGGGCGGCGCCGAAGTTGCCGCGGCGGTGAACGTGATCGACTATGCGCACATCCCGGCGCAGACGATATTCGAGGCTTCCGGCGGCAGAATGGCGGCCGTGCAGATGAAGGTGCTGGCGAAACGCGTCGGATATGTCATGGGCTCGGAAGACAAAATGCCGGAGGCGATCCGCCAGATGGGTTGCCAGGTCGACCTGCTGGATGCGAAGGCGCTGATGACGGGCGATCTGAGCGGCTACGACGCGATCGTGACCGGTTTGCGGGCGTATGCGGTGCGGGCGGATCTGAGGGCCGCGCAGAAGCGCTTGCTCGAATACGTCGGCAATGGCGGGACGCTGGTGGTGCAGTATAACCGCCTGGACGACCGGCGCATCAGTCCGTCGGTGGCGGAGGCATTCGATCACATGGGGCCGTATCCGTTCGTTCTTTCGCAGGGCAACACGCAGCGGGTGACGGAGGAAGACGCGCCCGTGAAGTTCCTCGACGCCGCGTCACCGATCGTGCGTACTCCGAATTTGCTTACTGCGGCGGATTTCGACGGCTGGGTCCAGGAACGCGGCGTTTATTTCGCCGATACGTGGGATTCGAAGTACCAGACGCCGTTTGAAACGCATGACACCGGCGATAAGGATCTGAAGGGATCGTTGCTTTACACGCGCTATGGCAAAGGAGTTTACATTTACACTTCATTTTCGTGGTTTCGCGAGCTGCCGGCGGGCGTGCCCGGAGCGTTTCGGATCTTCGCCAACTTAATCAGCGCGGGGAAAGCTGCGACGAAGTAGGAGTTACTCATAGTATCCTCATGTACGTGCGGGGAATTCGCTCTGTAATTCGATTCCTTTTATTGGCAGTGGACGTTTTTAATTCGGGCCGGCGCGCGGATAGCCTTCGCGGTATAGTGAAAAATTGCTCTCATGCTTGAAGTCTGCGCTCTAACGGACCCCGGTCGCGTCCGGCCATCCAATCAGGACTCGTTCCGCATTGTGAGGGAACTCGGCCTTTACATGCTCGCCGATGGCATGGGGGGCGCCCGCGGCGGGGCTCGCGCTTCGATGCTCGCGGTGGACGCGGTACAGAATGCTCTCACTCGCTCGGCGCACAGGGATGCGGCCGCCCTGTTGGGCGCTGTCGAAGAAGCTAACGACCTCGTCCTGGCGGAAGCTAGCCGCGACCCGAATCTGGAGGGCATGGGCACGACCATCGTCGCGGCGCTTGAAACGAAGGAGAACGATATCGCCATCGCGAGCGTAGGCGACAGCCGCGCTTACGTGCTGCACGGCGACGAACTGCGCGCCATCACGAAGGACCAGACATGGGTGCAGGAGGTTGGCCGGGGTCTTGGGCTGGACGAGGCAAGTCTTCGGACCCATCCGATGCGCCACGTACTGACAATGGCTGTCGGCGTGGGTTCCGCCGTCCGCATTCTCTACTATGCGGTGGAGCTTCAGACGAACGACATGCTGCTGCTCACGACGGACGGACTCCACGGCGTCGTCCCGGACGAAGAGATCAAAGGGATTCTGAAGGATGCCGGAACCTCCCTCGAAACCAAGTGCCAGCAACTAATGGAGGCTGCGCACAAGGCGGGGAGCCCGGACAACGTCACTGTCGTTCTGATGCGGCCAAAGAAGTAGAGTGAGCAACTCCGGGGCGCGCGGTCGGCTCAGTCTTGTTCGCCGACCGACGAGTCTCGCCGCAGCCACTCCCGCAGAGCCTCGCGATTGAGCGCGATGCCTTTACGGGAATACCGCAGATAGCCTTCACGGCGCAGTTTATTCATGTAATGCGTCACGATCTCGCGCGACGTCCCCACGTACTGTGACAGGAGTTCGTGGGTGAAGGGCATCATGTCGGTGTAACCGTCGACCGATTCGCGGCCAAGGCGTTCGGAGAACCGGATGAGCGATCGAACCAGGCGGCGACCGATGCCGTCGATGGAAAAACTCTCGATGCGCGCGCCGAAATCCATCGAACGGCGCACCAGGAGCTGCACCAGCGCCACGCCAAGGCGCGGTCTGCGAACCACCAGATCCTCGATCTCGGCAGTGGACCAGGTCATCACCTTGGTCGAATCCAGCGCAGTCGCTTCTTCCACCCGGTACTGTTCGCCCAGGAATCCCGATTCGCCGAAAAACTCATCTGGCTGATAGATATCCACAACAACCTGACGGCCATCGTCCGCAGTTCGGCAGACTTTGACTTTGCCGTCGATCACCAGGTATATGCTGCCGGAAAGTTGCGACCTACCATAGATTAGCTGACCCTTCTCGTACTCGACGATCGTCGAGCACGGCAGATACGCGAGGGGGTCTTCGAGGGGTTCCTGCGTTTCGCGGCTGACGGCCATCATTCCCAAATATCCGGTTGATACCGGATCCGTTTTCGTTTCAACAGTACCGTTTCGAACCATCATACTAGTAATGAATTTAACAGACATCGCAAACCAAGGCAAGTACTTTTATGTATTGCTTATGCGCCACGTGGGGGTCAACGTTCCCAAGGCAAACGAAAGGCGAAAGACTTTGCGGGGGAGTGCGCTGGGCGGCCAACGAAACAAGCCAGTGTGCGGGAGGTGCCTTGGGGGCGAACCGGGCAACTGCGCGGCGGCGCCATGGCCTGCGAAACCCGTATGGCCGACATCAGGCGTCGGCCATACGGATAAGCGTGCCTTCTGTCTTATGCTTCCGCTACAACGGAAACATTGACTTCGGTCGAGACCTCGCGGTGAAGCCGGAGTTCGACCTTGTAATCGCCGAGGGCGCGGATCGCTTCGGCCAGATGGATCTTGCGCCTGTCGATGTTGAACTTCTGCGCTTCGAGCGCATCGGCAATATCGCCGGCGGTTACCGATCCGAACAACTGGCCGTTTTCGCCGGCCTTGCGCGCAATGGATAGCGTCACGGAACTCAGGAGTTTGGCCAGATCCTCCGCTTCCGTCTTCTGCACGGCCTCCTTGCGGAGATGCGCCTGCCGTTCCTGTTCTACGATCTTCTTGTTTGAATCGGTGGCCGCCACAGCGAGCCGCCGCGGCAACAGAAAATTCCGAGCATAGCCCGCCGCCACTTTAACTACCTGGCCGCGGGTACCGAGATTAACGACGTCTTCTCTGAGAATGATGTCCATCGTTCGGTCTCCTCTTTACACCGCCGCCGCGAAAGGCAGCAGGGCGATGTTACGCGACTTGAAAATCGCGTCCGTCAGCCGGCGCTGGTGCGGGGCACAGACACCGGAAATGCGGCGTGGAACGATCTTGCCGCGCTCGGCGACAAAGCCCTGCAACAGGCGAACATCGCGGTAGCTGATNNATCTTGCCGCGCTCGGCGATGAAAGCCTGCAGCATCTTCACGTCTTTGTAATTAATATCGTCGATCTTCTCGACGCAGAAACGGCATACTTTCTTGCGGCGAAAATACTGCTTCCGCCCTACGGCAACCGCCTTGTCTCCGCCTGTGGGGCGTTGATTCGCGGCGATCGGTCTTGCGCCTCTTGTTGGTTCCGCCATGATGAGATCTCCTGATTATTCCTTAGTGGCTGCGGGTTCGGGGGCCGATAGTGAAGGTGCAGACGCCACAGGCGCGCCAGGCGCGGGGTGGGCCACAACCGGAAGGCCGGGTGCGGCATGAGCCTCTTCGGATCCGCCACCAAGCATCTGCTGCGCAAGCGAAGGCTGCACGGGCGCCGGTTTCGGACGCCGCAACGCGCGCTTGTCGCGAACCTTCTTCCGCTTTTCAATACGCTTCAGCGTTTCGTCGATGCGGACCGTCAGGAACTTGATGACCGCATCCTGTACGCGCATACGCCGTTCGAATTCGCTGACTACCGCCGCGTCCGCCGTGAACGTCAGCAGAATATAGTAGCCTTCACGCTGTTTCTTCACTCTGTAAGCAAGCCTGCGCTTGCCCCACCTATCCACCTTGTCGACAGTGCCACCGGCGGTGGTGATGTTTTTCGACATCTGTTCGACGAGGTGGTCGATCTCTTCTTCCGTTGCATCGGGTTTAACGATGAACAGGTTTTCGTAGATTCTCATGCTTCCTCTGATGTTGTGCCCGGGGCGCGACGATTAAATCTGGTCATGGACAAACTGACGCCCTCGGCAATGATGGATTCCGTCGCATCGGCGGCTAAGCCGATCAACTCGTCCAGCGTTTCGTTCTGCCGCCGCGTAAACCGCGACAACAAATAATCGGCTCCCTTACCTTCTGTGAGCCGATGACCGGGGTGCACCCCCAGCCGTACTCTCGGAAACTCCTGCGTGCCGATCTTCTCGATCACGTCCTGAACCCCGTTATGCCCGGCGGCCGATCCGTTGGGCCGTATTCGTAACGAACCCCACGGAAGAGCCAACTCGTCGTAGACGAGGATCAGATCCTTCGGCTCAAGCTCGTTCTTCGTCATCAGCGGCTTTATGGCCACGCCGCTGAGATTCATGAAGGTCTGAGGCTTCGCCAGCAACACAGGTTTACCACCGATGCTTCCCTGCCCTATTACGGCTTGGCATTCGGTGCGCGACATACGCATCGAATGCCGCGCCGCGAGAACGTCCACCACGAGAAAGCCGAGATTGTGCGGCGTCGCAGCGTACTGTTCCCCGGGATTGCCGAGACCGGCGACCAGGAACATCGGATCTCAGCGCCACGCACAACCGACGCGGACGGCAGATGCGCTCATTACTTCTTCTTTCCTTTTTCCGCCGGCGGCGCGGCCTTACCCTTTTCGGCGACCGGCGCTGCAGCCTCTTCCTTCTTGCCCTTCTTGACGGCAACTTCGGGCTCGGCGGCAGCGGGAGCGCCCTCGACCGGCACGGCCGCGGCTTCTTCCTTGATACCCACAACGTGAGCGATCACGGCTTCCGGCGCGGTCAGGACTCGAACGCCCGCGGCCGTTTTCAGTTCGCCGACGCGGATATTGCCGCCGATCATCAACTCGGTCACGTCGACGTCGAACTGGTTCGGGATATCGTCCGGAATGCACTCGATTTCAACCGATCGCGTGACCACGTCGAGCACGCCGCCCTGCTGCTTCACGCCCTTGGGTTCGCCAACGGTGTGGACCGGGATGGAGACGCGCAGCTTGCGGGTAAGATCGATGCGCTTCAGATCGATGTGGATCAGGGTGTCTTTGACCGGGTCGTACTGTTCGTCGGCCACGATGACCGGAGTACGCTCGACGCCCTGGATCTCAACGTCGAAAATGGCGTTGTGCCCGGATTTGCCCCGGATGATGCGGAGAATGTCTTTGGGGTTTACGCTGACTGCCTGCGGGTCTTTAAAAGCCCCGTAGACGACGGCCGGAATCAGGCCTGCAACGCGCGTACGGCGCGCTTCATTCTTGCCGCGGCTGGCGCGTGGCTGCGCCGCGACCACTGTTTCTAGTCTCAACTGTCGATCTCCTTATTTCCGCAAGTCCGTTTCGGCCGTGTTACCCGAGTCGTGGGTTGCGTGCGGCGCCGCGAGGCAGCCGCGTGTTCCGGTTACGGAAGTTTCTATGTTAGCACGAGGACCAAGGGGATTCCGGCTCCGGGCTTTTCATCAGGACGTGCAGATTGGGCCGATTAACCCGGCGCAACAGGTGGTTCGTCCGATGCCGGGTGCGCCGCACGGCCGGAACGGGTGTTACTCAATCGTTTGGAGCAGTGTGTCGTGGCCCAGGTCCGCCGAATCTGGACCGGCGGACCTGATTGCGCTCTCCGTACTGGAACCGCGGCGGCCCATTTGCTGACCCAGCCCCGGCGGATTCGGCGACCATCGAAATACAGAACACGCCGGAGTGTGGTCCAGTCAGAGGTCAGGTTGCCCCGCCCAGAGTGAACTCTTGCGCAATTCAATCCGCCTATGACATTTGCATCGTTTCGCCCGTCGGCGAGCCTTGATGGCGTGCCGGAGGACACCCGCACAACGGGACGCCTATCGGACCGCGGGGTGCGATTGAGTGGACATACTTGTGCAGCCGCTTCGATCCTGCTGGTTTCCGCCTTCGTGGCATCAGCGACGATTTTGAAAACCTCTTGCCGGCCATCCGCGCGTCGATTCGGGCCGGAGATATCGGTTCCGCGGCGACCCGTTACAGCTCGCGGAATTGCCGCTGCCGAAAATCGCACTATGCGAGCACCTGGCAGGCCTGATCGACGACGCCCGCGAGCATAGCGAAGAGGCAGTCGACCACTCCCTGAAATCCCTCACCGCCTTTGAAAAACTGGGGCGGCCTTATGTTGAACATGTCGTGGTAACCCTCACGAATTTGGGGTCGTCCAAGGGTGTGCGACATGAAAGTGACCGGGATGCGTTTTCCTTTTTTGTTGCTCACTCACCGCACTGGAAACAAAACGCTCGAAAATTCAGACCGGCATCAGTCAGTTGGGCGATATGCGCCCCGGTTCGATCACGACCACCGAAGGACGTTGCGGAAACCCGGGCTGTCATTGTCGCAAGGACGGCGATCCGGGACACGGACCGTTTTACCGGCTGACACGCAAGATCGAAGGCAAGACCGTGACCGAAACTTTCCCGACACCGCTGGCGCTGCGCAAGGCGCAGGGAGAGGTGGCGGAGTTTCAGCGCTTTCGCGAGAAGCTGGATCTGTCGCCCGACGTTCGCCGTATGCTGGCCGTGGTGGGTTCGGAAGCTCCCTTCGACCAGGGACGTCGGAGATGGAGTTGCCGGCAGGTGTGACAGTAACGGCCAAGGCTGTGGAGCGCACCGCGGAAGCCATCGGGGGAGACTGTTGAGCGCCAGGGCAAAACGGAGGGACGGCCAGCACATACGCGCGAGGTCGGCTGCGTGTTCACTCAGACCGAGTACAACAAGGAAAGTTACCCCATTCGCGATCCGGCTTCCACCAACTGTACCGGGCCATCGAAAACGCCGACCAGTTTCGGCAAACGAATTTACCTCGAAGTGTGGAACCGAGGCTGGAGCCGCGCATCGAACCGGAAGAAGTGGATCGAAATTCACCAAAGGAGCCTCGATCAGGGAGAGATCGAGAAACTGGTGGGCGACCTTCGTTCGATTCCGGCGACCAACCCGGAGGTAATCGATAAGCTTCGTGTCGAGGCCGGCTACTTCGAGAAGAACGCCGAACGAATGAGCAACCCGGAATTTCGCAGCCAGCATCTCTATTATCGGCTCGGGCGTCATCGAAGCCGGATGCAAGACCGTGATCGGTTCCCGCCTCAAACAATTCGGCATGTTCTGGACCGTTCGCAACGCCAACGCCATCATCGCCCTGCGCTGCTGCCAGCTCAATAACCGCTTTGAAAACTACCGGGAGAATCACCGAGCGGCCTGACTTCCA
>PLEX01000147.1 GCA_003136575.1 Bryobacterales bacterium | reverse complement strand
CACGCGCATCTTCGAACCGGCGCGAATTTTCCGCCATAACAATGTCTGTTCTATGTTGAGCCGATACGCAGTTCTGTACTACCGTTAAGAAGTAGCCATCTGCGGTAACCGATCATGAAACTATCGTTCGCGTTTTTCCTTCTGACTGCCATCCTTGGCGCGCAGGCGTATCAGCCGACCTGGGATTCCATAGACAAGCGTCCCAACCCAGTCTGGTTCAGCGACGCCAAATTCGGCATCTTCATTCACTGGGGCGTCTATTCCGTCCCTGCCTACGCGCCCGTGATTCCGGGCAAACTCGCCTACGCCGAGTGGTATTGGAACGCCATGACCAACGGCCGCGACAACCCCAAAGCGACCGCCATCCAAACCGGTACATGGGCCTATCACCAGAAACAGTATGGCGCAGACTTCCCGTATCAGAACCTCGCCCCGCAATTCCACGCCGAGTTGTTTGATCCCGACCACTGGGCAGACGTCTTCCAGCGCTCCGGCGCGAAGTACGTCGCACTCACCTCAAAGCACCATGAAGGTTTCGCGCTATGGCCCAGCAAGGAAGCGTCGGCAACTTGGGGCCGTCCGTGGAACGCAGTGGAGATCGGCCCCAAACGCGATCTGCTGGGAGACCTCACCGACGCGGTTCGCCGCAAGGGCCTCCACATGGGCTTTTACTATTCGCTCTACGAGTGGTACAACCCGCTCTGGCTTTCCGACAAGCCGCGCTACATCAGCCAGCACATGACGCCGCAATTCAAAGACGTGGTGACCCGCTACAAGCCGGACATAATTTTTGGCGACGGCGAATGGGATCTGACCTCGGCCGAATGGCATACGCCGGAACTGCTCGCCTGGCTGTTCAACGAGTCGCCGGTCAAAGACACAGTCGTCATTAACGACCGGTGGGGCAAGGACACGCGCCACAAACACGGCGGCTATTGGACCACAGAATACACGCCCGGCATGGCCGATCTGGACCACCCCTGGGAAGAGAGCCGGGGCATGGGCTTCAGCTACGGCTACAATCGCGCCGAGCGGCTCGACGATTATCATTCCAGCCGCGAGTTGCTGATCATGCTGGTCGATCTGGTCAGCCGGGGCGGCAATCTGCTGCTCGATATCGGGCCGAGCGCCGATGGCACGATTCCGGTGATTATGGAAGAGCGCCTGATCCAGATGGGCAACTGGCTGAAGATCAACGGCGACGCGATTTACGGCACCCGACCGTGGAAAACGTCGCGGCAGTGGAGCGCCGGCGAAGTGCCGAAGATCGATTACAACAAGGAATTCGAGACTGCGTACGACGTGACGAAGCTGGCTTCGAAACCGGAAGCGGGCAAGGCGAGCATCGAAGCGTTCTTTACGTCAAAAGGCAATAACGTTTACGCCATCCTTCCACGCTGGCCCGGCGGCATTTTCAAAGTGAAGGATCTGACTGGCGTGAAATCGGTGACGCTGCTCGGCTCTTCGACGCCCGTGAAGTTCACTGCGGCGAATGGCGTGATTTCGGTCCAGTTGCCGGAACTGTCGGAAGAGCTCCGGCCGCAACCCGCGTGGGTTCTGAAGTTGGGTCGATAATTTTGACACTGACGCGAGTCCTCAATTTCAGAGACATCGGCGGAGTGCCCGGCGCCGATGGCCGCCTGGTTCGGCGCGGTTGTGTCTACCGTTCGGGCGAGTTGAATGCGCTCACGGAAGCGGATCTTCAGACTTTGGCGCCGCTTGCCATCCGCGCCATTTTCGATTTGCGGACGGACAGCGAACGCACGATAGCCCCAACGATATGGAATCACGGCACAGCCCCGGTCGTCATCCCCATATCCGTCGGCTTCGACGCTCACGAAAACCCGGCTGCGTCGATGAAGGATTTTTTCGCGCGCGGCGTCGAACCTTCACATGCCGCGATGGCGATGCAGGCGACTGCCGCGAAAATCGCGATCAACGGCGCGCCGGCAATTGGCCGGATACTGCGTGCCATTGGCCAGGGTGAAACCCCGGCTCTGATTCACTGTACGGCGGGCAAGGATCGAACCGGCGTTGTTTCGGCCATGTTGTTACTCCTGCTGGGCGTGGCGCGCGAGGCCGTTTACGAGGATTACCTGCGAAGCAACGAAGCGGTTCCCGCGCAGATCGCACGGCTGACAGACGCAAACGGCGCGCCTTCGGGAATGCCGCCAGTGATCGCGTCTTTGCCGATCGGGACGATCCGGGTGCTGTTCAGCGTGGAGCGCACTTTTCTCGACGCCGGTTTCGCGGCTATTGAGACGCAGTTTGGCTCGTTCGACGCTTACGTCGCCGATGGCTTGAGGCTCACGCCGGAGGACCTGCAGATACTGCGTACAAGACTCCTGACGTGATTGCCCGTTTCTCCCGGAAGCCGCACAGGGCGATTCGTCACGCCATCCGGGACCGATTCGGGCCGCCCTCACCCTCGCAGCGCCACGCTCTCGATCCGGCCAGTCTTCGGGCAGAGCCGCACGCAGACGGTGATGTTCTCGCAGCAGGCGCGCACGACCAGGTCGCCCACTCCCCGCTCACCGCTCTCCACCCGCCTCCGCTCGCAACAGTCGTCCAGCACGAAGCCCATGAACTCGCCGTGGCAATCGAATATCACCTCGGCCACCTTGCCGCACAAATCGTGCGAGTGTACTTCCCGCCCGCACGGTTCGCGGTCTTTGCCGCCTTCACCAGGCAAGGGCGGGATCCACGTGAGGGATGCCGGCACGCGCGAGGAGTCGCCGCCAATCCCGTCAAGCCGCGCGGAGCAATACTTGATGTAGCGCTCCAGCACCGGCGCCCAGCGACTGCCGGGCGAGAGGTTCGCCAGGCGCCATTTCATGATGGCCAGGGTCATTTCCTCGGGAATTACGCATCTTCTCGCCGGTGCTCACCGGGATCCGAACAATGAAGCTGCCAACCACATAGCGCCACAGGATCGCGCGTTGTGGTGTCACTTCACTCAGCGCGGTAACTGTCGGCTTTGCGGCCTTTGGGCCCTTTTGCGAAGGGGCGCTCTGCAGCGGAGGTGGAGGCTGGGGCGGAGGCAACTTGCCGGTCCTGGTCGCAATTCGTCTCACCAACACCTCGAACTGTTGGCCGGTCTTTATGCCGACAGGCAACTCCAGCGTGGACAGGCCGGCGAAATTCTGCCCCGCGCCGCCGGGGATCGGCAGATAGCTGACCCCGCCTTCGACCTTCAGGGTCAGAGTGTGGGCATCGCTCGAGGAAAGTCCCGCCGCCCCTCCCCATGTCCGGGCCAGCGAAATCACGTCCGCAGCCGCCACTGCCGGCCAATAGATCGACGCGATCGATCCCTTCGGGACGCGACCCCAATCGATCATCAGTTCGTCCGGCGGAAAGCCAAGCCCCCCGGCGTCCCGATCGACTTGCTCGGACGGACGTCGAACGTCTGTGGGGCGCGGTGGGTGGCAGCAGGGCCGGGATTGTCCACCACGGTGAACTGCAGATTCCGCTGAGCCAGCTGGTCCCATGACATCGGCGAAGCCCCTGTCGGAATCGGCGCTTCGTCATAGGCGATCTGCGCGACAACGCAGTGATGCGTGCCGGGCAGGAACGTCAGCACCTGCTGGTTCGCCACCTGGTTGTTCGGATCGTAAAAATTGAGGAAGCAGCGTAATACCACCATAAGTCGTCCTGGCGCTGCGGGATGATCAAGTCGTGGACGTTGGTTCCGTTTGGTTGGTAATCGGTCTCAACCCCGAGGTTGCCTGTTGCGAAGAAGGGCAGGCTTGTTTCACCGGTCCCCGGCAACGGCGCCTCTGGCGAACCGCCCGAGAGGTAGGTCCCGGTCGGGTCGAAATCGGTGTCGGGACTTTGGCTGGCGAAGACGCGGAAGAATACGCGCACCTTGGTTGCCTTACCTGCCTGGCCGGATGAGCCGCGCAGCCGTACCCGGGCGATTGCGAAGTTGTAGTTGTTGAAAAAAGCCACCGGCAATCCCTGTTGGTTGAACGTAAACGCAAACGGTGCCACGGAGCTGTTCGTCTGGCCCTCTCCCTGCTGACCCGGCAGCAATGAGAAAGGGTCCATCCCGGCGGGATTGGCGGGATTGGTGAAGGCCGCCGTTCCGTTGAGATAGGCCAGGAGTGCCTGTATGTAATTGCAGGCGCCAGCCACGCTGTCCTGGCTGAAGGCCGGCCCGCCTGGGAAAGGCGTGGCGCTGATCCCGGGCGCTGAGTTGAACACGCGCAGATCCTGGCTGAGATAGGGCTCGTTGTTCTGGGTTGGATCGATATTGTCGAAGTAGGGGTCCCCGGCCGCGATCAGCTCGAAGTCCATGGTCGCGTTGGAACCGCTGACCAGCGCGCCGCCGGCCGCCAGAATGGTTGACAGGTCCAGGGGGGCGGAGACGCCCGTCGGGGGGAATTGCCCGATGACGGGCTGCGAGAGCCTGATGTCGAACGGGATGCGGATCCGCTGTGGCGACTTTGGGTGCACGTTGTTCTGGAATTCCGGACAGGCCTGCGAAAATCGCACGCCCGGCAGATTCGCGAAAGCACCGGTGAGCGCGCCGACCTGCACACCCAGGTTCTGGAAAGCCTGCCGGCTCAAACCGTCGATCACCACCCAAAATGCCGAGGAGATCAGGCCGCCGTGGTGGCTTATGATGTCTTGGGTTTCGTCCTTACCGAACGTGTTCTTCTGGGAGTAGAACTGCACGCTCGCTATCGGGAAAGGATTGTTCGGATTGGCCCCGGTCAGTGTCGCGGACTGGCCCGGCGGAAACACGTGTCCCAGTATGGCGGTAAACCCAGGGAACGGGTCGGTCCAGTCTTCGGTAACTCCCTGGTAGCAGCTGAAAAGGTTGCCCGAATAGTTCGCAATCACTTCGTTGATGCTGAAGCCCAGTTGCACAGTCAGGTAGTAGATGAAGCCGATTGCGCAGCCGTAGCTCACCGGGTCGCCGTCGCCGTTCACCTGCACTCCGCGACCGTGGCGCCGGTAAAAGTGTAATTGACCCAGTCGGAACGGGCGGCGTTTGGCGTTGCGGTGCCCGCGTTCGTGGTGCCATCGCCATTCAGCCAATTTTGCACGAAGATCTGGTTGCCGCCGGCATTGTAGAAGTCGTTGTGTCCGTTCAGGAACAGCTGCAGCGCGCAATAGTGCGACAGGCCCTCACCGCTGCTGTCGTTGGCGTGCCAGTTGTTCGTCAGCGGCATCAGTATTTCGGCCCACTCGGCCATCCATAGCATCGAGACGATCGGCCCGGCGGTGGCCGACCCGTTGTTGCTCTGCGCGTTGATGTGAATCGCGCTGCCGTATCCGTTATTATTAGCACCCTGGTCGTCGGGCAGATCGAACGACACCTCCTGAAGGTTCGAGGCGCCGAATTTAGTGGTGTCCGTGCCGAACCAGCCGGTAGTGGTATTGAAGGCCGGCTCCACCTGGCCGAGCAGGAAATTGGCGTTGGCAGTCACGTTGGTCTGCCGCGCTGCCGACAAGCCGGACCAGAAGTCGTCCGGGGAGTCGAGTTGGAAATTGGTCGTGTTGCCGAAGTTATGTGACACAGTACTGTGCTCCTTTGATAACTTGCTCTTGCGCCCCGCGGGATTGCGGCGGCGTAACAGGAAACTGACCCGACCCGTGCATCCTGCTCGCGTATTGGTGCGTTTAGCTCTTCGAGCGTTTCATCGATTGCTGTTCAGCGGGGAGTGCAGTTCTCTCAGTGCCGGTTTCGCGGCCATTGAGGTGCCGTTTGGCTTGTTCGACGCTTATGTCGCCGATCGTTTAAGGCTCACACCCGAGGATGTTGAGATGTTGCGGAGCAGGCTCCTGGCCGCAAGTACCAATTTTCGACATCAACGACGCAGGTTGGCACGGGCGGCGAAACCGCTGCCGCTAACGGATGCCGCTTCGTTCCTCTAGCCGCGTGAGCCGGTTATCGATCTCGATAACCTTGCCGGTGAGAACATCGAATTTCGCTTCGAGGCGTTCCGTCAGATGATCGATCCGCGCATCCATGGCGGCAAATCGCGCGTTCATGGAAGTGTTGAGATGGACGAATAGTCCAGTGTTGGCCAGGATTCCAACCAGCGGAATTGCCACCAGAATATACAACTGTAGATCAGTCATCGCGGAGCTTTCAGTGTATCAGAATGCGGGCAAGACCAGCGGATCGTCCAGTTCCTTCTGGTGGGTCTTCAGCCGAGCCACCAGATCTTTTCTGACAGACGCATATACCGGTTCCGCGCTCACATCGCGCGTTTCCCGCGGATCTCGCTTCAGGTCGAAAACCTGCACCTTCCCCGCCTTCGGATACACAATCAACTTATGGTCTTTCGTCCGGACCGAGCGCTGAAAATCGCGGTACCAGCAGAACATGCTCTCCGCCTTCGGACCACCCGACCCGTGGAGCCAACCAGCCAGATTCGGAAACTCAACCGTCCTCGGAGTCGCAACACCCGCCAGATCGCAAACCGTCGGGAACATGCTGTGTTGATATACCATCTCATCCACCCGCCTGCCCTTACCGATGCCGGGTCCGGCCACGATCAGCGGCATCCGCGTACTGTGGTCGTAGAGATTCTGTTTGCTCATCAGCCCGTGTTGTCCGACCGCGAGGCCGTGGTCGGCGGTGAAGACGATGTACGTATTGTCCGCCTTGCCCGATTTGTCCAGCGCGGCGAGAATCCTGCCCACCTGGCTGTCCAGATAAGTGACGTGAGCGTAATACTCGGAGCGATGCAACTGAACCGCATCGCGGGTGCGAGGGAAGGGCGCAAGCAGTTCGTCGCGCACATCCCGATCCCCCTGATCGAACGGATGCTCTGGCAGATAGTTGGGCGGTATCGCGATCTTACTCGCCGGATATCGATCCCCGAATTCCTTCGGCGCCTGGCGAGGATCGTGAGGCGAAGTGAATGCCACGTAGAGGAAAAAAGGATCGGTCTTACTACTCAGTTCAGACAGGCGGTCGGCAGCCGTATCCGCCCAGATTTGCGCCGAGTGCTGAACCGGTTCGGAGGCGGATTTCCGCCAGTCCCGCGTCGGCAGCCACTGTCCTTTGAGCGAAGTATCGTCCGGAGACCACGTGTTTCCTGGCTTCGGCCGGCCATACGCCTCGGGGCCGGACTCGAACATTCCATCCATGAACACAGTCCTGCGATCCTGAAAGCTGCGCTCGATCGTCGTGTTGCTTAAATGCCACTTACCGACGATGGAGGTCTGGTATCCCGCATCGCCCATCGTTTGACCGAACAAAGGAACCTGCTCGATTCGCTGCTGCGCGTGAAACGCCGTCAGTCCGCCGTGCAGCATCGAACGGCTGGCGACACAGACTGCGCCCGACCACGACCCCTGGTGGAAGCAGTGCGTAAATGCGCAGCCCCGTCGCATCAGCGCGTCAAGATTGGGCGTCTCTACCTCAGCGTTTCCCATGGCGCGAATACCGAGATAGGTCAGGTCGTCCGCGATCATGAACAGAAAGTTCGGCTTTTGATGGCCTGGCGCGGCTGCCAGCGACCCGACTGGCGCGGAAAGAGTGGACGCGATAAAAGTTCGGCGATTCATGAGTAAGGAAACAGGCAGGGATCGATCGTGGCTCTGACGTTGCCGGCCTCGAAGATGCGTTCCGCCAAACGCGATCGGAACTGCTGCGCCTGTTTAGCGTGGGTTGCGCGACCCGCCAGGTTCACTTGCTGGGCCGGGTCGGCGTAGTTGTCGTACATCGTGTACTCCACGTAGCGGTCCGCGCGCGGAACGGCTTTCCAGTCCGCGCCCTTCGGCGCAGCCGCGGCGTAAGTGAACTGCGGCGTCCGTATTCCCCTGCCAGTTACGAATTCGCTCATCTCGAAATACGCTTCGTTGCGCCAGCCTTCCGTCTTGCGGTCGAGCAAGGGCAGAAAGCTGTGCCCCTGCATCGATGACGGGACCGCCAGGCCGGCCGCGGACAACAGCGACGGCGCAAGATCCACATGACTGACGATCTCCGGAATAGTCAGGCCCCGATTAAATCCCGGCCCTTCGATAACCAACGGCACATGGATGGAACTTTCATGCGGCGATCTCTTGTATTCGGTATTGCGCGTTTTGAAGTGGCAGCCGTGGTCGCTGATAAACATCACAATCGTGTTCCTGTCGAGTCCGGCTTCGGCCAGCGTTTTCCGCAGCGCACCCACCGTCTCATCCATCTTCGCCACGGACGCGAAGTAATCGCCCAACTGGCTCGGCCACGAACCTGGCAGCGGATGAAGGTCCGGCGGAATCCACGGGTTCGGATATCGCCCGGCGTATTCTTTCGGCGGCACGAACGCGTCGATGTCGTTCTGGTGATGCACTTCGAGGTACGACACGGTAAGCAGAAACGGCGACTTCGCCGAACGCAGAAACCTCTGAGCGAGCTCCGTCATGAAGTCCGTGCGATAGATGCCGGAGAAGTGGATAGGCTTGCCATCGTTATCGAAAAGGTCGCCCTCGTACGGATGGGAAGTCCGTTCGAGCACGTTGGACGACTGCCACAAGTCGAGGAAGCCGCCGCGATATTCGGGCGGCATGGGGCCGAGCACTTCAGCGTCGGTACCCGCCGTTCCACCGAGATGCCATTTGCCGATGTGATTGGCCGTGTAGCCGGCTTGCCGAAGCGTGGTTGCCAGCGTGGTCGCGCCGGGCGAGAGAGCGATGGCATTCTTCCACACGCCGTGGCGGCTCGGATACTGGCCGGTCAGGATGCTGGCCCGCGCAGGCGCACAGACGGGTTGGGCGCAGATGGCCGAACTAAACAGCGTTCCGCGGGCGGCCATTGCATCGAGATTGGGCGTAAGTCCCATCGGATTCAGGCCGGTCGCGCCAATGCAATCCCAGCGGAACTGGTCCGAGAAAATGACGAGGATGTTGGGGCGACCGGAATTTCCGCTCCCCTGCGGGCCCTGCCGGGCCGCTGCCGCCGATTGCGCGGCGATGCCTGCCAGAACGGCTGGCGCGGTCTTCAGCAATTCGCGGCGCGAGGGAAGCAGGGACTTATCCGGATCATTTTCATTCATGGTCTGCGTACCCTAATTATAATTAGATGTCTGCGTGGGGATCAGTCCGGAAAAAATGCGGCCAGAATCGATGGGACTCTTCGGGACTTCGGGTCCTCCGCGACAGGGCTGACGCCCAGTCTGCTTTGAGCGAGCGAATCGAGGTTCTCTTGATCAGCCTGGCCCGTTTGCGGCAAACAAGGCCGCCGAGCGGCAGAAAAAGGACTTGGCCGACCTGGAGGAGCTTCCGGAATAGCCCCTCCGGCGAAGAGTCGTGTCGCCGCAAATTCAGTGAATCAGCCGGGCACGCTGGAAGAAATACGCGTGATAGACTTGCGTCACCAGCGGTGGCGGAGGCAATGAAGGATCGACGGGGGTCCCTTTCGGGGTTCCCTCATTGCGGTAGACGTAAGGCGCTACCGACACAAGCTGCCAGCCCTGATCGGACAACGATTGCAACTGCCCGGGGTCGACTTGACTAAACTCCCCCGGAGCCGTCTCTTGGGGAAACACCGAAAGCAATTCGAAGGGCGCATAAACCGCGGACTGAGAGTTGCTGCCGCCCGAAATCCGTCCAGGCGCGGTCGTCCGCGGTTGCTGGGCCAGCAATAGCGCCGTCGCGCCTGCCAGCACAATTGCAAATAAGGCCTTATTCATACAGGGTATGACGCTCCACTATCCCGCGGCGTGCAGACTGGTTTCGCGCGTCCGGACATTCATTTCCTGTTATTCTGAACCTTATGCGAATTGGCGTTTTTACCCCGCTGCTTTCTCAGCTCTCCATCGACGACGTTATGAAGAAGCTGAAAAGCCTCGGCGTCACGACTTTCGAACTCGGGACGGGCAATTTCCCCGGAGATCCCCACTGCAAGCTGTCCTTGCTGGAAAACAAGACGGCCCTGAAGGAATTCAGGCAGAAGCTCGCGGACAACGGCTTTTCCATCAGCGCTCTGAGTTCTCACGGAAATCCGCTGCATCCCGACTCAGCCGTCGCGAAAAAGTATCAGGAAATCAGCCGGAAGACGGTGCTGCTGGCGGAAAAGCTGGAAGTCCCTGTCGTAATCGATTTTTCCGGCTGCCCCGGCGACAGCGACAACGCGAAATACCCCAACTGGGTCACTTGCCCCTGGCCTCCCGAGTTTCTCGATTTGCTGGCGTGGCAATGGGATAAGAAAGTCACTCCCTACTGGAAGAAGCAAGGCAAGTTTGCGGCCGATCATGGCGTGAAGATCGCGATTGAAATGCACCCNNAGCCACATGTTCTGGCAGGGAATCGACCCGATCGCCGCAGTCCGCGTGCTCGACGATTGCATCTACCACGTCCACGCGAAGGACACGCAGATCTACGAACGCAATCTGCCGAAGACCGGCGTACTCGATACCAAACTGTATACCGACGAGCGGAATCGCAGCTGGATCTTCCGCACCTGCGGCTACGGGCATGGCGCCGAGTGGTGGAGCGAATTTATTTCCACGCTGCGGATGTTCAATTACGACTACGTACTGTCCGTCGAGCATGAAGACACGCTGATGTCGCCCGAAGAGGGACTGACCAAGGCGGTGAAATTCCTCGATTCGCTCGTGATTCGGGACAAGCCGGTCGCGGCCTGGTGGGTTTGATTCGCCGCAGTACCGCTGGCTGGCCGGACTACGGTGTTCGGCGTTAAAATCGGAGGCAGGATTATCGAATGTCAAACAGAATCGCTCTATTATTTCCGGCGGTCGCTTTCGCCGTCGTGACGCCCGCTTTTTGCCAGAACACTGATCCGAAGGCTTCGGATTTGAACGGCAACGGCCCTCCCGCGTTTGTGATGAGCAAAGGCGAGAACGACGGCGTTCCCAGCAAGCAGGATCAGAAGAAAGCCGCTGTCGAACGGCCTCTGAAGGGCGTGGTAACGGATGCCGATGGCAAGCCCGTGGCCGGGGCCGTCGTGCAACTTAAGAACACGCGGACGCTCCAGGTGCGCTCGTTCATCACTAAGGATAAAGGCGAGTACTTTTTCGCAGGTCTGAGCAAAGACGTAGACTACGAGGTGAGGGCGCAATTCAGCGGGAAGGCCAGCACGCCCCACCGATTGAGTTCGTTCGATACGAAGCCCGAACCGGTAATCAATCTTGAAGTGAAGTGATTTGAACGGCCAATTCCGGACGACACACCGCTCGCGGCCGGTCTAAGATCGGATCATGCCTGCTGCACGGATCGTGAAGTGGAACGACGACGCGCTTTACCAGCGGTTCCTGTTGCGCGACCATGCCGACGACGGTAAGTTTCTGACCGGCGTTCTCACAACCGGTATCTACTGCCTCCCTTCGTGCCCCGCCAAGCGGCCAAGGCGCGAAAACGTCCGGTTCTTTCACAGCCCGGACGAAGCCCGGCACAGCGGTCTTCGCCCCTGCTTCCGATGCCGCCCGGACTCGTTCTATCGGGGTGAAGAATTTCACGAAACCCTGTTCGAACAAACAGCGGCGCGAGCGCGGAACAATCCACCGGCATTCCACGGCATTGACGACCTGGCGAAAGCGGCGGGCCTAAGCCGGACCGCGCTAAATGAGCTGTTTCGCGAACACGCCCACGAATCGCCCGGCACATTTCTCCGCCGCGTCAGGATTGGTTTCGTTTGCCAATTACTCGAAAACGGGATGAAGCCGGCCGAGGCGGCGGCGTCCGCCGGCTATGGCAGCGCATCGGCCTTTCACCAACAGTTCTCCGCGCACACCGGCTTGACTCCGGCGGCGTGGTCGAACCTGGAGCGAACGAACTGCTTCATCCTGCGTCTGCCGAAAGGATATCGAAAACGAGAAATTCTCGATTTCTTCGGCCGTGACAGGGAAAGCGTCAGCGAGCGCGTTCGCGGCGACGGCTTTACGAAGTGCTTTGAGGTCGACGGCAAGGCGATCGCCGTCGATATCGTCTTCAGCGGAGGAACCGCCGTCTGCTCGACCGACAGGGGATGTTGTTACGCCGCGCATCGGGCCGTCGTTCGGATGCTGGGACTCGATTCCGATGCGGCATCGTTCGAGCGTCAATTCGCGCAAGATGAATTGCTCGGCGGTCTGATTCGATGCCAGCGGGGTTTGCGGATACCCCTCACTCCGGAGGCGTGGGAGGCTTTGGGATGGGCCATCATGGGCCAGCAGATCAGCCTTCAGGCGGCAGTTGGGTTACGGCGAGGGCTGATCGAAGCGTTGGGCCGCCAGCACGAGGCCAGTGGGCTCCGAGCCTTTCCCGCGGCTAGCGTTTTAGCGAACGTCGATATCGAGTTCCTGCGGAAACTGAAATTCTCAACCTCGAAGGCGGAATATCTGCTGGCCGCCGCGCGAGCCGTTGCGAACGGAGACGCGCCCGTCGATCGAATCCGGAATCTTTCCGTTCGTCATGCCGCGCGCATGTTGGGCGCCATTCGCGGGGTGGGTCCGTGGACTGTCCAATACGTCTTTTTGCGGGGCGCTGGGTTTGCCGACTGTTTACCTGCGGGCGACGCAGGCCTGGCTCGGGGTCTTGCCGGATTTGCGGGAAGCGATGGATCGGCAGAGCGCCCGGACGAAGACGGCGTCAAGACCGCGTTGGCGAAGTTTTCGCCGTTTCGGAGCCTGGCTGCGTGCCACGTCTGGGCGAGCCTGAATAACGAACGAGGAGAAACGAAACATGACGATTGAAACGCCATTGGGTCCGTTGCAGGCAACGGTGAATGCCGAAAGGGCGCTCACGGAACTGAAATTTGGCGCCGGCAGCGGCCTCCAAAACGGGGCAGGGAATCGGGCTGTGGCCAGACAACTCGCGGAGTATTTTGCAGGCGAGAGAAAGACGTTCGATCTCCCGATGGCTCCGGACGGCACCGAATTCCAGAAGCGAATTTGGGACGAGTTGATCCGGATCCCTTACGGAGAGACCATAAGCTACGCCGAACTCGCGCGGCGCGTGGGGAGCGAGGGCGCGGCGCGGGCGGTAGGGCGGGCCAATGCGACAAATCCGATCGCCATTGTCGTACCGTGCCACCGGGTCATCGGAGCCAACGGATCCCTGACCGGATATGCTTACGGCGTGGAAATGAAACGCAGACTTCTGGATTTTGAGCGCGGACAGATACGACTCTGACCGAGACTATTTCCGCTTTGTGTCTTTTTCGGAGCCCATTCGATAGACGTAGATCGTGTGGAACCGGCCGTCGACCATGATTCTCTCGGTTTGCTCGGGTTTCCACGATCGAATCTCGTAATCGTGTGAAACGACTCGCGCACCCGGCTTGAGTTGGGCCTCCAGAATCGGCCGCAGCCGCTCGTTGGAACTCGTGAGCAGATACAGAGTAACCACGTCAGCCGGCCGAAGATTCGTTTTTAGGGCGTCGCCGCGGACTATCTTCACCCGATCGCTTAACCCGAGCGAGGCCACTCGACCGAGTGTCGACTTGTAAATATCGCTCCGAATCTCAACGCCCACCGCGCGCGCGGAGAACTTCGTTGCGGCTGTAATGACGATACGGCCATCTCCGCATCCCAGATCGTAAACCGTGTCATCCGGTTTAAGGTCGGCGAGCGCGAGCATCCTCTCCACCACGGCCTGGGGCGACGGATAATACGGCGCGAGAGTGTCGGGGTCGGTAAAGTGCTGCGCCGCGGCTGACGTCGATAGCACAGTCCCGGCCGCCACAGTTGCCAATACAGCGGTTCCGGCCGCCAGCACCCCGCTTAAAACCCGTAAGAAGGGAAATTGCATGGCTAATGGGATGACGCTGTCGCAGTGCTTGCAAGTTTCACTTTTACGATATGGCTCATGATATCCGTCCATGCCGTCCACAAGTCCCGTGGCCTCGTGATCGTATATTCGAAGCCACGCAGACGTTTCACGACGGTGCCGATAGCATCGCGCCACGGTGTAGTATCGCTCCACCCGCCCGGCGGAACCGTCATGTAGTTCATATAAAAAAGAGGGTAGCCGATAGCTCCAATATCCTTTAAGGTTTCCGGTGGAACTGGTTCATCTAAAAAGGCTTTCGGCCCGGCGAAGATTACAGCGTCGGCGGGAGTTCCAACCAGTTCGTCCTGTACGAGGCGGGTCAGGAAATCGGTCGGGCTGTGGCGATCCGCAAGTTGTTTGTAATCCACCATTCCCAGCCTAAGCGAACTCAGTTGGTGGCCAAGGCCGGGAAAGTCGATCTCATCGAGATTATCGCCGCGATAAACCACGCGCTGTTCGTTCATGTTGAACGCGACCACGCTGAACTTCATGATCCGGGGTTCGCGGGCAATCGTGCGGAGAATGGAAACCAACGCGCTCGCATCCAGCGGAGCCATAGCTGCGGCCGCGCTCTCCTGCGGAGCATAGTTGATCAGAACCTTGACTTTCAGCGGGTCGCCATCGGACTTCCGCGAAACCGGCGGTTCGGGTTTGAAGAACTCAGGTTCGGAAGCTTCGACATCTTCCGGCCTGATGTTCATTTTCATTTCCTGATCTCTGCCGTTCAACGCGGCGTTGATGTCCCAGTTGGAGGAGCAGACTCGCTCCTGACG
Organism: Bryobacterales bacterium; assembly: GCA_003136575.1. GTDB lineage: Bacteria > Acidobacteriota > Terriglobia > Bryobacterales > Bryobacteraceae > BOG-234. The sequence continues at coordinate 30,889 of PLEX01000147.1, read as the reverse complement.
GTCCCGCATCAGCCACCGGATGTGATAGGTGCCTTCGCCGATGTCGAACTCGCCCCCGAGAAGCGTCTTGCCGCCCGCGTCGTCCGGGATCTCCGGCACTTTGAACTTTTGCGAAAAATAACGGGGGCTGTCTTTCGCCGAATTCGGCGTTACTGAGAACATCACGGTCAGCGTCTGGCCGCTGCCTGCGAGTTCCCTTAGAGGAAGGGAAATCTCATAGCCGGCATGGAAGCGCAGATCGAAGCCGAGCACCGGCTTGATGGATGTCACGGTGCATGGAAGATCTTTTTTTACTTCTTCCATGTCCAGGACCGCAGCGTCGCCCGGAAGCAGATTGACCCCGGCTACGTCGTCGGTGGTGTGCAGGAGATGTTGCGCATGTGCCTCCGTAAGGAAGCCGAACACGCATGCAACGAATTGTGCGGAGAAAAGGGCTGCGGCCGCGGACCGGGAGCCACGCGCGACGCGAGGCCGGGTCGCAGTCCGGCTGATCGCGTCAAGCTTACGGGCCACCACGCGCGGCGACATGGAATTCTGAAACATCTGTTTAAGCCGGGCGGCAGGGCCAGTCCTGGCGCGGTTTCCGGTGAGACTCGTTTGTCGGCGGTGCCTCGCTTGCGTCATCCTGATTCCCGGATTGCGCTCCTGAGCAAACGCCCGCAAACTGAGTCTGACTCGCGACCGATCGCCCCGCGCGGCTGCTTTCCAGCCAGACGGCGCCGTCGGCCAATTACGGGCTCGCTGGTTAATATAGTAGCGTCAAGCGGCGTGGCGCGCAAACAGATTGTTGGCCGGTACTCTTCCGATCAATGAAATGAGCTTTTTTATGGACAGACTGAAAGATCAGGCGGATAATATTCCGTCACCGGCGGACGCCGCGCCGGACGTTATCGTCAGTCCGGATACGAAACGAGCGAACCGGATCCCCGCTGGTCAGTCGCGGACGAAGAAGTGGCCCGTGCTTGACGCGAGCGGTCCTCCGGTAATCAATCCCGACACGTGGAAGCTCCGGATTTTCGGCCTGGTCCGGCATCCGGTGGAATGGAACTGGCGCGAATTCGGAAAATTGCCCCGGGTGCGGGTATTTTCGGATTTTCACTGCGTCACGCGCTGGAGCCGTCTCGGCAACACCTGGACAGGAGTCTCCACGCGGAAGTTGCTGGCAATGGCGGGAGGCGCACTGCCAGAGGCCGGGTTCGTACTCGCTCACGGTTATGACGGCAAGTTCACGACGAATGTGCCGCTGGCCGATTTCCTCGAAGAGGACGTCCTGGTCGCCACGGAGCACGATGGCGAACCGATTTCGCGCGACCACGGCGGGCCTGCGAGGCTGATAGTTCCGCGGCTCTACGCATGGAAAAGCGCGAAATGGCTTTCCGGGGTTGAACTGATCGCGTCCGACCGGCCCGGATTCTGGGAAAGCAACGGCTATCACATGCGGGGCAATCCATGGTCGGAAGAGCGGTACAGCTGGTGAGCCGTTGGCAGTACCCCGACGTGGTGTCGCCACGCATATCGGCAAATCGAGACCGTTTTCCGTCACACGCGTCTTTATTGAATGGAGCATGCGCATTGTCGCGAACGGTGCGACTTGGCATGGGGATGAGAAAGCGCCGCAACCGCCGACGCTTTATAATTGATTCACCACCCGCACCTGGATCGGATTAGCTTATGGAATCACCACAGGACAGTTTCGAAGCGCCCGCGACCGCGCCTGCCAGGCCAGCCACCGGTCTCGGGGCAGTATCGCTGTTGCGCGATGTTGCGATTTCGGTCGCTCTGGCCGTTATTCTTATCGTGTTCATTTATCAGCCGGTTAAGGTGGAAGGGACCAGCATGATGCCCGGCCTGACCGATCAGGAGCGCATTTTCGTCAATAAATACGAATACAAGCTGGGGGCGAACAATATTCATCGGGGCGATTTAGTCGTATTTCACTACCCGCGCGACCCAAGCCAATCCTTCATTAAACGGGTGGTGGGGCTTCCCGGCGACCGCGTGGAAATCCTGGAGGGCGATGTCTACGTGAACCGCGAGAGACTGGACGAGCCATACGTGATCGACGAATACCGCGACCACGATTCGAGGCCGCCACAATACGTGCCTCCCGACGAATACTTCGTGCTGGGCGACCACCGCAATTCCTCAAGCGACAGCCGAAGCTGGGGGTTCGTGGATCGTCCGCTGATCTACGGTAAGGCGGTACTGGTTTACTGGCCGTTTGAAAAGATCGGCCGCGTTCGCTGACTGGGCCGATTTCTTCGGCGGCTCCCGCATTTCCTGTTTTCGCGGCGCCGATTTCGTTGTATATCGATGTTCTGGAGGCCCGCATGTCGCACATGCCAGCCTCCATCGGGCAAATTAGAGATTGATGTCGATCTTGAGTTTGGTTCGGCGTTTCCCGATCAGTGGAGGCATCAAGAAGACGAACAGCATCAGAAGGTCCATACAAGCACCTCCTTCAGTCTCCAGTTGCGTGGGTTCAACAACGGCGAAATGCGCACTCTGCTGGCGCAATGGCTGGGCCCCGACCTCGTGAATTACCCATCGGGAGGATGACTTACGACCTTCGCCGCCTTCGTCTGCACGGCATCATTGAACGCATTCCGCACAGCCACCGATATCAACTCATGTCCGATGGGCTGAGGATCGCGCTTTTCTTTTCCAGAACCTATGCACGCCTGCTGAGACCCAAACTCGCCCAAATCATGCGGGAGGCGCCGCCTGACGCATCTTTCCTGCGAACCGCACTCGACAGACTCGCTCCCGAAATCGATGCCTGATGCAGGCAGGGACGACTCGCCGCTTAAACTTGACTCATTTGCATCAGATTGCTTACGGCAAGTACTAGTCTAAAAGGCGTGGTTTGCCGTTTCCAGCGGATCGCCGTTCCAGTAGTTCTCCTGTACGCCGAGGACGCATTCCACCGGATTGTATTTGCTGTGATAGGGCGGATAGCAGGCTAATTTCACCGTGACCTGATGTTCGCCGCGTAACTCCACCAGCCGCTTGGTCCACTGGATGCGGCCGGTGTTGTTCTCAGGCCCGTTGCCCGCGTTGATCACAAGGGTATGTGGAGCACAACCGTTTTTTTGAGTGTCGGCCAGATCGCTTGCAGGCGGTCCGCCATGAAGTCCGCCATGGCGCTTCCGGTGGTGAACCTCAGCCACGTTTCCGCCGTGTCGGGCGATGGATAGCAAGGGCGTCAGCTTGGCTATAGGTTCCAGATCGTGGTCCAACGCCTTTTGCGCCTGCCGGCTCTTGCCGCCGCGACTCAGCAGGCCGATGCGTACCAGAGCCTTGGTGTCCAGCGACAACCGAACCGTTCCTTCGTCCGCGTCGGCCACACGGTTGATGCCATGCATGGCGCCAAAAAATCGCGTTGGTCTCCGGCACCTTGCGCAATGGCTGCTTTGGGCCACCCGACGGGGCTCAACCGCCACCAGATTGGCCTTCGCCGTGTATTTGTAAGCGAGGTCAGGGTCGCGATGGATTTCAAGACACGGCGCGGTTACGCCTGGCGTGTAGGCCAGGTTTAAATCGCGCTGGGTCAGGCACGCCTTCGTGGAAGTGACGGCGATCTTGCCGGCAGGGAAGGAGGAATGATATTCCGGCGCATCTTCGCCTCGTTTCACAGGCAATACCTCGGGGCAATACCTCGGAACTTCATCGATTTATTCATTTATCGGGGAGTCGATATGCCGATCTCCGCGAAGACTCCGGACTACGGGTCACGAGAGCTTAACCTAGGCATTCGGGGAGTGGATGCTTTGGATTTAGGCGTGTGGCCAGAGAGGTCCGCTTCATTTTTCCCAGTCTCACTCGCTTGTGAGTTCTCGACCCGCGCTTCGAGGTTGGCGCGGTAGGCGATCAGTGGCTTCCTTACTTCGTCCTTAAGGTTCCGCAAGTTGGTCGGCTTCTGCTGCGGGGTTTCTTGAAGTGAATGGACTTCGGTGTCTTGGCAAGTCAGTTTGGGGAGTGCGCCACGTCGAATTCGCTCGCGTCCGGAGGGTTGAACGCGGTGTTGGTGCTGCGGCAATTATAGCCGGTGAAGCCGACTCGGTTCGGTGCCGCGCGGGTGGTGTCCCGTCATCGACCGTGACCGGCCGCCCGTTCGGCCAGCACCAGGGCACCGCAAACACCGGCGCGGTCGCCGAGTTCCGGCGGCACGATTTCAGGCAACGTTATGTACCCGTTCGTCAGCCGTTCCGCTTCCGACCTGATCCTCGGAAATAGATTCGCCTGCTTCATCACGCCGCCACCCAGAATCACCCGCGCCGAAGACAACGTGCAAACGAAATTGACAACTGCAAGCGCGAGATAGCGAGCCTCCAGCGCCCACGCCGGGTGATCCACCGGCAATTCCTCCGCCCGAATTCCCCATCGCGCCTCAATTGATGGGCCGGACGCCAGTCCTTCCAGGCAATCTCTGTGGTACGGGCAACTGCCGGGAAAGGGATCCGCCGCCGTATCGTGCGGAATGCGGATGTGCCCCATTTCCGGATGCGACATGCCGTGTACGACATCGCCTGCAACGATCGCGCCACCGCCGATGCCAGTCCCAATCGTCAGGTAGAGACAGTCCGAGAACTCGCGTGCGGCTCCCCAGCGCGCCTCGCCCAGCGCCGCCGCGTTCACATCCGTATCGAAGCCCACCGGAACGCCGAGAGCCGCCTGAATCGGTCCGGCAAGATCGCAATTGCGCCACGCCAGTTTCGGGGTCGATGTGATATGTCCCCACTCCGGCGAATGCCGGTCGGTGCAGATGGGGCCGAACGAGCCGATGCCAATGGCGGTCAGGCTTCCGCTGCCGGCTTCGCGTAAAAAGGAGACGACCGCGTCAATCGTCGGCTCGGGAGCGCCGGTGGGGAGGTGAACGGTGCTCAGATCCGCCGGCCCTCTGCCGACACCGCAAACGAACTTCGTCCCCCCGGCTTCAATCGCGCCGAACATTTTCCTTCAGGAACTTCACGCCCTCGAACGCGATGGACTCCGGCGTCTTTTCGATATCGCGCCAGATTGCGGCCGCCGCGCTGATGTCTCCGATGTTAAAACCGAAGCTCTCGATCGTCAACCAGCCATCGTATCGAAGGTCGCGCAGAGCCTGAAACACGCCGGACCATTCGACATGGCCGCTGCCGGGTATGCCGCGATCGTTCTCGCAGGTATGCACGTGGCGCAGATGCCTGCCGACGGTGCGTATCCCCGCGGCAATATCTTTCTCTTCGATGTTCGCGTGGAAGGTGTCGAAGAGGATTCCGATATTCGGGTGATCGATCTGATCGCAGAGCCGGGCCGCATCGGCTGCCGTGTTCAGAAAATAGGTTTCAAACCGATTGAGCGGTTCGATGGCGAGTACCATACCGTTGGCGGTCAGCGTCTCTCCCATGGAATGAAAGCCTTCGACCGCTTGCTTCCATTCGTCCGCTGTCCGGCGTCTGCCGGGCAGATATCCCACCGGGCTGTACATTGGGCCGCAAAAGACTTTGGCGCCGGCTTCGGTGGCGGCATTCAGTTTGTCTTTCAGTTGCTGCCGGGCTTTGGCGCGCGTGTCGGCATCGTCGCTTATCAGGCTCAAGCCGCCTGTCAGCGCCGAGGCCACGGTGCATTCGAGGCCAGCCGCTTCAGTGTCTTTGCGCACGGCCGCGGCGTCGAATCCTTCGAGACGGAATAGCGGGAATTCGATTCCGTCAAACCCATTCTCTTTGATAGCGGGGAGCAGCCTCTGAACCCGACTGTCGTATTCCCCCGACCAGATCAACGTATTCGCGCCGAATTTCATACCAGCGTGATTATATCGGGCGCACCGGGCGCACCTGGCTTAGGGCTAACCAGGCGAGTCGTTTGCGGGGATGGGTGCCGCGGTCCGGCCTTAGCGGGCGGGCTGTATCGAGACTACCGCTTTTTTAGCGGGCCGCCGGTTTCAATCGACATTTGCACCGTCTTGCTCACCTTCAGCAGAAGTTGCCCGGATCCTTCATACCCCAAGCGACGTCAGGCATATCGAAGCCCATCGGGGCGTGGATCTGATCACCGGAGCCATCCGCTTTGACATCCATCGTCAGCTCGTGCGAAGCGCCGTGGATCGTAAACGTGCCGTGCACTTTCAAATTCGACGTTCCGGACGCGTTCAGGCGCCTTGGACGCGGTCCGGCACAAACGCGGCTTCCGGGTATTTCTTCGACTCAAGAACGTTGGCGTGCATCCGGGAATCGCGCGCATCGCTGCCGCTGTTGCCGCCGGCGACGTCAACCACCACCTGCCTCGCGGCCCGGCCGGTATCCGTATTGAAATCGATCTGGCCGCGCTTCAGGCTGAACGAGCCGTGGACAGTGTGCAGAGGGTCGCTGAGCGTGAACTGCACTTTTGTGCTCTCCGGCTTCAGCTCGAAGCTGTAATCCGCAGCGAACGCCGGAATCGCGATGGCGGCCAGAGACAGAATTGCGTAAGTTATTTTCATGCGACGTGTACCTACAGTAATTGCCGGAAGATCCGGGGCTGCGAGGAAAGCAAGCTCATCGCCCAATTCTGAATCCACTGGCCGCGATCCAGCTGGAGCATGGTTCTCGCCATCAGATGCGGGCGAAGCGCCAGCCACGGATGCCGGCGATTGTAAGTCGAGAGATCGCCCCGGGCCATGGCTTCGGCGAGAACTTCGGCCTGCCGGAAACTGAGGCAGATGCCTTCGCCGGCGATGGCGTCTACGGAGCCGGATGCGTCGCCGATGAGCGCGACATTACCGCGGGCCACCGCGCGCAGGCGCACGTTCCCGGTGGCCGCGCCCCGTTCGCGGCTTCCTTCGGACCCGTATGGCAAACGCTCGCGGAGCGGGGGAAAATAACGATTCAAAGCTTCTCCCAGCGGGAGTTCGGGGCCGCGGGAAACCAACGCCACACAGACTTCATTCGCATCGACCGGGGTGACATACAGCCATCGCCCCAGTATATTTCCATATAGTTGGACCACGGCCGAACCGCGAAGTGCTGCCGGTATGCATACCGGCGCGATCTCGCCGCGACCTCGTTGAGCGCCGCCCACCGGCGGACCAACGATGAGGAGCCGTCCGCGCCGACAATCCATCCTGCCAAGCGCGAGGTGCGCGTCGTGCGGCGTATGCCGATGCCACAACCTCCCGAAATATCCGCCGCCACCGAGCGTCCGGCGCCGTGGAAACGAATCCCCTGGAACCCGTATCCCATCGATTCGGGGATCTACAGTCCGAGTTGTGTGGCCAGCAGCCGCGAATCCGGCATCAGACCTTCTCCGCAGGGTTTATCGATCGGCGCGCGTTCGCCATCGGCGACCACGACGCGCAGGCCCCGCCGGCTGGCCGCGATGGCCGCCGCAAGCCCCGCCGGACCGCCGCCTATTACGAATACATCCGGACTTGACATGTCTAAAATCGATAGCTTTCCGGGCGATAGACGAGACTGGTTCCGTCGAGGGCCGACCCTGTGAAAGCCGAGTCCACTATGGACTGAAGTGGCCGACGTAATTCCGAAGAAATGCTGAAGGCGAATCGGGCTGGGGGATGTGCATCCTGCCGGCCGTTTGCCCCCTGCCTCGTATTAATTCGAGCGGAGCGCACCGTTTCAATTGTTTCACGGTTTGGACTTCGGATTGATGTCCCGCGAGACCATCAGCTTGAGAGTTATTTTGTCGGAGTCGGCGGTGTAACCGATGCCAATGCCGGTTTCGATGTTGATGACCTTGCCCTGGTGGTCGATGGTCAGCCAGCCTTCCTGGAACTGATCGTGCGCCGCATTAAAGTGGCGCAGCGTTCCGAAATCGGAGTAGGACTCCAAAGCAACGGCCCACTTATCGTTCAGGTTGTATGCGACTCGTGTCGCGGGAACAAACTCCAGATTCCCCGGCCCCCCGGTATAGTTTGTATCCACGATCGGGTTAACTATGATGTCCCAGGGCTTGAGGTGCAGGCCGATGATCGGACGGATTTCAGAAGTGATGTGTCGGGACTCCCAGTACTTATAGTTGACGCTGAACTCGAAATTAACGCCGTAGAAGAACGTCTGCTCGTCGGCGTGCGGCTTGACGAACAGCTCGCGGATCTTGAATCCATTCAGCGTGCCATCGCGTCCATCGGAAAAGGCGCTGTAGACGGGAAAATAAAGCCCCTGTTCCATCCAGTCGGTGACGCCATAGGCCCATTCCACCGCGCCGTTGACCGAATGATTGGGAATGATGCCGCCGGGGAAGTCCGCCGTCTTCCTCCCCGCCAGCGTGAAATTGCTGTGGACCATGACGTTGAATACGCCCTGATCGGCGATCGCGGCGTCATAGACCTGAATCTCGTCCGTTTGTGCGAACACGACGACGGGCGCGGCGAGCAGGAGCAGGCCTGTCAGCGCCAGACGCGTTTGCCTGCTTTTCACCGAGCGCTTCATTGACTTTTTCAATTATAGCCGGACGGGGTCGCCGACCCACTTCGGTCGCCTGTCGGCCCGCTGCCGCGAAGCGCGGCCGCGTCGAGACCGGTATAGAAATCCGGCCTCTGTGGCGGCCGGCCGCGATGGCTGCCCAATGCTGTCTTGCGCGAGTTCGGACGTTGATGTGTTTCCTCGGTCGCCCACGCTCGCCACTGTGGGACGATTCGGCTTCACGACACGCAATCGGCGAGCCTGTTGTAAAATCTGAAACTGATAGGTCTTCGGAGTTTTCGGGAGGATGTGGAATGGGGTTTAAAGAAGCCGGAACGTGCCGAATCCACGTTTATCTGACGATCGCCGCGTTGGTCGTCTTTGCCGGGGGACTGCACGCACAGCCGCCTCAGGGCCGTGGCGGCGGTCAGCCACCGGCGCTGCCGTCGGGACCAATGGCGAACGAGAAGTACAAGAACATCCAGGCGCTGACTAACGTGCCTGCAGACCAGTTGGACGTCACGATGCGCTATGTAGCGGCTGCCGTCAATATGCGGTGCATCGATTGCCACGTTCAGGAACCCTCGGGCGAGTGGTCTTATGAGAAGGACGACAAGCGCAGCAAACAAACGGCTCGCCAGATGATGAAAATGGTGAATGGCATCAATGCCGCGAATTACGGGATCCAGGTTCAGTGCGCAACGTGCCACGCAGGGCACAATCAGCCGGTTGGCCTGCCCATGGCGGAAATGTTGACGCCCGAACAGATAGCTCAGATGACTCCCCCGGCGCGGCCGGCTGGCGGAAATCCTCAGGGCGCAGCCGGGTTTTCCGGCGGCGGGCGGGGACAACGCGCGCCAGCGCCGCCAGTGGACGACGTTATCGGTAAGTACGTCGACGCCGTTGGCGGGCGCGCTTCACTTGAAAAACTTCAATCTCTTTCGATGACCGGCACCGTAACCAACCGCGCCGGCCAGTCGGCGGGGTTCAGCATCGAGGAAAAACAAGGCAAGTACCGCGAAGCCCGGCAGTCCACTCCCGAGGCGAGCATTCATGGTTATGACGGCTCCGCGGGATGGGAGCAGGCAGGCACGAAGGTTTCCGACCTCACCGGTTTCCCGCTGGATCAGGCGTTGCGGCTGAACGATGCGGGCACCGCGCTTCACCTCAAAGAGAAGTACGCCAATCTGCAGGCGGGCGGCGGACGTCCCATGCAAATCAACGGGAAGGATACGACCGTCCTCACCGGCCGCGCGGGCGTCCTCACGGACCAGTTCTATTTCGATTCCGCATCGGGCCTGCTGCTGCGCCGCGTGCTGACCACGCGCACGCCGCTGGGGCAACTTCGCGAGCAAGTTGACTACGCTGACTACCGCGCTGCGGGCGATCTCAAAGTGCCCTTCGAAATCAAGCTGACAACGTGGAACGTGCTCGACACCTACAAGGTTGCCGATGCGAAGGTCAACGTTGCTTTGGATGATGCGCGGTTTTCGAAGCCGAAATAATCGCGTGAAGATGGCCCTGGAGCGGACCGACCGGTACTGGTTGCCGGTGTAGCCGCTCTAATGGCCGTCGCCGTCGCCATCCGCATCCTTCAACTTCGACTGGACGGCCGGGCTGAGGTTCAGCGTATCTGCCGTCGTCGATGACGGCGGAGTCTTCGGCGCCGGAGTTGGTCCGGCAGGGCCGTTGAAAACGGTATTGAGGTTCGATGTCGGCGAGATGTGCATTGTGTTTCACCTTTCATCTCTGATATCGTCAGTTTCGCTATTCTTGTTTAGCGCCGATCAGAACGCCCCCTCCGCACGGACCGCCGCGCGTTCCGGGACGCCGGGTTCCGTCCCGCGCGCAGGCACCAACTCAAACATTCAGAGCAAATCGGTCCAGAACGACGCCGAATTGTGCATCAGGTCGACAACGTCGCGCGCCGCGTAAACAAACCGTTCGATCTATTCCTCGGTAACCACCAACGGTGGCGCAACCTTCAGAACCATGAAGTTGTTGCCGCAGATCCGCGTCAGAATGTTGTGGTCGCGGTAAAGGCGCATCATGACAATCTGCCGGAACATTCCCTCGTGGATATGACGGAAAGCTTCCAACGCCGCGCGCCGCAGTTGCTTCGGCGCCTGAAATTCGATCCCCGACATCATCCCGATGCCGCGAACGTCGGCGACCATTTCGTAGCCGGCCAGCGCTTCCCGCAGCCGCTGCCGCAACACCTCACCCATAACGAGTGATCGCTCGACGAGATTTTCCCGCTCAACGACATCGAGTGTCGCCAGGCCCGCCCGCATGGACATGGAGTTCTCGCTGAAAGTGGACGTGTGGACGCTCGAACGCTTCAGCGAATCGTAAACCGCCTCGTAGATGCGGTCCGACATAAGAACCGCGCTGCACGGAACGAGTCCGCCGCTGAGAGCTTTAGCCAGAATTGCGATATCGGGTTCGACGCCACAGTGATGCGCCGCCAGAAGTCTGCCCGTTCGGTCCATGCCAGTCTGCACTTCGTCCAGAACGAAGACTGTGCCATATCGCGCACACAAATTCTGGGCGCCTTTCAGATAACCGGGATCCGGCAGGCGGATTCCGGGCTTCCGATTGAATGGGCTCCGCGAAAAAAGCCGCGCATTGTTTGGTCGCCAGCTGTTTATCCACGGCGGAAAGGTCGTTGAGTGGAATGGCGCAGGTGCCAGGCAGCACCGCGCCGAACTTGCCGCGCCAGAAATCGTCTCCCATCAGAAGCCCGCTCCTTCCCGTTGCGGCCCGCGCGAACTTAATCGCGCTTTCTACTCCTTCGCTGCCGGAACAGGCGAAGAAAGCTTTGTGCAACTTGCCGCCCGCCAGCCCGCAAATGCGCTTCGCGAGTTCTCCCGCCAGGTCCGGGACGTGGCTCTGCAACATCGCCGGGCCGCGTCGCGCCCGTTCCTGCTGTAACTGCCCGATAATCTCCGGATGGTTGTGGCCTGCTTTGTGAACGCAATAGCCGGAGAGAAAATCGAGGATCGTGCGACCATCGGTCGTGGTCAGTTCCACGCCTTCGCAGCGAGTGTACTCCGAATTCAATTGCAGCAAGTCGAGCAGCCGGACCCACTGAGGATTGACGTGATCGGTGTAATTCTGAAGGTGCGGTTTCTGTCAAGTTGTAAGTATCCTCATGGCAAACTCCCACGGTTGGCGCTGGCTGGCGCGCATACTCTGACGATGCAGAAGCCAACTATGGCGTTACGGCAAATTCGGCGGCATACCCTTTGGAACGCCGATTGCTCCAGTGGTTTCTACCTTATGACGCGAAAAACTCAGATAACTCTGGCGTCGCTCGCCCTGGCCAGCGCAGTGCTTCTCGCGCAGACTTCAAAAACGGACGCGCCCGGCGCGTTCCCGAAAGCCGTCGCATCCGACTCGATCACAGGCAAAATCCTTTACAGCGGACCGCCGCCTGTCCTGAAACACCACAGCCTGAATTCCGAACCCGATTGCGATAAGAAGCATCCTGCGGGCATCATGTCTCAGGAGGTGGTCGTGAACTCCGGTCATACCTTGCAGAACGTTCTCGTTTACGTCAAAGACGGCTTGCCGAACAAACAATACCCGGTTCCGGCAACGCCGGTGAAAGTGGATCAAAGCGGGTGCATGTTTCTGCCGCACGTGATCGCCGTCATGGTCAATCAGCCTGTGCAGTTTCTGAACAGCGACGCGGCGAGCCACAACGTTCACGCCATGCCGGCCGTCAACCGCGACTGGAACGTGGCTCAGGACAAAGGTTCAATTCAACTGACCAAGTTTCCGAAGTTCGAGATCGGAATGCCGGTGAGGTGCAACATCCACCGCTGGATGCAGATGTACATCAACGTATTGTCGAATCCTTTCTTCGCGGTCACCGGCAAGGATGGCACTTTCGTTATCAAAGGCCTGCCGCCGGGAGAATATACAATTGAAGCCTGGCAGGAGAAGTTCGGAACGCAGACCTTGAAAGTCAGAACGGGCGCGCGCGCGGACTTCACCTTTAAAGGATGACGTGCCCGCAAGGGAATATGTGACGGCCGCGCGCAAACCTGAACCACCGATGCCTGCTTCCGTTGCGCCCGATCCGTATATCACGCGCCGCCGCATTACCTGGACCGCCGTGTGCGCTTTTCTCGGTGCGAGCGTCCTGATGTTTATCAGGTTCTTTTTCCCGCGCGCGCTGTTTGAACCCGGCACGACGTTTCGCATCGGGCAGGTCTCGGATTTCGGCCTCGGAGTCGACGAACGCTTCCGGCAATCGCATCGCGTATGGGTGGTGCGCGAACCGGACCGGCTTTTTGTGATCCTCGCGAAGTGCACGCATCTGGGGTGCACGCCCAACTGGATCGAATCGGAAAACAAGTTCAAGTGCCCTTGTCACGGCAGCGGCTACGACATGGAGGGGCGAAACTTCGAAGGCCCCGCGCCGCGCCCCATGGATCGCGCGCATGTTGAGGTCGATTCCGAAGGGCAGGTCGTTGTGGACGTGAGTCGCTTGTTTGTATGCCCTCCAAACGGAGGATGCGAGTTCAACCACCCGCAATCCTTTGTGACCGTTTCTGGCGGGAGAGGATAGGCCAATGCCCGGTTTGCGCGATGGAATCCGGAGCGGGATTAACGGCCTGCGGGCAATTCTGAAGACGCCGCAAAAAACGCAGATCTGGAAATCGATTTTTCGGGTGAAGCACGAGCGCAAGGATCCGCGGACGCGCGCGCTCGGCACCGTCGGCAACGTTTTCCTGCATCTGCATCCCGGCAAGATCAATCGCGACGCTGTGCGCTACAGCTATACCTGGGGCATGGGCGGTATCAGCTTTTATCTGTTTACGATTCTTACGCTGACCGGCGCGTTGCTCATGTTCTACTACCACCCGACCAAAGTGCAGGCGTACCGCGACATTCTCTATCTCGAACATGACGTGCCTTTTGGACGGCTGCTGCGCAATGCACATCGCTGGGCTGGTCATCTGATGGTGATTACGGTCTGGCTGCACATGCTTCGCGTCGTGCTCACCGGAGCGTATAAGAAGCCGCGCGAATTCAACTGGTGCGTGGGCGTGCTTCTGCTGGTGTTCACGCTGTTGTTGTCGTTTACGGGCTATCTGTTGCCCGACGATCAGTTGGGCTTCTGGGCTGTGACCGTGGGCACGAACATGGCGTGTGCCACGCCGCTGGTGGGACACGAAGGCCCGTTCGGCCCGCAACTGGGGATGACGCAGGCAAACGACGTTCGCTTCGCGATGCTGGGCGGAACCATAGTGGATTCGGCCGCGCTGTTGCGGGCTTATATCTGGCATTGCGTGGCGATCCCTCTGATCGCCGTCGTCTTTATGGGAGTGCACTTCTGGCGAGTGCGCAAGGATGGCGGCATTTCCGGACCCGCGCCCGTTGTTCTGGAATCCGAGATCAAGCCGGAACCGGAGCGCTGATCGATATGGACTGGCGGCAGATTGGGGAAATCGTTTCGCAACCGGATAACGTGCCCATCGTGGGACTGGCGCTTGTGGTGCCGTTTTTTGTGTGGTTCGGGTGGCGTCAGGCGCGCGCCACGGACCGGCTCATCTCGGAACTCGAGGCCGACCCCGCGCAGGCCGCAACGCATCACCGGAAACCACAGCCATACCGGCGAGGATGGGATCGCGAATTGCCGGTCTGGCCGTATCTGCTGCGGATCGAATTCCTCGCCGCTCTGATCGTGACCGTGCTGTTGCTGGTCTGGGCGATCGCGATCAACGCGCCGCTTGAAGAACCGGCCAATCCGAACTACTCGATGAATCCGGCAAAAGCGCCCTGGTATTTCGTCGGCCTTCAGGAGATGCTGGTCTACTTCGATCCGTGGTTCGCCGGCGTTGCGCTGCCGGTGCTGATTATCACGGGCTTGCTGGCGTTTCCGTACATCGACAGCAATCCGCTGGGTTCGGGCTACTATACGCTTCGCCAGCGAGGGGTGGCGTTGTGGGGCTTCGGCGTCGGGTTCTTTCTGTGGCTGATGCTGATTTTTATCGGCACTTTTCTGCGCGGCCCCGGATGGATGTGGTTCTGGCCCGGGCAAACCTGGGACCACGCCCGAGTGACATATGAAGTGAACCGCAATTTGGCGGGCGTGCTGGGAATCGTGAATCCCTGGCTGGGAGGAGTAGTGGGCCTTGCGGCGCTGGGGCTCTTCTATTGGCTTGCGGGGAAAGCGATCCAATGGCTCGTCACGCGCAGGCCGCTCGACCGCAAGATATTCGAGCGCACCAGCCCGCTTCAGTATCTTGTGTTTCAGTTTTTCGCGATCACGATTCTCGCGGGCCTTCCGGCGAAGATGATCCTGCGTCTGGTATTTCGCATTCAATACGTTTTGGTGACGCCCTGGTTTAACATTTAGCGCTTAGCGCTGCTGATTGCGATGCCGCAAGACACTACGCCGACGCCCGAGGGCGAACCCGATCCCATTATCAGCCACTCGCTGAGCGGCCCGATCATGGTCTCCGCCATCCTCCTGATCCTGGCCCTCGCCTGGGCGCTCTACGCCGAAGTCTGGGGCGACCGGCCATGGAAGGCTTATCAACGGCGCTTTGTGCAGACATACACCCGCTATCTGAAAAGTGTGGAACCGGCGCAGGCGGCGACGGAGAAACAACTCCGGGAATCCCCGGACGCGCAGTCGTTGGAGCAGCAGATCAAAGCCGCCGAAGCCGGCGCAGCGGAAATCTTGAAAGCAATCGACCGCGAACTGAGCGGCGTCAGGCAACGGCTTTCGGCGATAGAAAAACCATTCGAAGACGCCCGCGCGAAGGTGGCCGCGCTGGAATATCAACTCGATCACGCGGCTACTCCGCAGGGAAAAGCGTCCATCCGATCCGCAATCGAACAGGCCCGCCGCGAGGGCGATCTCGACCACCTTCAACAATCCTTCAACGCGCTGAAGCAACGCGAAGCGGAACTCGTGGCGAAACACGCCGCCGCAACAAAGCCCGCCGAAGATGTGCGCGCGCGATTGAACGAATTCCTGCGTCGGAACAGAACCGGAGCGAGCCCGGCGCAGATAGATGGATTGCTGCGAAAGCTGGACGGGTTTGAAGTCGGGATCCGTCAGATATACGTGGAAGACTCCGGCCTGGTGGATCGCTGCGAGTCCTGCCATCTCGGCATCAGGGAACCGGTTCAGCTGACGGCGGCGGACACGGGAGGCCAGCGGGTTTTCGTCAGCCATCCGAAGCGCGAGTTGCTCGATATCCACGATCCAGCGCGCTTCGGCTGCACTCCATGCCACAACGGCAATGGAGTGGCGGTTTCGAGCGTGAAGGAAGCGCATGGAAACTATCCGCACTGGCAGTGGCCGATGTTCGCCCCGGCCGATCGCGAGAGCGGCTGTCAACAATGCCATGTGAGGGATCGCGTGCTCGAAGACGCCCCGACGCTCTCCCGCGGCAAAGATCTATTCCAGCTGAAAGGCTGCGCCGGTTGCCATCGTTTCGAGGGCTTCGATCGGGAAGCCGACGCTCTCGCCGAAACGCGGCGGCAGGTCCGGTCCCTCACTAGGCAGCAGGAGCAGGACCGCATTGATCGCGACATCGAAACCAAACAGGGTGACCAGGCCGAGTCGAACGAGGAGACGAAAAAGCACTACGCCGCGGCGGACGCTCTCCTGCTGAAGGCCAGCCAGATCGACGCTAAGCTGGATGCGCTCGAAGGCACCGTTCGCTCGATCCAGCGGGATGTGAAGAAAGCAGGTCCGAACCTGAAGGACGCGCGCCTGAAGCTGCGCAAAGAATGGATTCCGCAATGGCTCGCCGATCCGCGCTCGGTGAACCCGTTTCCGCGCATGCCACGCTTTCGCCTCCCTGATTCCGAAGTGCGCGCGCTCGCGGCGTTCATCTGGCAAACCGCATGGGACGGTCCCCGCCCCGAGCAACAGAAATCGGGCGAGGCGGCACACGGCAAGGAACTTTTCGAGACGCGCGGCTGCCTTGCATGCCATTCCATCGGCGAAGGCGCCGGCCGCATGGGCGGAGAGTCTGCGGCGAATCTGACGCGCATCGGCGAGAAAGCCAGCTACGACTATATTGTCCGGTGGGTGCAGGATCCCCGTCGGCGAACGCGGCCGTTTTGCCCTCTCGAACAGCGCGATCTGACGCCGGAAGACTATGCCCGGCACGGCCAGCCGTGGGTCTTCGACGAGAACCATTCCAAATGCCCGAACGACGGCACCGAACTGCAGATTCAGAATATGACCGTGATGCCCAGCCTGCGGCTCACCCTCCAGGAAGCGCAGGACATTGCGACGTATCTGACGGGGCTGTCGCATCCTTCGGCAAATCCGGCCGATGTACGGTACATGGACGACCCGAAGCTCGCCGTCGCGGGCCGCGCACTGGTGAGCCGCTACGGGTGCGCCAACTGCCATGAGATCCAGGGCTTTGAAGACGCCCGCCAATCCGCAACTGAACTCACAACCTGGGCGAGTAAGCCGATCGAGCAACTGGATTTCGGGCTGCTCGAGGGACCGGCCAAACACGACGGCTGGTACAGCACAAAAGGCTTCATTGAGCACAAGCTCCAGAACCCGGCCATTTACGACACTAATCGCGAAAAGGCCCCGCAGGACCGGTTGAAAATGCCGGCCATCGACCTCTCGGCGGAGGATCTGCGGGCGTTGACTACCTTCATGCTTGGCAGCCTGGATACGTCGACGCACGGCGAGTTCCGCACGATCCCGGACTCGCTCCGCTACAACCCGGAAGGCGCGAAAAAAGATATACAGGATGGCTGGTGGCTGATTAAGAAATACAATTGCATGGGCTGCCACTCGATCCAGATCGGACAGAGCTCCGTGCTCAGCGGATTGCCGCTCTACGCCGATCCGGATACGAAAGACCAGCTGCCGCCGTCGCTGATCGAAGAAGGCGCGCGTGTTTCGCCGGCATGGCTTGCGCAGTTCCTGGCGAACCCGGCGCTTGACGAAGAGCGCTCCGAAGGCAACGGTGTGCGGACATACTTGCGGGCGCGGATGCCTACTTTTCGTTTTTCGCAGAACGAAATTAATGTCCTTGTACGTTTCTTTGAAGCGATCTCGGGGCAATCCGCAGCCGCAACGCAGGCCAGGATCGAGCCGCTCGACGACCGGGAGCGTCAGGTGGCGAGAGCGCTGTTCAGTGCGCCCGGCGCGCCCTGCCTGCAATGCCATTTGTACGGCGATCCGAATCACGACCGGCAGGCTTCCGCGCCGAATTTCCTGGAGGCGAAGGATCGCCTGAAGCCGGGATGGACCCTGCGCTGGATTCTCGACCCGCAGACCATCAGTCCGGGAACGGCGATGCCGTCTCAGCTGTTCCGGCGCAACGGCGATCGCTGGGTACTGGCGGGACAGATTCCCAAAGACGCGCAGAGTTACCCGGGAGACCACGCGCAATTGCTTGTCCGTTACATGCTGTCGATGACGACGGACGAACAACGCCGCCTGGTCGGAATGATGCCGCGCACGCCCTCGGCGCGGGGCGCTAAATGATCTCGCGCTCGGCGTCGATCAAACGTAGATTTCCGGAACGAATTCCGAACCGTTGTCCGACGGATCCGGTATCTCCCGCAAAGCAACTCCGCGTTTGGCTTCCCATTCGCCCGTGGCGACCATTTCGATAGCGTCCCACGGGCAACCATCCAGAAAAATGCCGTCCGGACCTTTGGTCGCGCATTTGGCGCAACCGATGCAAGTGGACTTGTCCACCTGAACCTTGCCGAACGGCGGATGAGTATCGTCGGGCACCCAGAACATGCACATATCGACGGGGCAATAGACGATACACACGGGAGCGCCCGCGCATCCGGTGCAGTAGTCGTTTATGACGGCAACCGTCCTGGGCTTGCGCTTCCGAAGATCGGTTCGTCCATGCGACATCGGCTCCAGCTTGCGAACCTGGTTCTCGGGACCATCGTGGCTATGGCCAGGAGTCACGCTGTCCATCACATCTCATGATACCGGCTGAGCGGGAGAGGAATGCCTCAGCCGCATTTCAATCGACACTCGCCATATCGGAGTTCACCATGGTCGGAGCTACGGCCCCATCTTGGTATTCTGGCAGCCGGATCGTGAAGGTCGACCCTTTCCCCGGTTCGCTCTCCACGCTGATTTCTCCACCCATCAGACGGCAGAACCGCTGGCTGATCGCCAGCCCAAGGCCCGTGCCTCCGTGTCTGCGTGTCGCCGAGGAATCCACTTGTGAGAAAGGCTTGAACAGTTTTTCGATACCATCGCGCGCGATTCCCGGCCCGGTGTCCCGCACTTCAAAGCAAATCCAATTGCCGCTCTCGGATACCTCCCGTCCGACTCCCAGAGAAACCCTTCCGTGCTCCGTGAACTTACAGGCATTGCTCAGCAGATTAATCAGGCTCTGCCGGAAGCGCATGGCGTCCACATTGACCACGTAGTCCTCGTCCGGCAGATCCGTCACGAATTCGTTGGCGTTCTTTCTGGCGAGCGGCTGAAGCATCGCCGGCACGTCGGCAATGACGCTGCGCGCCGTCGCCGGCTCGGGATGAATTTCCATTCGACCCGCTTCGATCTTCGAAAAGTCCAGTATGTCGTTGATCAAGCTCAGCAAATGCCTGGCGGCGCTCAACACGCAATCGAGGTCCGCGAGCACTTGCCCATTGCCTTCCGCTGTGGCGTCCTCCGCGAGGATTTCGGTGTAACCGATGATCGCATTCAGCGGTGTCCGGAGTTCGTGGCTCATCGTGGCCAGAAACGCGCCCTTGGCGCGATTGCTCTCCTCGGCTGCTTCCTTCGCGGTCAGCAGGTCCTGCTCCACGATCCGGCGCGTGGCGATTTCGTCGCTCAACTCCCTCGTCCGGTCGCGGACGCGTTCCTCGAGTTCGTCATGAGCCCTCTCCAGCGCGAGGTCGCGCTGGTAGATCTGCTCCATCATTTCGTTGAATTTCTCTACCAGAACGCCGAGTTCGTCTTCCGATACCCGGCGGGCGCGGATCGAATAGTCTCCGTCAATCGAAACGCGGCTGGCCACGGCCGCAAGGCCCAGAATCGGGCCCGATATCAGCCGCTGCAGAAGGGACGCCACGATGGCTGCAAGCAGCAATGCAATCGCCAGGGCGCCCATGCAGATGAGACCGAGCCGCCGCAGTTGCAGATACAGATCCGCCAGATCGACCGACATCCACAGCTGGCCCACCGCATCGCCCTGCAGCCGCGATGTCTGCACGATGGTCAATGCCCGATCGCTGAAGATAATCCCGTCCGGCCCTGGCTTGGAGGGGCAAACGCTTTCACGCATTGCCGCGGGGTAAGACGCCGACCGGACATCTCCGGTTCGATAGAGGCACGCGGCGGAAACTCTCGGTTCGGCGCGCAGCACGGCGAGGGTCTCCGCCGCCGACCGGTTGTCGCGGAATGCCAGCGCCGCCGCGCCGCTATCGGCGAGAGTTTTCGACAGCGTCGACATTTCCTGCCGCAATTCCCGACGATAGGCCTCGGACTGGTACTCCCAAAGAGCTCCGGCAAACAAGGCCAGAGCGGTGCCTGAAACCACGGTAAAAAGAAGCGTGAGTTTCCTGCCGAGCGCAAGGTCGGCAAATCGGGGGATGCCACGCCGAGGAATGCCGGACGGGGGGATTGTCATTTTCCACCGCCCGCTTTGATGACCGCGATTTTCAACACTTGGGAACTGATCTCCAGACGGGCATTGTGCGCGGCATCCAGATTGACTTCGATTTGTACCCGGTCGTCGTCTTTCAGCGCAAGGTCGATCATGCCGCCAAGAGAGATGAAGCGATCGCTTTCTCCCACGGTCAGGACCGGATTCTTCGAAACGGCCGCCAGCGTTCCCTCAATCCGCTTGCGGTCGCCGCCCCCGATGAAAAGCGAATTACATTCCTCTATGCCCGCCATGCCCGCGATTCGTTTCACGGTAATCCGGCGGCCAGTCGATGCGCTCTTGCGGGCGGCGATCGCGTCGAGAGCCCGGGCCATGTCCTCGGAACCCGCAACTCCGATCACCAGCGGCGAGGCGGGGTCGGCCAATCTTCCCGCCGGCCATTCGACCAGGCGAAGCAGGTTGACGTACATCGCCGCCTTCAGTTCGTATTCGTCGGCCGCATCGGCGCCCGCCAGCGCTGCCAGCGACAAGGCCGCGGCAACGATCACCAGCGATCTGGCCAGCCTCCGCATCATGTTGCGTTCCCGGATCGCGCCCGGGACCTACCCTTTATCACGAAGCAGAGCCGTGGCGTCTTCTACGGACACAGCGGCGGAAAAGTGAAATCCCTGTCCGAATCTGCACCCCATATCGTTCAGCAAATCGGCTGTCGCCTGACTCTCGATTCCTTCCGCAATGACGCCAAGACTGAGGCCCTGCGCCATGGATAGAACGGTATTCACAAGTTCTCTCGATTCGACATCGCCGTTTTCAAGACTCCGAATAAACGAGCGGTCGATCTTGATCGTGTCGAAGGGGAGACGGTGGAGGTAACGCAGGCAGGAATAGCCGGTGGCGAAATCGTCGAGCTTTAGTCCGACGCCCAGCGCTTTCAGCGCAAGCAGCAACTCCCGGGTTTCTTCGATATCCGAGAGAAGCGTGCTCTCGGTGATTTCAATCTGCAGACCGGACGGTTCGAGGCCCGTCTCGTTGAGAATCTGAGCGACCTGCTGAACCAGCGCCGAATCGCGCAGTTGAACGGGCGAGACATTGACGGCGACGTCGAGCCAGGGCTTGTCCGGGAATTGTTGCTGCCACCGGCGCATCTGTTCGCACGCTTCGCCCAGTACCCACAACCCAATCTCGCGGATCATGCCCGTATCCTCGGCAACGGGAATAAACTCGTCTGGCAGGATCAGGCCGCGGCGCGGGTGCTTCCAGCGGAGCAGAGCTTCGAATCCCCGGATTCTTTTCGTCTCAAGATCCACTCTCGGCTGATAATGGACAACGAATTGGCCCTTGGCGAGAGCCGTCCGCAGATCCAGTTCGATCTCCAGGCGGTCGAGAGCGTTCCTGCGCATGGAATCGTCGAAAATGGCCCATCGGCCCCGGCCGCGGGACTTTGCCGCATACATCGCGATATCGGCGTCGCGAATCAGGGCATCGGCCGAAGTATGCGCCTCCGAAGAAAGGGCGATTCCAACGCTGGTGGTGGTGAAGAATTCCCTTCCTCCCGGAAGGAATGCCGGCAACATCGCCCCAACCAGCGCGTCGCCGAACGCCGCGGCTTGCTCGCTGCCGCCCGCGATTTCCTGCAACAGCGCGAACTCGTCGCCGCCCAATCGCGCCACGAGTGAATTCGTGCCGGCGGACACCGAACGCAACCGGTTGGCGAATTCCACCAGCATTTGGTCGCCGGCGAGATGCCCCATGGTGTCGTTGACCACCTTGAAACGGTCAAGGTCGACAAAATATACCGCAAACCGGCTTTCGGGATTGGTCCGGGACCGTTTGAGTGCCTCTTCCAGACGCTCGTTGAACAGAAGACGGTTGGGTAAACCCGTCAGTTCGTCCACCGTCTTTCTGCGCGTGGCGTCGCTTTGCGATCCCGCGATTCTAACCAGCTTGCCATCGGAGTTCCGCAGAGCGCTGCCCCGGCCGGTCATCCACCTGTAATGCCCATCCTTTTGCCGGACCCGGTAGTCCGATTCAAAACAGTCCGATTCGCCGTCCATATGCTGCTGCATGGCGGCCCGCAGAGCAACCACATCGTCGGCATGGACCCGGGAAAACCACTCTTCCGGCGAATTTCCGACTTCGCCGTCGGATAACCCCGCCATACTTTTCCACCTCGTCGAGTAGTAAACCTGATTGGAAATAAGGTCCCAGTCCCACAGGCCGTCATTGGCGGCCCGTGCGGCCAGTTGGTACCGTTCGTCGCTCTGACGCCGCGCCGTCTCAGCCTGCTTTCGCGACAGTTGAGCACGGATGCGAGCCAGAGCCACCGTGAAATCCAAAGGCTTGGTGATGTAGTCGTTGGCCCCCAGTTCCAGAGCTTCCGCCACCCGGCCGCTGTCCGCGACGGCCGTCACCATGATGACCGGAAGAACGGATTCGGAGTATTGGTTCCGGAGTTCCCGGAGCACGTCCGAACCGGATTTTCCGGGCATCATCTGGTCCAGCAGAACCAGATCGTATGCCCGTTCCCCCGTTTTTCTCAGGGCGTCGGCACCGCTATGGGCAACCTCGACCTCGAATCCGCTTCGTTCAAGGCGCCGCGACAACACATTCCGGTTCATTTCCTCGTCGTCGACGACAAGAACGCATTCCTTAGCCGGTATTTTGGATTCCGTTCCGGGGCTCACCATTGAACCTATCGGCATTCCGCACGATAATGTTGATCCCAAAGGAATAGTTCGCATATGACAGCCGGACCAGGCTTCCGGGCCGTCGCCGGCCGATGCGCGAACACCGCAATCGGCCAATCTCCCGGCTCTCGCCCGTTGAAGGCTGGCGGGCGTAGTATGACGATCCCGCGGGGAGTTCCCGGAATGCCGCTCAAGCCGCTGGATTTCCGGCCGATATGCCGATTGCTACGTGAACCTATGCTGCAAACCTGTAAGGCCTGGCCAATAACTGCGTTACTGGCAATTTCCGTCATATCCGCGACCGCGCAGAACCCGGATTTGACTTCGCTCTCGCTGGAGGATCTAGCGAAACTTCAGGTGCAGACAGCTTCTCTGCATAATGAGAGCGCCGTCAAAGCCCCCGGAGTCGTGACGGTCGTTACCGCCGAAGAGATTCGCAGATTTGGCTACCGCACTCTCGGCGAAGCACTGAACCACGTTGTCGGCTTCTATCTGGCCTACGATCATACGTACTACAATCTTGGCGTCGCCGGCTTCTCCGTCCCCGGCGACTGGGCTACGCGAATTCTGGTGCTCGTGAACGGCCATACAATGACCGACAACGTTTTCGGGTCGGCCAATTACTTCGGCGACGACTTCGCGCTCGACATGTCGCTGGTGGGCCGCATCGAAATAGTTCGCGGTCCGTCATCCGCCCTTTACGGCAGCAACGGGATTCTTGCAACAATCAATGTGATCACGAAGGACCCGGCGCGGGAACACGGTACCTCCGTGCTGACGGAAGGAGATACTCTCGGAGAAAAGAAGGTAACAATCACCCAGGCCATCCACCTTGGCGACAGTTCCCTTCTTCTGTCAGGGACGGCATTCAACACCACTGGAGCGAACGACATTTTCGTTTCAGCCTACGATACGCCAGCGACAAACAACGGCGTGGCGGTGAACATGGATGCATCCCGCGGCTATCGTTTCTTCGCCGACTTCAAGGCCGGGCACTGGGAACTTCTG
Organism: Bryobacterales bacterium; assembly: GCA_003136575.1. Lineage (GTDB taxonomy): Bacteria > Acidobacteriota > Terriglobia > Bryobacterales > Bryobacteraceae > BOG-234. The sequence goes on along the minus strand of PLEX01000147.1, from coordinate 7,222 downwards.
TCACTGGCCGGTTCGCGGGAAAAAGTGCAGCCGATTTCCTGGGGCGATGCGGTATTTAACGACCCGGGGACGCGGGCGACGGACCAGCGCCTGTTCGTCGATCTCCAATACACGCGGAAAACGAAGACCGGGGGCACGTTCCACTGGAGAACCTTCTTCGACCAATACGAGTATCACGGAATCTACTACTACCCGTTGGATAACAGCGGCGATAATTCGAGCACGACTATCACCGGCCAGGCCGCCGCCAGCCAGATCGACGTCAACCATGAGTTCGACGCCGGCGACTGGGTCGGCAGTCAGGTGAATTATCGGTTTCCGTGGCTTTCTTTCAGGAGACTTAAGGGCTTCCTGACGGCCGGATCGGAAGTCAAGATCGATCTACGGGCGTTGCAGAGCGAAGCCGACGTGCAGCCCGTTTACATTCAGGACACGTATATCAACAAGCCGGACCGTTACCTGGCGGGCTTTCTGCAGGAGGAGTGGAGCCTCGGAAAGCGCTGGAGCTTCAACCTCGGCGGACGTTACGACTGGTCTTACTATCGCAGCAGCGCTTTTTCTCCCCGAGCCGCCGTCGTGTTCCAACCGGACGACAAGTCTTCTCTCAAGTTCCTTTATGGCCGCGGGTTCCGCAATCCCAACGCCAATGAATTGTTCTTCGCGGATGGGTCGCAGAATGTGGCGAACACGGCTCTGAAGCCGGAAATCGCCGATACCTTCCAGGTGGAAGCGCAGCGCCGGCTGTTCCGCTCCTGGAAGGCGACCGTCTCGGCCTATCATATCGACGACAAGGGAGTGATCGTTCCCGTCTATCTTTCGAGCGGCGCCATTCAGTTTCAGAACGCCAGTGAGTTTCTGGGCACGGGCGCTTCCGCGGAAGTCAGTGGCACCCTCTTTTCAAAGCTGGAGGTTTCGGCAAGTTTCCAGAAACAGCGAGCGAATCTCTCCGGCTCGACTCCGGCCAACTCGCCCTGCAATATCGGCAAGTTGCTGCTGAGTTCGCCTCTCTGGTCCCCTAATGTGACTCTCTCCGCCGGATTGGTTTCGATGAGCGACCGCGGCACGCTGGCGGGCGCAATACTCGGACCCGTATTTGTTCCCGAGGCGACGTTCAACGCCAGATTGCCGCAGGGGCTTGAATTCCGAACCGGCGTCCGGAACCTGACGAACTTCGCCTACTCGGACCCGACCGGCCTGACGCCGCTGGTCGATACCCTTCCGGAGTATGGGAGGACGTTCTTCTTCGCGCTGAGCAAACATCTGCGGCAGTAGCTTCCGATACCGCGGCTGGGTCGCGCCAGTCCCCGGCTCCGCCTGGAAGCCCAACTTCCCAGCGACCATAGAATGGTCCGATCATCCGGTACTATACTGAGTACTCATGCTCGGCACGACATCGGCCACTACGAAATCGTCGAGAAGCTCGGCGAAGGCGGCATGGGTGTGGTCTATAAGGCGCGTGACACTGCACTCAACCGCTATGTGGCCGTTAAGTTACTCCCTCCGGACAAGCTCGGAGACGCGGATCGTCTCAGGCGCTTCACGCAGGAGGCGCGCAGCGCATCCGCGCTGAACCACCCCAATATCGTCATGATCCATGAGATTTCGGCGCATGACGGCACACCCTTCATTGTCATGGAGTACTTGCCGGGCAAGGCGCTGGATCGCCTTATTCCCCATGGCGGCATACGGATCGGCGAGGTATTCAAGATCGGCAGCCAGGTAGCCGGGCGCGCTGGCTGCGGCCGCCGCGGCCGCAACTGAGCTTGGCGACAATCATGCCGGCCATCCCAAATAACACCAAAACGAGGTACGAGGGCTCTGGCGCGTTAAGATCAGAAATCGTGACTTGCTCCAGGCCGACACCAGACATCTCGCCATAAACCCCAAAGTACTGAAACCTATGATAGATCGCGACGGAATGCACGCCGGACCATCCAATCAGATAGGGGGGGTAGGACTGATAAAAAAGACCCCCAGACGGGTCCGAATCATATCAACCCGGTCAAAACCCAGTTGGTTTCCGGAAGCGTCTAAGCCGTAAACTGTAACGTAGTCGTATCCACCCTCAGGACCGTCATCATCCACTTCCGGACCGCCAAGCATTATGGAAACCAACGTGAACGTTTGTCCTGGCGGTGCCGAGAACTCTACCGGTTGCGTCATCGCCCCTCCCGTAGTGGGGACAGCGTAGTCGTAACCGGACAGATCGGAAACGACCTCAGTGTTCTGCCAAGTCAAGCCATCATAATTCGCCAGAGTATAGCCGTCTGGCAACCCGTTGAAATTTATGGCTATGTCAGCGTGGCAGATGAATGCGCGGCCCAGAGCCATCGTGAGCAGCACGAGCCGGGTCCTTAGCATGTTGGTATTGCCTCCCTTTGTGCCGGGATTTCCTTTGGCACCCGGCACCATGCCAGTATACATCCAATTGCCCTCGTTCGATCTCTTCCGGTCGGTTCTTCCTCTTTGGGAGCTGTTTTTGCTTCCTCAATTCGCAGTCTTCGCCTGCCGCCAAAAACCCAAAGATCTTATCCTCTGGAGTTCTTCCGGTTTTCGGGCAACACGAGCAAAGTGCCGACGAAGATCGAGGGTGTCGCTTATCAGGGGCTGAGCGTGTCCCCGGACCAGAAAAGTATCCTCGTTAGCAGAAGCGTCAGTTCCGGTGCCGATCTGATGATGATCGAAAACTTTCGGTGAGCAAGAAAGAATGGATTACTCCCAGGTGCGCGGCGAGAGGAGACCAATCCGTGGAGCCAATCCGCAGCGTCGGCCCTAAACAAGGTGCCACACTCTGAGTGGACTTTACATGCTCGACATTACGCGGGATATACATTCCGTCACGACCTTCCGGCGCAATCCGGCGCAATTCATGAAGCAGTTGCGGAAAACCCGGCAGCCAGTCGTCCTGACCGTAAAGGGGAAAGCGGAACTCGTGATTCGGGACGCGGAATCCTACCAGCGGCTACTCGACATAGCCGCCCGCGCGGATGTGAATGAGGCGATCCGGCAGGGGCTCCTCGACGTCCACCAAGGCCGCACCCGTCCGGCTCGGGAGGTATTCGACGAAGTTCGTCGCCGGTATGGAATTCCGCGTTGAGATGTCAACGCGGGCGGCACGCGATCTCGTAGATCTCTATCGGTGGATTCACGCGGAAGAGCCCACGGCTGCCGCGCGTTGGTTCAATCGCCTCGAACGGGCCATATATACTCTCGGAAAAATGCCGCGTCGTTGTCCTCAGGCGCCGGAAACCCGCGCGGCGAAAAGTTCGCTTCGGCACTTGCTTTGCGGAAGCAGGCCTCACGTGTACCGGGTTATCCTCGAGATCGATGACCCGCGCAAGACGGTTCACGTCCTGACCATTCGGCACGGAGCGCGTCAACGGGCGAGGCCGGACGAACTGACGTGAAGGCCGTCGCCGCAGCGCAACCCGAAAGACGATCCGATCGGCACATCCGACGTATGTACGAACATTGTATATACTAGTCGTTTGTTCGGCAACGTTAGCGGCTTCGACTGGGATGTGCACAATGTCGGCCATGTTGCCCGGCATCGCGTCGAACCGGCAGAGGTCGAGGAAGCCTTTGAACGGTCTCATGTAATTATTCCCGCCCGGGAGGCGGACGGCGAAAACCGGTGGAAGTTGTTGGGCAGGTCGGCGGCGGGACGGTATCTGGTCGTTGTGTTCACGATTCGACATGAACGATTGCGTCCGGTCACTGCCCACACCATGAACCAAAAGGAGAGAAAGATCTATGGCCCGGAAATTGACAAAGCTAAATAAACCAGCATCCAGGTCCGGGATTGACTGGTACGCAAGCCCCGAGGGACGCAGACAGACTCAGCGCGAGTTTGAACGGGCGCTGAAACAAGGCACGCTGGTTCACTCGTCCGGATCGAAGATACCACGATCCGCTCCCGCCGCTCTGAGAAAACTGCTCGAACAGGCGAAGGCCAATGCCACGCGCCCGGTGTCGATCCGCCTTCCGATCGCCGACATAGAGCGGGCTAAGGACATTGCATCCGAAACGGGAAGCAAGTATCAGACCGTGCTCAAGAAAGCCATTCGCTTCGGACTGAAACGGGCAGGCTGAGAGACCGCCATTTTTAACCGTTTGCGTCTCTTCCGAAGGGATTGAGCCGCACCGACCCGCACTTCCGGTGTGCCCGACTGAACGAACCATGTCGCGGCGGAGGCCTGATGCGCCTCGCCGCCTACTTACCGAACCATTTCTCAACTTTCGCGCGTACCGCCTCCAGGTAGCTGGTCCTCTTCGCCGCTACCGGCGTATGCAGTTCAATCGGCTTCTCCACCACCGCCTCGGTCTCCGTCTCCGCCCGCACTTCGCACGGCCTCACGCCGGCCGGACGCACAGTATTTCCCGTCAGCGTGTACGCCTTCCTTACGCGCGCGCCCTCCTTATCCTCCACGCAGACCGAAAACTCCCCCTGCTTCGCAATCACCGGCAAATACCCGCGCTCGCGCCGCTGAATATACGCCGTCTCATAACGATGATGATTCAGGCTCCAGGTGAACACCCGGTAGCTGTCGAAATCGTGATCCTGCCCCAGCGATTCTGCAGTCGTCCACAGCCAGATATCTTTCTTCTCGCCATGGTCTTCCACCGTGCCGATGGAAAAATAAGCCACGATCCGATGCCCCTCGGCATACTGCGCGACATCGTCGGGAATCGACATATAAACTCGGCTCGTCAGCACCCACCCGCTCTGGCCGTTCGCTGTGCGGATCAGCGTCCAATCGTCCTGCGCCACGGGCGGCGTATCGGCCTCTGCTTCGACCCCGCGTTCCTTCGACAGCGCGATCCAGTCGACCGGAGGCGCGGGCGCGGGTGGCGGCGGAGGCAAAGGCACGATCGAATCGTTCTTCTTACCGGATTTCTTCGGCGCAGTCGACTTCGGCCTGGGCTTGATTAACCGCCGCTTCGGCTGCCTCGCCGCCTTCGGAACGATCCGATGCGTAATCACATCGAACGTTTCCTTCTCTTTCACCTGAAGGAAGCTTGCGGAATTGCGGTTCGGCTCGGTGTGGACATTGAGAACGTCGTAAGTGGTCGCCTTGCCCTGCGAAGGCAGTCCGGCGGTTTCCTCCGCAAGCTTCTGCAACCTCTTCATCTGCGCGGAATCGAGCAACTGCCGGTCGTCCGTCCAGCCTTCCAGTCCCTTATCCGTGCGCACTTTGTACCAGAGACGCCGTTGCGCGACGATCTCCACGCGGTCGCCGTGATGGACGATACCCACGCTGGCCGACTTCGTGTCGATGTCTTTCCGCAGGTTCAGTGTCGCGGGTCCGATGAACGCTTCACCGATAGCGGGCTCGTATTCGGGCTCGGGCTTGCCGCAGCCAGCCAGCGTCAGAGCCGCCAGAATCATTGCGGCCGCAACAGCAAACCACGGCACTCGTCCCCCGCCCGAACTCATGCCGTCGCCCTGCGCAAAGCGGCGAGCTTCTCTTTCGCCGCGCCCGAATCGATCGACACAGCCGCCAGCGAAACGCCCGCCTTCCAGTTCTCGGCCTTGCCCGCGGCTACCAGCGCGAGCGAAGAATTCATCATCACAATATCGCGCGGAGCGCCGCGTTCGCCCGCCAGAATCGATTCCGCCATCGCCCGGTTCACGTTCGCATCGCCTCCCAGCAGCGATTCGAAGGGATGACGCGGCAATCCAAAATCTTCCGGCGAAAGGGTCATTCGCGTCACTGAACCTGCGCGAACCTCGAACACCAGCGCCGGGCCCGTTACGGTCAACTCGCCCAGACCGTCCGCCCCGTGCACCACATACCCGCGCTCCAGTCCCAATCGGGCGAGCGCGCCGGCGATCTTCTCCGCGGCGTCGTCGGACCACGTACCCGTCACTTGTACTTCCGCTCGCGCCGGATTCGACAACGGCCCCAGATAATTGAACGCCGTCCGCATCTTGAGTTCCAGCCGCACCGGCTGGACGTGTTTCATCGCGCTGTGAAACGCAGGCGCGAACAAAAAGCCGATTCCCGCGTCGCGGATCGCCGCGGCAGCTACCTCGGGCGTAACGTGCGTGCGAACGCCGAGAGCTTCCAGAAGATCCGCGCTGCCACACTGGCTTGAGATCGACCGGTTGCCATGCTTGGCGACGCGTACCCCTGCGCCAGCCACCACGATCGCCGTCACGGTGGAAATGTTGAATGTACCCTTGCCCCCGCCGCCCGTCCCGCACGTATCTAATAACGGACGCGCGCCGGGATCGATCGGCAGAGGAGTCGAAGCGTCGCGCATGGCACGGGCAAATCCGGTGAGTTCGTCGACAGTCTCGCCTTTCATTCGAAGCGCGGTGAGGAAAGCGGCAGTCAGCACGGGCGTTGACTCGCCCGCGAGGAGGCTGCGCATGGCCGATTCGGCTTGCCGTTCGGTAAGTGAGTAGCCGCCTGTAACGGCGTGGAGCAATTCGAGAGTCACAGCGATCTTTCTCTATCTTCTCAATAAGATGCGCCTGGAGGCCGTTCGGACGTGTTGCGCTGGAATATGGAAACCCTGAATGAAGCAGCGAACAACGTGGACCGTGAAACAGTGAATGAAAGAGTCATAAGGAGTAAGGAGTAGCGAACCATTCTGAGCCCGAGCAATGAGGGCGGTCGTGAGCGTTGAACAGGGGCATATGCAGGCTGGGTATCCCTGAAGTTGATGAACTCCAAAATAGCCAAATCAGAGTGCCGACGGTGTCAGGCCAACCGGAAGGCAACACCGCAGCGCGCGGAAAACGCGAGTGCGCAGCCGGCTCTTCGGAGGCGCAGACCCCGTGCATGTATAGAAACCTCACGCACGAGAACCGAGAGGCCCCGTTATTTAGCATCCGTTGCCGCACGGCGACGGTTTGGTGGGAGAAAGCGAAGAGCGTAAGGCCCATATGAACGCTGGCGGGGAGTCGTACGACGTAATAGCGATGAGGCAGCCGAATGAAAGCCGGGGAAGCAGCTACGACAGCGGAGTCAAAGAAGCCTGTGGACGTGAAAACGATTTTCTGGACAACTCGGGGCCCAGTTGCCAGGGGTCCAAATCCGGCAACCGTACACCAATGTGTGTTTTGACGCCAGAACCAGAGGTAAGAACCGTCTGCGTTAGCGGCGCAGGCACGGGTCCGCACGGAGGGCCGAGCAACCGGTATCCCTACCGTAACCGGCTTTTTCCGGAGTTGAACCACTTTCCCCGAAGCCAAGGTATCCCCGCCCCGCCC
>PLEX01000133.1 GCA_003136575.1 Bryobacterales bacterium | reverse complement strand
GTTAAAACACTGAACGCCGATCCGCGCGTCTACGGCATCCTGCTGCAGCACCCGGTTCCGAGACAGGTGGACGAAAGGTTGTGTTTCGACACAATCGAGCTGAGAAAGGACGTCGATGGTGTCACGACTCTTGGCTACGGGCGGATGGCGCTTGGCGAGCCGGCGTTTAACGCGGCAACTCCGGGTGGAATCCTGACGATGCTCAAGCACTACGGAATCGCTCTCGAAGGCAAAGAGGCTGTGGTATTCGGCCGCAGTCCGATTCTCGGTAAGCCGATGGCGGCGATGCTGGTGAACGCCAACGCAACGGTCACCATCTGCCGTTCCAGGACGCACGATTTGGAATCGGTCGTCACGCGCGCCGATGTTGTGATTGCTGCGGTGGGTAAGCCCGAGTTCATCAAAGCCCGCTGGATCAAAGACGGAGCAGTGGTCGTCGATGCGGGTTACCATCCACCCGGCGTCGGCGATATCGAACTGCCGGGAGTGATCGGCCGATGCGCCGCATACACGCCGGTGCCGGGCGGAATGGGTCCGATGACGATTGCCACCCTGATCACGCAGACCGTTCAGGCCGCGCGGAACGGCAGTTGGGCGTCGCGGCAGCCTGGATCCTGCCTGATCGCGCAGCGTTTACCAACACTGCTGATAATTTGCCGGCGCCTCTGGTCTGTTGGCGGAATGTCCTTTCCTCAGTACCCACGGCGCGTTTCTCCGAAAATCCATCCCGGCGATCACGAAGCCATAAGCGTCTGAATCTGTTGAAATCCCGCCCTGATCGCTGGCGGCGGGAATTTCGCGAAGGTTCGAAACGCATCCATCGCGGGGAGGCAGTTGTCTTCGGCACGAACCCCGAAGTGCCCTCCTGTGAGAGGATCGGCCACCGACTCCGGTTCGAGGGAGGACTATTACGGCCGGATGAGCCGCGTGAGCCCCAATGATGGGGGGTTTAGGTCGTTACCCGACGGAGGTTCCCTCCGTCGAAGCCACGAAACAATCCAGAAGATAACCACGGCTGTGACGACAATGATTTGGGTGTGGCTATTTTAGAACGACGAATAACTTACGCGAAATCAGCTAGTTAGACTGCTTTGGCCTGTGGTTGGCGGCCGCTTAGATCCGGGTTATCGGGATAACCCCTGTTTTTGCGATCATTCGCGGGGTGATTGGGCCAGTTTGGCCTGCTGCCGCAGGATGGTTTGCGAGAGCTTTTCGAGGCGGTTGAGCAGGGTCTTCAGTTTTCGATATTGGAGGGAAGCGGCCTTGTAAAGCGGAGCCGCTTCCGGCGAGAGCTTCACGTTGACCGTTTTCCCGTTGGCCTTGTAAGTGAGTTCGAAGTAAGGCCCGTGGCGCTTATTGGGTCTGATGCGCACGCGCATTGGGCTTTACCGCACTTCATCATCCGCTTCAGTACCGTTCCCTTGCAGAAGTACTCCAGTTGATCGAGGCCCCGTTTGAGAATCCTGGAAGCGCTGCGCGTGGCGTTCTGTCCGGGCACTCTGTTCAGGGCGCAGGATCGAAGTTCGGGGGCGTGACATATTATTACGGTAATAATACCGTAATAATATGACAATCGCAACCGCAGCTTCGTCCCCGACCACACCCGCCGCTGTCGAGTTCGCTCTTCTTCAGTCCTGGCTGGCCTCCAGCAGAGTCCTGCAACTTCCCCTCCACGAGATTGAGTGCCAACAGCAGATCAAAGGCCGCGAGGTGCAACGCCTGCTTCTCCAGGCACACCTGCAACAGCGCGGCAACGGAGATGTGGGACCCGCCCTGTACCTCCAGCGGCAGGACGGCGAGGTGGTGGCGTACTCGCACCGACGGCTGGGCACCCGCTCGCTCACCACCGTCTTTGGAGCCGTCGAACTGGTTCGCATGGGCTACTCCCGCCCAGGTATGCCCGGTATCTTTCCTCTGGATCGGGCGCTGACTCTGCCCGCCCGCTCGTTCTCTTACGAACTCCAGCGACGGCTGGTCAAGGCCGCCGTGCAGAATCCTTTCCTCGATTCGGTCCAAACCATAGCCGACCTCACCGGCGTGTCCGTCTCCAAAGGCAGCCTGGAGCAGATCCTGCCCGACGTGGCGCAGGACTTCGACGCTTTTTACCGGCAGCGTTCGCCTGAGCCCGCCACCGGCTCCATCCTGGTGGCAGCCGTCGATTGCAAGGGCATTCCCATGGTCAAGCCACCCGGCACGCAACCCACATCGCGGCTGGCGAAAGGCCAGAAGGCCAACAAGAAGCGCATGGCGACGGTCGCCACTGTCTTCACCCGCGCGCCTTGGGTGCGCACCCCACAACAGGTCGCCGAAAGCCTGTTCCGCATCTCCCGCCCGACTCCGGCGGATGCGCCGGCACCGCCGCGCCCGGAGAACAAACGGGTGTGGGCGAGTCTGCTCAAAGGCAAGGATGCCGTCGTTCAGGAGGTAGCCGAGGAGATGGAACGGAGCGATCCGTCAGCTTCCAAAACCCGTGTGGCCCTGACCGACGGTGAGCGCGCGCTCCAGATTCGAGTCGACCGGAAGCTGAAGGTCACACTGATCCTCGACCTGATACACGCGCTGGAAAAACTGTGGAAGGCCGCTTATGTCTTCCATGCCGAGGCAGCCTGGAGGCCGATCTCCGGGTCATGGACCGTACTTCGCGAATCCTGGAAGGCGGTGTGGGTCAGGTTGTTAAGGGGCTCCGTCAAAGCATCACCAAACGCGCACTCGCGGGAGCCAAACGCAAAACGTTGGAGGGAGTTACCGAATACCTTTACCGGAACCGCACCCGCATGCGCTACCACGAATACCTCGCCAACGGTTGGCCGATCGCCAGTGGCCCGGTCGAAGGCGCCTGCAAAAACCTGATCAAAGACCGGATGGAGCGCTCCGGCATGCGCTGGACCGAGCCGATGGCCGAGGCCATCGTCCAACTCAGAGCTGTCTACCTCTCCGGAGACTTCGACACCTACTGGCAATTCCACATCGAACAGGATCAGAAACGTCTGTATCCCGAGGCGTGGAGCGTCGTTCCAAAATAGCCACACCCAAATGATATGCATAGGCGGCTGCGACTTCATACATGTCGCCGCCACCGTAGAGATACACGTTCTGCGCTGCCGCAATAGCCGACTCCAGCGTGTTTTCATCGCGAACACCATGCAGACCGCCGTATGTATCGATCTGCTCTTCGTGAATGGCTTCGACGGTTGCGCGTGTAAGAAACCTCGGCTCAATGCCGGGGCTCATTTAGCCAGAAGACGGAACAACTCAGCGTGCTGCTTGCTGGTCTTGCGAATAAGCTTCTTGGCTTCATCGATCGGCAGCGTCCGGACGGGCGTTTCCGTGCGCGTCTGCGCCGGTGGTGGCGTCGGCGTGCGCGTGATGACGGTTTCTTTTTCCACGAAAATACCCTCCTTCCATACGATCGCAGTCGAAGGATCGTCGCAGAAATCGGGATCATTACAAGCTTTTTCAGCGTTCCTGTTGGCCCGTGTGGTCGTGTTTCGGGACTTCGTCGGTTCGCTCGTCGCATCAGCGACAAAGTGAAGACTTTATTAGAGTCGCTATCCATGACTTGCAGCCCCAGCCGGCAAAGCTGGCTGCGGCGTGTGCTCGACTGCGATCAGAAGGCCGCGCCGCCGCCGGCCACCGATTGCTCTTGCAAACCAAATATCTCCGGAACGACGGCACTCCCGGCCCGCGCCAGCCCGCGCGCCATGAAGGACCCGGATCACGCGGGTCCCCAACACTTCGCCAACGCCGACGCACCCGCTCACTCTGCCGCGCCTCTCGCCAGCCTTTTCGCCTGCGAATCTCGCGATCACCGCGCCCACTACCCCCCCCACTAACCCCACTCACGCGTGCGGCACCTCGCGTCCGGCCGATAATCGCGCACCTGCCGCCATAATGAAAAAGATGCCTTATCCATTCCGCTTCGCCATGTGCAACGAAGCCTTCGAACGCCGGCCCTTTACCGAAGTCTGCCGGACTTTACGCACTGTCGGCTACACCGGTATCGAACTGGCCCCGTTCACCCTCGGAGACGATCCCCTCGCGCTACGCGCCGCCCAACGCCGGGAACTGCGCGACATCATCGTCGGCGAAGGGCTTGATTTCGTCGGTCTGCACTGGCTCCTGGTCGTTCCCTTTCCCATCCACGTCACCACGCCCGATCTCGCGCTCAGGGAGCGAAGCTGGCAATACGTGAGAGGACTCATCGATCTCTGTGCGGATCTCTCGCCTGATGGCGGTGCGGACGATTCGCACGGGATCATGGTCTTTGGCTCTCCGAAGCAGCGTTCATCGACCGGCGGAATTACGGCGGCCCAAGCCGTCCGCAACTACGTCGCCGGACTCGCCGGAATTGCCGGACATGCCGAAGATCGCGGCGTCACCATCCTCGTCGAAGCTCTCCCGCACTCCCAAAGCGACGTGATCCACACTCTCGAAGAGGCCGTCGCCGTCGTCCGCGAAATTAACAGTCCCGCGGTGAAAACCATGTTCGACACCCATAACGCCGAGGATGAGACCGAGCCGCACGCCCAACTCATCGAGAGCCACTACGATCTGATTCGCCACATTCATCTCAACGAAATGAACGGCGGTCACCCGGGCACGGCAAATTACGATTTTGCGCCCATATTTGCTATCTTAAGGAAGCTGGCGTACAAGGGCTGGGTTTCCGTGGAAGCGTTCGATTTCGCGGCCGGCGCCGAAACGATCGCCAGCGAATCGCTCGAACACATGAAGAAAGCGGCGTCGGCTTCGGGGCGTCTCTCAGAATGAGTAATTTCCTGGTAACCGGCGGCGCCGGTTTCATCGGTTCCGCGCTGGTGCGGGGACTGCTGGCAAAAGGCGCGTCGCGCGTGGCCGTCGTCGATAGTCTGCTGACCGGTTACGAGCGTAATCTGGACGAAGTCTGCGGCGCAATCGACTTTCATCGCGTCGATATCCGCGATTACGACGCGCTGCGAAAGACGATGGCAGGCATCGACGTGGTGTTCCATGAGGCGGCGATTCCTTCCGTACCGCGCTCGATCGCCGAACCCGTACCATCGCACGACGTCAACATCAACGGTACCTTCAACCTGCTGCGTGCCGCAAAAGACGCGGGCGTTCGCCGCGTGATCTACGCCGCGTCGTCTTCCGCCTACGGCGATACGCCTGTGCTTCCGAAGGTCGAAACCATGGCGACCGCGCCGAAGTCGCCTTACGCAGCGCAGAAACTGATGGGCGAATACTACATGTCGGTGTGGGCTTCGTGTTTCGGACTCGAAACCGTCAGCCTGCGCTACTTCAACGTATTCGGCCCGCGTCAGGACCCGACGAGCCAGTATTCCGGCGTTCTTTCCCTCTTCATTTCCGCCATTCTGGACCGCCGGACTCCCACTATCTTCGGCGACGGCGAAACGTCCCGCGACTTTACTTACGTGGAGGACGTTGTCGGTCTGAACCTGCGCGCCGCCGAAGCTCCGGCGAGCGTGTCCGGCAAAGTTTTCAACGCGGGCAACGGCGGGCGCATTACGCTGAATCAGGCATGGGATCTGCTGCAGAAGTTCGAAGGCGTCGCGATTCCGCCGATATACGGCCCGCCGCGTCCCGGCGACGTTCGGGATTCTCAGGCCGACACAACCGCGGCCGTTCGCGAACTCGGTCACTCTCCGCAAGTGAGCTTTGAAGCGGGCCTTCGCGCGACGCTCGATTGGTACCGAAGCACGCGGAATCGCGCGTGAACGCCGCGTGACCTCCTTCGTAAAATAGTAACTATGTTGGCTCGCCTGCTGGCCGCTCTCGGGTTCTGCGTTGCCGCATCGGCCCAAACCATTTGTCCGCCCACGCCCGCGTATTCCACCTGCGATCTTGTCTTCGATATCCCATCGGCGCCATCGGACAAACCACTGAATCTCTACGCAGAATTCCGCTCGCCCCGCGCCAGCACATTCCTCGCGCACGCGTTTTGGGACGGCGGCGGCAAGTGGATCATCCGCTATTCGCCGCTCGAAACCGGAACCCACACGTTCCGGCTCACTGGCACCGGCCCGGCCTCCGGTTTCTCGGGAAAACAAGGGGAACTGACCGTGACGCCAGACCCGGCGGACCATCTCGGATCGTTGCGGCCCGCCAACCTACACCATTTCGCCCTGATCGACCGGATCGTCCTTACTCCGTACTTGTATATGGGTGCCTTAGTCCCGGACTTTCCGTCCATGGATATGAGCCGATGGAAAGCCCTCGTCGACGCGCGCGCCCTGCAGCATTTCAACCATCTGGCTGTCACGCTGGTGGACCAATCCGCCGCCTCGCAGTTCCGAACGCCTGAATTTTTCCGCGCCGCCGAAGAGAAATTCGCTTACGCCAATCAGCACGGCATCATGATTGACCTGGCCTTTTTCGGCCCCGACCTGCTGACGCGTCTTCTGCCGACTGCCGCCGACCGCCGAACCTGGTTCACTTACGCGCTGTCGCGCCTCGCCGCGTTCGATGTTGTCTGGGCAGGCACGGAAGCATGGGAGAACTACCCTGACGGCCGCGCGCTGGTGAAGGAAATCGCCGACTACATCGCGTCGTTCGACCCGTACAAACACGAAAGTACGTCGCGCACACTGGCTACGTCGGCGGCGCTCTTCGACGGCAAGCCCGAAGACAGTTGGATGCACATCCGCTCGTACCAGACCTCCGATGACGCGGTCGATGGCATCGAGCAGCAGCTATATCCTTTTCCGGCTGTGAATAATTTCAGCGCGGCCGACACGACGGCCGAAGCCTTCCGCCATCATCTCTGGAACGCCACTATGAACGGCCAGTACCCGCTCGCCTCGATACCCGCCGCGATTGAGGGGCCGGCGTCCGCGGCCATGAAGGCCTGGTACGAGTTCATGCAATCGACCAGGCATTGGGAACTGGAGCCGTTCTTCGACGTCGATAACGGGCGGGGCTTCCAACTGGAAGGCGTTGAGTACGCCATCTACGTTGAGAATCCGGGACCGGTAACCGTGACCGTCGAAAAGCATGGCTACGACGCCGAGTGGATCGACCCGGCCACCGGCGCGCACACAAAAATCAAAGACCCCTGCAAGGGCGAAACCTGTGTTGCCACGCCGCCCAATCCTGCGCACGACTGGATTCTGCACATCTCCCGCGAAGGCGTCAAGGCGAGCATGTTAAAAAGCGTCAAGTTCGTTTCGCGCGACGAAGAGCTCAAGCTGCAGGACATCGAGGTCGATCCCGGGAAAATTCCTTTCGATATCACCGGCCCCGATGCCGACAATCTCTCTATCGCCAGGCCCGCCCAATTCGGCGTGAAGCTGAAGCGCCAGTCAAAAGCGCTCCAGCATATGTCGTGGTTGTGGACCGGCGAAATCGCGGCATCGGGACAGGGTTATCGTGTGATCGCCACGGGCGCGAACGGAACTTTCCGCATCCCCGCCAATATCGCAAACGAATACCCCGCCGCGTTTCACGTGCGACTCTATGGCATGAACGGCCTCGGCAAAGTCTACACGCTGGACCGCAATTACACGCTGACCAGATAAATGCTCACTCTCGCAGTGGATACCGCCGCCGAAATCGGCAGCATCGCTCTGGCCGATCGGAACGGAATTCGTGAGGAAATCCGCCTGTGCGCGCCCGGCGGCTTCGCACAGACGCTGTTTGGGGAGATCGAGGCGTTGCTCGCGTGCTGTCAGGTCCGGCTTGCCGATATCGAACTCTATGCCGCCGCAAGCGGGCCAGGCTCATTCACCGGCGTGCGCATCGGACTGGCGGCAATCAAGGGACTGGCGGAAGTGGCCGGCAAACCCGCCATCGGCATATCGAATCTGGAGGCACTGGAGCAATTCGGAAGCGCCGATCTTCGCGCGCCCATCATCGATGCACGACGCGGTGAAGTGTTTGCCGCCGTGCTGGATCGGGAGGGCCATGAAGTCGTCCCCGCGTCGGTGCTGAAGGTCCAGGCATTTCTCGAATTGGTGGGCACCCGGCCGGTTGAATTCATTTCCGCCGGATTCGATCCAGGCCGGCCGTTCACCGCAGCCCCGCCAGAACTCGCCGCGGCGATTGCCCGGCTGGCGATCGACCGTTGCCTCGCAGGCGACCTGTGCGACCCGGCATCCATCGAAGCCAACTACGTCCGCCGCTCGGACGCCGAACTATTCCTCAAGGAGTGAAGCGCGAAATGAACAATCTCGCGATGCGGTTAAGGTGCCCCAGCCCCACCCCGAGGCACCTTGATCGTCATCAGCACGAGCGCGCCATCCACGGCGGCGATCTGGTGCGGCGTACCCTCGGGGACGACGATAAAATCTCCCTTCGACACCTTCCGCGCTTCCCCGCCCTGAATCGCGGTTCCCGATAAATTAGTCGCATTGGTGCGAGTCTCGCCCACCAGTTTGCCTCCGGTCACAAGCGTCCCGGAGCCGTCGATCACGTACATCATCTCCGCTTCTTTCTCGTGCACCGACGCCGAACCCGCGATCGGACGATACTCCAGGTTCGCCGAGTATGGAGCGAACTGAAGGATCTTCTCGATCACATTTGCCTGACCCTCTTTACGCTCGGCCTTCGCCTTCGCAATCAGGGCCGTGACATCGGCGGACGATGCAAAGGTCTGAAGTGAAGTGGACGACTGCTGGGCAAACAGAGCGACCGTAAATAGCGAGAAAGTGAAACCGGCAATGAATACGCGCATTATCCCCAGCATAACGCCGCTCCTCATCGGCGCCGCACGCTGGCCGCCCCAACCGCCGATTCCGCTGGTTGTGCTGTACCAGTCCACCCTCCGTCGTAATCTCGATGGCCGCCGACGGGCGCCGGGCAATATTCATCCAGCGAATTGAACACGATGAAAATGCGGAATTCTCCGTGCGTTAATGCCCCCCGCCCGGGCATCCGCTAACTCAAAGCACCGCGCATCGCGTATTCAATTCTGTCCAACAATCCCTCAACGACCTGGCAAGCCTCATCTATAATGGCTCCGTGTCAGGCTCGAACCGCAGTGATCCCTTGGATGGCCTCAGACACCAGTTGGCCTCGGGCGTCGTCCGGGCCGTCTCCTTCGACCTTTTCGACACCCTCGTCTCCGTCGACCCCGCGCGCCTTCCGCACCTGAACTTCAACGGCGCCAACCACCGTTCCACGCTTCCACTTCTCGCCGACGCCCTTGCCCCCGAGTACCCCGCCGCCACCCGCATCGAAATCCTCAACACCCTCGCCTCGCAGCCCGTCCGGCCCCCTTTCCCCCCCGAACAATGCCGCGAAATACCCGACCAGTTCCTTTTCGAAGCCGTTCTCAGTGGCCTGGGTGCCCCCCGATATACCCATCCGGAAATTCTCGCCGCCCGCCTCTGCGACATCCAGATGGAAGCCATCGCGGCCTCCATTCATGCCTGCCCTGGGGCACTGGAAGTCCTCCGCGCTCTCCGCACGGCAGGCTTCCGGGTAGCGCTACTCTCAAATCTCAGCCATGCCAGCGCCATCGGGAATCTGCTCAGCAAATCCGGCCTCGAAGGCCTGTTCGACGCCACAATTCTCTCCGAAAACATCGGTTTCTGTAAGCCCCATCCCGCCATGTTCCGCGCCCTGCTCGAAAAACTGAATCTCTCGCCGCAACACATCGTCCATATCGGCGACGATGCCGTCGCCGATATCTGGGGTGCCAGTTCCTTCGGCATGCGCTCAATCTGGCTCAGCCCCGCCGCGCGTCCTTACCCCGCCGGAAGACACCAGCCCACGTGGACAATCTCCGATCTGCGCCAACTCCGCCCCCACATCCCCTAGACCGCCCATTGGTCTTTCGTTCCCATACTTGAACGAATAAAACTCCGCCGACCCTTGGCAAAGCAGGATCGCCCGGTACGAAATCACTCCCCGCCTCGCCGGATCCAGCGGAAATACAAACGTATGCGCCATGGTTTCGTACGCGGGTACCAGGAGTTTCACCGGACCCGAAGCGGCCTCCGCAGGCCCGTGACGCGAAATCGCCGCCGCCAGCACCTGCGCCACCCTCCCGGTCCGGTTCGCGATTTCGATCCGCTGCCGCGCTTCCAGCTCTTCCACGCTCACTTCCATCGCCGCCGATACCACCCGAATCGGGCTCGACGTCAGGAACATCTTCACGCTGAAGCAGTTCGCGCATACGTATTTCAGCCGCTCGTACGATTCTTCATTCATCCACCGGTCGTTCGCCAGGTACAGAGTATCGCCACACTGCGGACACAGTTCCTCGCTGATCCTCAATTGCCCCGCCACGAAGCCGTTTGAACTCTCCCGGTCGAAGCTGAAATCCACCCGAGCCACATGTGCCAGAAACCGCTCCGCCACCCGCTCCTGCAGCGCCTCGGTCGTTACCTGCAGCTTCGCATAAAACCACGCCGCATAGATCCGCTTCCTCGCCCACCGGGCACCCCGAAGCAGATTCTCCAGTCTCTCGGCCAGGGCCTTGCAGTTTTCGATCTCCTGCCGCTCTTCGGCGCAAAACACGTATAGCGCCAACACCCCCAGCCGCCGGCGGATCTCGGCAGCCTCTTCGAGCAACTGTTCGTCGCTGCACTGCCCGCCGCCCAGCCGGACCCAGCCGTCTATATCCACGGCCGCCGCAAACAGCAGCAATATCTCCCGTGCCGATCCATAGCGCACCAACTGATGGTCCGCCTGTTCCCACAGCGCCGTCCCGTCGTCCGCCACCACGTGGCAAGCGCCTTGCGTCGGTGCCGGCAGCCGGACCGCCGTTCGCGACCGACCCTGGATCCGGTAGTCTGGCGAATCGCCCTCGCGCCCGACGCCAGTCCACTCGAACATCCGCAATTCCGGGCAACCCAGCAGTATGTAGGATTCGAAATCCGCCTGCTCCTCCGCCTGAGAGAGAGCCACCACCGTCTCGCCCAAACAGGCGCCCGTCGTCACCAGCCCTTCAAACACCCGGTTCGGCCAGAATGTTGTCGGCTGCGCCAGATAGGGACCAATCACGGCCACCGCCGCACCGGCCAGCAACCCGAACGCGTAGCCCGTCCCGTCGCCGAACGCACTGTTGCCGAACGGAATCGCGCCACACGCATTCAGAAACCAAACCATCGGCGTTGCCTGCACCGCCTTCAGTACGCGCGTCGGCGACTCGCTCGAACGGTTCAGCCGAAAGCACTTCCCGTCGTGAAAACAAACCGGCGCCTGCGCCATCCGCAGCTGACTCAGCGGCGGGTCCATGTGCCCGCACAGCGCCACGTCCCCCACCTGCGCATCGAACGACACCCCATGCGAGCAAATACTCTGAATTGTCGTCTCCTCCGATTCCATCCTCAGATCCGCATCGGGCACCCCCTCGGCCGCCCCGTCTTTCGAATAGCGCTGAAACCTCGCTCCGCCCCCGTGCGCATTGAATTCGGAAAATCCCATCGTCTCGGGAAACCCGTTCGTCATCAGCGCCAGCGTCTTCACCGTCAGCCACGCCAGCTGTTCCGGCGTAAACGCAGTCATGAATCCGCTCGGCCTCACCCACTCTCCCGCCGCCATCCGCCTCCGCCCGGCCGCCCCCAGTCCCAGACACAGGGCGTGCGTTAGACGGTCGTTCAGCACGAACACCGTATTGCTCCTTGAGCCCGCGCGTCCTTCCGTCGCCAATACCGCTTCCGCCGTTCCGGCCGCCGCAACGAACTCAGCCCCCGCCGCCCCCGCAAACATCCGCGCGATGCTGTCGATCCGCCGGTCCACGCTAATCGCCAGCGTCGGAACTGTCAGGAACGGCTCCGCCAGCGCCGCGTCCCGGATCTCGCCTTCGTAAACCGCAATGGACAGTCTCGCCAGCCACCGCCGGGCCATCGCGACATTCAACGTGTCGCCGCGCAGATACGCAATGACACCCTCCGAATTCGCCCGGAAACGCAGTGGCTCAGGGTCCGGCAAAGGTCCGAATCGAACGCCCACGATCCTGCGGGCGAGACTCACCTCGGCATCCTCCAGTTCAGCTCGAAAGCCAGTTCGTCAATCCTCGCCAGCTGCACAGCCGCCTTGCCCGCGTCCGGCGCCTCCGACAAAAACACCACACCCAGCATAACGGCCGTATCCAGCCTGTAGAGCAGATCCACCACCGGCGGCGCGACCGGCCAAGCCGCAGCCCCGCCGTAGCCATCCGTAAGACCGGCCGGCTGTTCCCGAAACTCAGCGATCCGGCATACCTCAAGCGCCGGGTCGCCCGTCAGCGCGTTTGACCAGTCGATTACCCCCGCCACTCGGCCCTCCCGCGCCAGGATGTTGGCGCGCCGAAAATCCATATGCAGCAGCCGCCTCCGCGCCGGAAAACTCCGCAGCTCCGCCCTCATCCGCGCCGCATCGGGCAGTCCCAGCCGCACACCACCCAGCCGTTCGCAAACATCGGCCCGATGCCGCAGCCGCTGCGCCAAAACCTCGTCCGTGCTCTGGCCAAAATGCAACACCGGCGCGCGCACGGGCGCAGCCGCCCCGTGCAGCCGCGCCAGAATCTCCCCCAGTTCCCGCGGATCCGGCTCCGAATCGTCGTGCTCAAGATACTCCGTTACCAGGAAATCGCATGCATCCCCCAGGCTCAGCTTCACGACCCTCGGAGCCGGAATCCCCACCGATCTCGCAAACTGCAGCAGCTCCGCTTCCTGCCTGAGCAGGTCCCGCGCGTCCAGGTCCACGTCGTTGTCGTTATGGATCCAGCGAACCCACGGGAACCGCACTACGATCTCGCCCACCCCGCGCAACCGGCCGCGGCAAACCACAAACTCCAGGCCTGCGGAGAAATACCGCAAGTCCTCCGCCTCCAGGTCGGCGCGGGCTGCCAGCTCTCTTGCGGCCAGCGCCATCGCCGCCTCCAGGTCGCGGGGGCACTCCGGTATGCCGCTCATCATGCGCACGGGCAGCGGTATATCAGCTCCACCAGCGCCTGTGCCGCCAGCGCTGGCGTGCGTCCGGTCGGATCGTAGCGCGGGGCCACCTCAACCACGTCAATCGCCCCGAGCGGCAATTCCGCCAGCACCCGCAACGCGTCGATCAGGCCCGCCGCGTCCATTCCCCCGCAAGTCACATTGCCCGTGCCCGGCGCCGTCGCGCAGTCGAGCACGTCGATGTCCAGCGAAAGATAAACCTGGCTGCAGTTCCGCCGAAAGTTGTCCACCAGTCTCTTCAGCGCATCCGCGTCATTCTTCAGCGTTGTCGCCGGTACCACGTGGTAACCCGTCTCACGCAAGTAATCGAATTGCGCGCGCTTCGTCACTGTCCCTGCTCCGACGAACGCGATCCGGTCTGGCGCCATACCCGGCAATTCGCTGATCCGCCGCGAATTTGATCCGTGATACACCGGTCCGAAAATCGCGCTCGAATCCCCGAAATCGAAATGATGGTCCACCTGGATATAACCCACCCGATCCTCCTGCCCGCGCCTCCTCGCCGCCTCCTGAAAGCCGGCAAACAGAGGGAAACTGACCGAGTGATCCCCTCCGATCGCCACCTGCGTCGCCCCTTTCGCCGCCACATCGCGCGCCCCCAGCGCCAGCGACTGGAACGTCCTCCGGATGTCCGCTGGAAACACCGCTACGTCCCCCGTGTCCACCAGCCGTGGTTCCCGGTACCGGAAGGCTTCCCCCGTCCGCGTGTCGAACATTTCATGCTCGCCCAGGCTGTTCAGATAGGACGCGAAAACACGGCTGGCCCGCCGCACCGCGTCCGGCCCCTCAGCCGCGCCCGGCCGCGAACTCGCCGTCGAGTCGAACGGCACACCCATCCCCGCATAGTCGCCCGCGCTCAGCTCTTCGATCGTCCCACCCCGGCTGCCAAAGAGCGTCGCCACCCCGCACCAGCCAGGCTGAGGGCCGAGTTCCCGCGCCGCGCCGTCATCCCTGAGCAGCTCGATCCATGGTTGAATACTCGTACCGTGCACTCGTCCTCGTTTCCCTGCCCGGCGCCCGCCGAACCAGTTCATGCGCCACCTCTACCTTCTCCAGAAACCGGTTCCAGCTCTGCTCAATGGTCTGATGATACGGGACAAATACCGGCGGTGCATCCTCGCGCCAGTGCTCGAAATTCCAGTCCGTGATTCGCTCCCGGAGCGATTCGAATACCGGAGTGAGCGGGTAAGGCACAAAATTATACAGGTTGTACAGAAACACATGCTCCGACCACCTGCGCATCAGCCTGATCGTCGACTCGTGGTCTTCTGCGCGCTCCTGCGGAAGCCCGCCCAGCACGTTCAGAATCACCTCGATCCCCGCCGACCGGATCCGGTCGATGTTCTTCAGATACTGCGTCTCCGGCACCGAAGTCTTGTGCGAATCCGCCAGCAGTTCCTTGCTTCCGCTCTCGAAACCCACCTCCGCCGCAATCACCCCGAGCTCCTTCATTGTTTCGATCAGTTCCGTATTCACCGCGCAGATATGCGTCTGAACAATAAACCGGTATTGCCGTCGCTTCGAGAACACGGAAAGCAGATTCGCCACCGCTTCTTTGGACTGCCCGAACGTCTTGTCGCCGATATAAATCAGCCGCGTTTCCGGGAACAAAGTCTCGAAATCGCGAACTTCCGATTCGAGCGCCCCCGGATCGGTCACATACAGTTTCTGCGACCACGCGTCGCCGCAGAATGAGCAGGCGTACAGGCACCCGTGGCTGGCCATCAGCCGCAGCAGCGGCACTTTCCCGTGGTAACGCCTCAGCAGCCGGTAGCTTGGCGCCCAGGAGATCCGGCCTCGCGGGGTGAGTATGTCGCTGATCGGACACCCGTTCTGTGTGCCCGCCAGAATCGCCCGCAGTTTCTCCGGATTCAGCAGCCCCCGATACACCTGCGTGCAGTCCTTCGGATTCACCAGGGGCGCCATATTGCCGCCAATGATCGTGCGTCGCCCGTGCGCTATCAGTTTTTGAGATACCGTCAGCGCCAGTTGCAGATTCTGGGCCAGCGGCGAGAGCATCACCACCGACCCCGTGCTGGTCTCCGCCAGCACTCGCCTCAGGCAGATGTCAGCTTGAGGCGCCTCCCCTGAAAGATCGAGAAAAACCGGCTCCGTACCCACCGCCTCCAGCATTCCCGCCAGATGCGCAACCCAAAGCGGCATCTCCCAAAGGGACTGCGCCGGAATAAAAAAATCCCTTACCAGGCGGGAGAATCGGCGCTCGTAATCGGTGTAATAACGGTGGATTACCGGGTTCGCATCCGACGTGGAAGGGAACGGTAGTTGCACCACGAACGCCTCCGCCCTGGCCCGGCTACCGGTCTCGCCGGTCATATAGCTCCGCCCCCCGGCCGTATCTCAGCCATTAGCTCAGTCTTTTCAGGCCCACCGCCCGTCGCGACACGAAAGTCCGCCCCGGTTTTCAGGTTGTCGGGCCTGAAGGCCCTTACCAGCAGTAGGACAGCTTGATCAGCGAGACATTTGAAGGGTCTATATCGCGCGCGAACGAAAGATGATACTGGTTGAACAGTATCCACTCCACGTCCGTTCCCGTGGCTTCCTTGATTTGCGTCTTCTGGTCGTCGTTAAGTTCGAGCCCCCCCACCACGGCCTGAAGAACGTTCTTGCCTACAACCCTGGGCTTTATCGATTGTTCCGGAATTTCCATTTCTGTCTCCTCTTCAGTGAATCTCTTGTGCCGGGTTACCAGCACCAGGTTGCGCGCACGAGCGATACGTAGCTCGGATCGATATCTCGCACCGCCGAGCCCGTAAGACGCTGTATCACGAGCCACGACATATCCACTCCCACGTCGTTTTTGAGCTGCGCTGATTGTTCTTCGGTGAGCGGAATCGCTGCAAGCGTCTCCGCAATAATCTTCCCGCTGCTTTGTTCGTAATCGGCCATATATAGGGCCTCCTTATATTCGGCTGGACAAGCCTTGTTACGGTGTCATAACTGCCCGCCTCACCGCATGTTCTCGCACGGGCGTCGGGATGTCAAGCGTCACCTAATTGGGACGCGACGTTAAGTTCCGCGGCGGCGCCGGTTCCGTGCCATAGCGTACATTCGCCGCGCGGCCGTCACGCGCGCACGCTACTTTGCCGGCAAACTCCAGATATCCAGCACATTCGTCCCCGCCGCTTGTCCCCGTGATCCGCCTTCGGGCAGCGCGACCTTGCCATCCACCACAATCGGGCTGTTCCAATGCCCGCTACCGCACTCCAGACTAGCGACCTGTTGTCCTTTTTCCGCGTCGTAGACAAGTAATCCGCCCCTCGGATTGTAGACATATAACAAGCCACCGGCCACTACCGGACTCGTGCCGCCGTTGCCGTTCTTCCACATGGGAGAGAGTTTGCCGTCTTTGAATGTCCACGCCGCGGTGCCTCCCGCGTCGGCGGCGAACAGCCACGTATCCGCGCCATGATGCCAGACCGCGGTAGCCGGCAGCATCATGCCGCCCGACGGTGTGGACACGCTCGGCGGGTCGTCGTTCTGGTGCGGATCGGCGCCCGAGATCGCCTTGATGCCGATCACGCGAATCATCCGGTCCTTACCTCCCTGCGCCAGATAACCGCCACCGAGCAGCGCGGGCGAAGCCGAACCCATATCGAGGTCGCGCGCCCTGAGTTCGGCGTTGTTGGAAGGAGTGTAGTTGCCGAGCATTTTCGTGGCGTCGGGGTCCAGTTCGATCAGTGCGTCGGCCCAGCTGGTCTTGCCGTCCCACGGGCCGTTACCGGTGGCGACGAAGATATTCCCGGTTTCCGGGTCGATCACCGCACCCGCTCTCCCCCAGATCGCCGATTGCGTAGCCGCGCACGAATCGGGCTGGATCAACCCGGCGCGGTCGCTGCAAAGCGAATTCCACACATGCAGCAACTTACCGTCTTTGGCATCGAGGACCACCAGATGACCCTGGTAGGGCGGGCGATCGCCGATGTATCCGGCCGTAACCGCAATCACACGACCTCGAAACACCTTCAGCGGAGAAGCGATCTTCTCGCGCGCGGGCAGCAGCGTAATCGGCGTCGTCCAGACTTCGTGGCCGTCCGAGATGGCGAGTTTTCGAACTGCGCCATCGGGCGCGGCGGTGTAGATATTCTGTCGGTCGGGGTCGGCGACCGGCGTACTATTGGTGATCTGCCGCGTTCCGTCCCACGTGGCAAACTGCAATGGCGTGTATTCCCAGAGGACCGTGGCCGTATCGGCATCCACCACGATGGTTCTTCCGTAAAGCGTGGTCACGAAAAACACGTTGTGCTTCGACCCTTTGACGGTGACATTGTGCAGATAAATCGCCGAAGCATCCACGGTGCCGTTCAGCGCCACCTGATGCCGAACCAGGGAGCCGACGTTGGCGGCGGTGATGCCGGTCGCGTCGCCGGAAGCGCTGGAACTGGCCACATCCCAGCCGAACTGAGGCCAGTCGTGGCCCGGCGCATCGGCCCCGGCGCACCAGCCGGCGACGGCAAAAACGGCGATGATCGGCGTGAACCGCCGCGCGAACGGAATCTTATTCATGATGTGAACCTTTCATAGTGTGTCACCGCGACGGCCGCGGATTCATTCCCCGCTCAGTTGAGCGCACCGCCTCTCATTCTGACGGATCTACTCATCTCGATGTTATGACCAACCGGGCGGCGCGGGCGAGCCGAACGACCCATCAGCCCGGGTGTATACTGGCGCGTGATGAAGATCACCATAAAGACTCTCGCCGCCTTTTTGTGCGTTTTACCCGCCATCTTCGCTCAAACCCCAACACCGGCCGAAAGCATCGACGCCGCACGGAAGGGACCCGACAGCGCCGAAATGAAGCGGCGCGTCGCGGCGATGACCGCTTCCACCCAAGTCGTCGTCTGGGGTCAGGATTACCTCTTCCTCGCCAGTTCGCCCTCGCCGGTGACCGTATCGATCGATCTGCAGCCGCAGAAACCACTGGCGCAGGTGGACGCGAACCACTGGATGACGCTCACCAAAATGCGTACCGGTGTGCTCCATCAGTATCAGTTCTACGCGGCGGGCAAACCTCTCGGTGCGCGCGGCGACGCGGTCGGTTACAACCCCGACTCGTACCCTAAGCCAGGCGTTCCCCACGGCAAGCTCAGCGAGAAGCACACCATGACCAGCAAGATCTACGACGGCATGAAGTACGACTATTGGGTCTACGCGTCCCCCGGCGTCGACCCCAATGATCCCGCCCCGCTGATGGTGTGGCAAGATGGACAGAGCCTGATTACAGAACTGGGCGGAATCCGGCTGATCACCGTGACCGAGAATCTGGTGCAACAGGGACTGCTCCCGCCGCTCGTGCACGTAATGATCGCCCCGGGCACTTCTGCCGACGGGAAAGCGATGCGCTCCATCGAGTACGACACGGTCAGCGACCGCTATCCACGTTTCCTCATGGAAGAGGTTCTTCCCGAGGTCGAAAAGACTTACAAGCTCAGACCCGACGGTTACAGCCGGGCAATCGCCGGCGAGTCCTCCGGGGGCATCTGCGCATTTAACGCGGCGTGGCTCATGCCCGACAAATTCGCGCGCGTTCACTCCGCGGTGGGCAGCTTTACCTCGATCCAGTGGCGATCAAAAGAGAATAACGACGGCGGCAACGTGTACCCGTTCATGGTGCGCAAGGAACCGAAGCGGAATATCCGGATCTGGATGAGCGACGGAGCCGACGACCTCGAAAACGAACACGGCTCCTGGCCCATGCAGAACATCGCGATGGCAAACTCGCTGAAGCTGCGCGAGTACGATTTCCACTTCCGGTTCGGCACGGCGGCGCACGGTGGCGCTCAGGCCGCGCTCGATCTGCCTGAGTCGCTCACCTGGCTGTGGCGCGATTATGACCCGAAGAAGACATCGCAGGAGTTTACGATGGACCCGGCGGAGAAAGAGAAGCCGTTTTTCCGGGTGACCATCGCCAATCGCGACGCGTGGTAACGGGGTTCAACGGGAACTTTGGACAACGAAGGTGCCGACGGGACCGGTCCTGCTCTTCGCGGCACCCCGTCACCTTGGCGATCAACTGTCCGTATACTTCTTCAGCAACTCGCTCGGCAGCATCATGGTGCGCAGGCGGGGATTCAGCAGACCGCCGGCGTGAAAGGCCGCGCTGCCGCCGCCATGAATGAACACGGGCACCGCGGGCACGCTCAGGCGCTGCACCAGTCTGGCGACGCTTTCGTTTCCACTCGGGTTCAACGACGCCTACCGGCACGCTCATAGCCGGCACTGCGCCCGCCGCCGCGAAGCCATCCGATGGTTCGGCGCACGCCCTGCCGGTTGAGCTTATTGGCTGCCGGCGCGCCGTCGAAGGGATCAACCGGGATCACGTAGTTACGCAGCTGAGGGACTGCCCTCAGCAGGGAATTTGCCATGAAGCGGATGTCCGGCCGCACGCATTTGAGCAGGGCACCCATAATGACGCCGTCCGCCACTCCCATCGGATGATTGGCTACGACGATCAGCGGACCTTTTGGCGGAATTCGCTTCAGATCGGTCGGCGCGCACTCGTAGCGGTTATCCAGGCTAGCCAACAGCCTGACAAAAAAAGTCGCCGTGTGTCGCGAACAGTCGTGAACCGGGAAATAGACGCGCGCGAAGTTCTCGTTGAACCATTTATCGAGCGCGGGCGCAAGAGGTTGCAGGGGCGTGCCGGCCAAGTATTCACGAGTCCCTTCAAAACCGCCGGGCTGCGTTTCAAGGGATGCTTCCGAATTCGTCGGCACTGTCGGCAGATGACCTCCACACTGCAACCTATGCGGGCAATGTGAAAATACGATGCCATTGGCGCTAACGTCCGTTGAATAAGGGGTTAGCCGGTCGTAACGGAGCGCGGCAAGACGTCACAAGGCCGCATCATTTCGTTGTCCTCGTTGCTCCAGCAGGACGCCGGTGGATCGAGTGCGAATCCTCCGTAGTTCAAAGGTGCGGGGACGGCTGTCGGCTGCACACATTCGCCGATTTGCGACTGCGCGCATTACAAAAAGACGACCCGCCGTCGCGAGCAATGTATCTTTTCGCACGCCTGATTCAGAAACATGGGCAACTTTTTCCGGAAATATGCGCATATATGGGTAGCCGAGTAGCGTAAATTTAGAGCAATTTGAGCGGAATACCGGCGTCGGGCGCCCTGTCGCGCCCGACATGGAGTTCAAAGTGCTCTCGATTCAGCTGCTGCTGAAGAATTTGAACGAAGGGTCCAGGGAGGATACCTATGGAACGACGAACGTTATTAGTGCTTCCAGGAATTGCAGCGCTGGCTGCTGGTCACCAGGCATTGGGCGAAACCCAGGCTCAGGCAAAATCGGGCATATCGAACAAGGCGCTGGCATCACATGGCGGATCGAAGTCCGCTTACAAGATTCCGGCCAAGGCGACTAAAGTCACTAAGTATGTGAATGGTCTGGCGGCTCTCTTGTCGCTAACGCCGGAGCAACAGCAGGAAGCCGCTGCCATCTTCACAACCGCATCCGCTTCGCGGCAATCGGTTCAAAGTGGCCTGAAACCCGCTCGCAAATCGCTTAAGGACGCTGTGAAGAATAACGATACCGCGGCCATAAGTCAGGCGGCGGCATCGCTCTCCGCTCTCACGGGCGAGAAAATCGCGAGCGGGGCGCTTGCCCACGCAAAGTTCTTTCAGCTCCTCACGCCGTCCCAGCAGAGCGCATTGTCGCAACTCCGCGGCTGACTCGGGGTCAGCCCGTCAAGCGCGGCGGGAGCACCGCGCGAGTACCTTGGAGTCTGCACCGTGCCGGTTCACGGCAGATAAGGAACGCCCCGTTGGGGCAACCGCGCCGTAAATGAATAACCTGCCGATAAAGGGAACGCCAAAAGACAATTCGAGTATGACGATTCCACACCGGGCTTATATTCTCCATGTATTAATCTTCGCCGCAGTATCTTCTGTTCCGGCGTCGGCCCAAACGGCCGCAAATGCGTTCTTTGACGACACGCAGATTCAAGTTATCGACGTTACCATGGCTCCGTCCGACTGGGCGGCGTTGCAGCAGAATTATTTGCTCGATACTTATTACCACGCGAGTATGACATGGAATGGCGCATCCGTTACTTTCGGTATCCGCTCCCACGGCGACGGCAGCCGAAGCCCGATCAAGCCCGATCTGGATTTCAATTTCGGCCACTACAGTACGGGCCAGACGTTCCTTGGCCTCGAATTCGTCATGATGAAGGCAAACAACGAAGATCCATCGAATCTCCGTGAATGGATCTCGATGAAACTCTACCGGGCCATGGGACTTCCCGCGCCGCGCGAGGCCCCCGCGCAGCTCTTCATGAATGGTCAGCTCCTTGGCCTCTATTACATTGTCGAGCATGAAGACGATCAGGCTGGTAATTTTCTTCAGCGGAACTTCGGAGAAAACGGCGGGTATTTGTATGAGTGGCAGTGGGGTGACTCGTACGAGTTCGGAAACCTCGGCACCGATCCGAATTCCTACTCCGCTTTTCTCAAGCTGAAGTCGAATCAGACTGCGCCCGACCTGCAGACCTTCGCCAACTTCATCCAGGCGGTCAATGCGCCCACGTCGCCTGAGGCCAGCTATATTTCCGGCCTTTCCGCCTACATGAACCCGAGTCTGTTCCTCAGCTACTGTGCGACCGAAAATGTGCTCGCGGAAACTGACGGTGTTCTGGGCGGATATGTGGGCGCGAACAATTTCTATCTCTATCAGTTTCAGAATTCAACTCAGTACCAGATGATCGCCTGGGACAAAGACAACACTTTCAGCGACCCCTCGCGGCCCATTATCTACGGCGTAACGCAGGGCGCGACAATCACCGAAGGCGGTGTCACGGGATCGAATATCAACGTTCTCGCTCAGACGCTTTATGGCTTCCCGGACTACCACAACGTGTACCTGAACGAACTGACTCGCGCGGCAACGCTATTGGGCGGCGCCGGAGGTTGGGCGGACAGCGAAATCACGCGGGAATGGGGCGTGATCAGTCCGGCCGCGCTCGATGACCCGAATAAACAGTGCGTCATTGGCGCAAACGCACCGGCGCCCTGCGGAACGGCGGATACGTTGGCGGCCCTGCAGTCGATTCACTCCTTTCTCGCGCAGCGCTCGGCCTTTGTGTTGTCGTCTTCGATAAGCGCCGGCTTCCAGCCCGTGTCATCCGACCCGGAAATTCAGAGCGTGACTCTGTACCCGCCCGCAACCAGCGTGCTTCAGCTTTCTCCCGGAGCGCTTTCCCAAATCAACGGGTCTGACCTTGGTCCGGCGGCGCAGGCTTCCCTGGTAACACCAGCCGGGGCGGTGCTGCCCCGCATCATCGGCTCCACATTCGTCGCCATAGAGGGCGTCCGTGCTCCCCTTGTGCTCACGAATCCCGGGTACATTGGCTTCCAGATTCCGGAGGATGAAGCTACGAGCGACGCCGCACACGTGGTGGTCTCGATCGGAGGAGCAATGAGCAATTCGGCGTCTGTGGCGGTATCGCCCGCTTCGCCGGCCATTTTGGCCGTCGCCCGCGCTAACGGGTCGATTGCGGCGGCGGGAAATGCCCCTATAGCGAGCGAAATCGTCAGCGTCTACGCAATCGGTCTCGGTGCGGTTACGCCTGACGTGGCACTGGGCGCGCCGCCGCAGAGCGGATCGTTTGCGACGACGATTATTACGCCGATTGTGACACTCGGCGGCGTTCCGATGAATGTCTGGTTTTCCGGACTCGCGTCGGATTTTGCCGGGCTTTATCAGGTGAACGCTCAAATGCCCGCAACGCTGCCTCCAGGCGCCGCAACACAGATGGCTCTGACAGCTGGCGGCGCGACATCGACAATCCAATTCCCGCTCCAATAAAGTCAATCAATTGTGGCGGTTGCCTGTGCTCTGTCCGAAAAAGTTCCGTAAATAATTGTAAACACCCGTAAGAATCTGTTGGCGTGCGTGGCGACTTGCTAAAGTAGCAAGTTACATCTGTGCCGGCATTATCCGTATCAAGACGTACATTCCTGCAAGCCTCCGCAGCGGCCGTCGGCTTTACCCGACTGAGCCAGGCGGCCGCAGCAGCGAGTGGCTTTACGCGTCTGCCCTATCTTCAGAGGCTTCTGGCGGACTCCGTCTCCATCCTTTGGACCACCCCTCAGCCTGTTGCAGGCTCGGTCGTGGTATCGGCGCCGGACGGTACCCAAAGCGTTTTCCCCGCGACAATGAGTGTGTTTCAGCCGTCCACCACTCAGCTTTCTTCCGCCTACTACCAATACCAGGCCGACGTAACGGGTTTGCAGGCGGCGACCGGCTACCAGTATCAGGTGATGCTGGATGGCCAGGTTGCCGCGAACGACCCGGTCCTGAATGGCTTCAGCACCCCAACTCCCGGCGACATGTCCTTTCTCGTCTTCGGTGACAGCGGGGCGGATTCACCCGAGCAACTCTCGCTCATCACGCGGATGGCCGCCGAAACGGGTATCGCCAAAGTCATGCACGTAGGCGACCTGGCGTATGAATACGGCACCTTTGCCCAGCTCGAGGCCAACTATTTTGCTCTGTACGCTCCTCTGATGAGCCGCCTGTCGTTCTTTGCCACGCCCGGTAATCACGACTACATTACGGCCAACGCCGCTGCGTTCCTGGCGGGCCATGCCGCGCCCGCCGGCAATGTGCCGGCAGCGGACCTCGGGAGGTATTATTCCTACGATTGGGGTGACGTGCATTTCGCGTCGATCGATTCGAACCTCCTGCCCACCGATGCCGCGTCTCGCATGCTGAACTGGCTCGACGCCGATCTTGCCGCCACGGGAAAGTACTGGAAAATTGTTTTCCTGCACCACCCGCCGTATCCGACCGGTACCCATCTGGGCGATCCGATCTGCGTGTCGGTCCAGCAGAACGTCAATCCGATCGTAGAGCGTCATGGCGTTCAATTGGTCCTTTCCGGCCATGAACATGGCTACGAGCGCAGCTTCCCGCTGGTGGCGAATCAGGCAGTCGACGCGGGCATCGCATCCACCATGTATGTGATTACTGCCGGCGGCGGCCAGACGCTGGAGACGGTGGGATCGTTACCCCAGTGCGCGCTTTCCGTGCAGGCTTTCAACTATCTGCGCGTCGATTTGAGGGGACACGGGTTGATCTTTACATCCATCGGGCTGGATGGCAATGCTCTCGACGCGGTCACGCTCAATCCACCTCCTGTGATCGCGCCGGACGGAGTAGTGAACGCCGCGGATTTTACGACCCATATAGTCGCGGATTCGGTAGTGACCGTGTTTGGGTGGAATTTTGCCGTGCGGCCGGAGGTCCCGCCCGCGAGTGCGCCCTCGGGTTCCATCCAATTGGGGGACATAACGGTCTACGCCGAGGGCAAGCTCGCGCGGTTGTTGTACGTCTCTCCGACTCAGCTCAACCTGATGCTGCCAAGCGGGATCGCAGGCCGGGTCAGGCTGCAGGTCGTCACGCCGAATGGATCGGCGACGGCGGTCATTACCGTCACAGCGGCTACAATCAGACGCGCCTTGCCGACATCGAAGTAAGTCCGGTTTGCCTGTCCGAGTCCCCGATTCACCGGTCTATGGGGGACGCGGCAATTTCGTAGTTTTTTCAGGGAATGTCCGGCGTAATACTTCGTTCGGGAGGAGATATATCGGGGACCTCGCGGGGGTAGGGCAATCCGGGGAATATCAGGCCCGAAGCGGACCTGCATGGTTGGTCCGGTCCGTTCGGCACTTTGTGCCAAACAGTTGCGATATTTACCCCTTACCCGTCAAGATAGAGATGAATGCCCGCCGCGAAAGTTCGCAAAGCCGTTTTCCCAGCCGCCGGCTTGGGAACGCGCTTCCTCCCAGCCACCAAGGCCCAACCGAAAGAGATGTTGCCGCTTGTCGACAAGCCCATCATCCAATATGGCGTCGAAGAAGCCATCCACTCCGGGATCACGAATATCATCATCGTGACTGGCCGCGGCAAGACGGCAATCGAAGACCATTTCGACGTCAGTTACGAACTCGAACATCTCCTGGAGATCCGCAAGAAAACGGAGCTATTGGCCCTGGTGCGCGAGGTTTCCGACCTTATTAATGTCGCCTACACCCGCCAGAAAGAGGCACGCGGACTCGGCCACGCCGTGCTTTGCGCCCGCGAAATGGTAGCCGATGAGCCGTTCACCACCGTGCTCGCCGACGACGTGATCGACGCGGAAACGCCCTGCATCCGTCAGCTTCTCGATATCTACGAATTCTTCTGCGCGCCCGTCCTGGCAGTCATGGAGGTCCCGCATGAGTCCATCTCGTCCTACGGGTGCATCGACGCCGAGCCCGTTTCGCACAATGGCAGTAAGAATAAGGTGTTCCGCATCCGGGATCTGGTGGAAAAGCCGAAGCCGAGCGAGGCGCCGTCGAATCTGGCCATTATCGGCCGCTACGTGCTGACGCCGGACATTTTCGAGTCCATCGAAAATATCGACCCTGGTGCGGGAGGTGAAATCCAGCTGACAGATGCGCTTCGCCGTCTGCTCCGCAGCCGACCGATCTACGCATATAAATTCGACGGCAAGCGCTACGACGCGGGCGACAAGCTCGGATTTCTCAAGGCAACGGTGGAATTCGCGCTGCGCCGCCACGACCTCGGCGGCCCATTCCGCGAATATCTGAAAACGCTGGCACTTTAGCCCTCAGAGGCTCAAGGCACGCGGAACGCCCGCCTTACAGACCTGGTCTACGATTATTATTGCTTCACAATTTCAACTCGACCGTAACGCGGCGTGCGCCGTCTCCATCCAAGGCAGGTGAGATGGCGTCTGCACCCCGCCGCACCCCGGCGTAGATCAGCCACCTGATGACTGGAGGGTAATTCCGATGAATCGAATATTTCCGGCGCTCGCAATGGGCGCAGCAATCCTGACGGTGTCACTGATGGCACAGCCTCAGTTTCCGCCGCCGCAATCGCAAGGCCAGCCTGCACCCCAGGCAACCCAGCCTAACCAGGACCAGCAAGCGGACCCGCCCTCGCGCGTGGCACGTCTGAACTGGATATCCGGCGACGTCGCCTACCAGCCCGCCACCGTCGATACCTGGACCAATGCGACCCTGAATTACCCCCTCACCACCGGCGACCACATTTTCGTCAACGCCGGCGCGCGCGCCGAACTTCACATCGGCGGCAGCGCCATCCGGCTGAATTCGAATTCGAACTTTGGCTTCCTCAACCTGAATGACTCCATCGTCCAGATGAGTTTCAATCAAGGATCGCTCGAACTCCGCCTGCGCCAGCTCGACCAGAACGATTCGTATGAAATCGACACTCCCAACGGCGCGGTCACGCTGCTCCGGGCCGGCGATTACCGCGTCGATACGGACCCGGCCCGCAACGCCACCATGGTCACCGTGCGCTCCGGGCAGGCCGAAGTCTACCAGGACGGCAACAGTCTGTTGGTCACACCGCACCAAACCGCCTGGTTCCACGAAGGCGGCAGCCCCGAAGTCAATTCCGAGAACGCACGCGACGATTTCGATGCCTTCGTCGGCACCCGCAATGACGCCGAGGAAATGCTTCCGCGCCGCGATTACGTTCCGGAATCGATGATCGGCTCTCAGGATTTGTACGCTTACGGGCACTGGGTCAACGATCCGCTCTACGGCTGGGTCTGGGCTCCTCCGGTAAATCCGGGTTGGACTCCATACAGCACCGGCCGCTGGGCATTCGTGGAACCGTGGGGCTGGACTTGGGTTGACGAAGCGCCCTGGGGCTTCGCGCCGTTCCACTACGGCCGCTGGGCGATGCTGCGGGGCGGCTGGGTCTGGATTCCGGGCGCGCCGTCGTACCGCCCGGTTTACTCTCCGGCTCTGGTTGCCTTCGTCGGAGGAGGCGGGTTCGGCGTCTCCATCGGCTGGTTCCCGCTCGGGCCGCGCGAGCCGTGGATTCCCGCTTGGGGCGCTTCCCGAGCCTATATCAACAACGTGAACGTCATGCACGTGACCAATATCAACGTGGTGAACGTGACTAACGTGACCTACGTGAACCGTCAGAACGTGACGGTGGTTTCCCAGGCCGATTTTGCCGCTGCCCGGCCCGTCGGCGCGGCGGCCATTCGCATGTCCCCGGCGCAACTCCAGGGAGCGCAGGTGCTGGGCACCAGCCCGCGCGTCGTGCCGGCCCGCGAAAGCGTGGTGGTTGGCGCGGTTCACCCGGCGCCGGTTGTTTCGGCCAGAGTAGTTGTGGCGAAGACAACGCCGCCGCCCGCGCCCGTGTCGTTCCAGGCACGGCAGCAGTTGCTGGCGCAGAATCATGGCCTTCCGCTGAGCGCAAGCCAGGTCGGGCAATTGCGCAGCCAGCAACCGGCAGCGGTCGTGCCGCATGCGCAGGTGCGCGCGGTTGGCGCTCCCGCCGGACAGCCGGTCGGCAACGCCGCGCCGGCGACGAACACAACGACGGCGAATCCGACCCGGCCTGCAGACAGGATGAGTTCACGGCCGCCGGGCGCTCAACCGTTGCCGACGCCTGCCGCGCAGTCTCAGCCAGCGGCCCCGGCAGTGCAGTCGCGCCCGGCGCAGCCAGCCGTGCAAGCCCAGCCTGCGGCGCTGCCGGCACCTCGTGTGACTCCTGCTGCCCAGCCCGCAGTGCAGCCGGCAGCCCCGGTCCGACCAGCCAATAAACAAACGAAAGCGACGCCCAAGGGCAGGCCGGAAGAAAAGGAAGAGAAGAAGTAGCCGAAACGGCGCCCGAGGCGGCCAGTGCGGGCAAGCCGGCTGCCCCCCTCGCCCGAAGATTTATTTTGCGCGGAAAATAAACGCGCGCTCACTCTCGTGCGTCATCAGATAAACTGGCGTTGTAAGAAAGCGAGGCGCGTCATTGATTAAGAGTACGGCGAAATCTGCTCCGTGGCTGGTAATCGCCGCTGCACTCGCGGCCATTCCTCTTTCCTCTCAGAATTCGCAATCTCCCGCTCCGCAGTCGGACGACCCGCCTTCCCGCGTCGCGCGCCTCAACTGGCTCTCGGGCGACGTCTCCTTCCAGCCCGCGGGGCTCGAGGAATGGACCGGCGCGACAGTCAACTACCCGCTCACCACCAGCGACCACCTCTTCACCGGCAAGGACTCCCGCGCCGAGATGCACGTCGGACCCAACGCGATCCGCCTCGACGCCAACACGAACTTCGGTTTTCTGAACCTCGACGATTCCATCGTTCAGGTCAGCGTCACCGAAGGTTCGATGGAAGTCCATCTGCTCACGCTCGACGACAGCGACGCATTTGAGATCGCCACACCGAACGGCGCGATCACCCTCCTCCGCACCGGCGATTACCGCATCGACACCGATCCCGAAATCGACGCCACCATGCTCACCGTCCGCGCGGGTCAAGCCGAGCTTTTTTCCGGTTCCACGAGCGTCCTGATCCGCGCGCAGCAGACTGCGTACTTCAAGACCGACCAGAGCCCGAATCTGCAGACTGCGAATCCGCCGGACGATTTCGATGCTTTCGTCGACGCGCGTGAAGGTAACGTGGTGGCAGTGGACGCCGCTCTAAGCGCGGCGTCGAACACTCCGCGCGGCATAGATCGTTTTGCCGACCGCGTGTCCGTAGCCGATCTTGTCGCCGACGGCGTCACTGGAGCTGAGGACCTCAACACATACGGTACCTGGCAAAACAACGGCCCTTATGGCCAGGAATGGGTTCCGCCGGTCGACCCGAGTTGGGCGCCATACAGCGACGGCGACTTCGCGTATGTGGAACCATGGGGCTGGACCTGGATCGACGCCGCGCCATGGGGATTCGCTCCGTTTCACTACGGTCGCTGGGCGTTCACGAATAATCGCTGGGTTTGGATCCCGGGGCCGCGCAACACGGTGCGGGTTTACGCGCCGGCTCTTGTGACTTTCGTCGGCGGTGGCGCGGCCGACAGCGTCAGCTGGTTCCCGCTCGGGCCGCAGGACGTCTGGACTCCGCCGTGGCGCGCTTTCGGCGATAACTCTGTTTCCCGCGCGTCGATGAACCGAACGGCATTGGGCGCGGTGCGTACGATGTCGCAGAACGATTTCGTTGCCGGGGCGCGCGTTCGGCCTGCGCTCGGCCTGGCGGTGCAGGGGCAGGTGCTGGGTTCCTCGCCGCTCGTAATGCCCGTGCGGGAGAGCGTGTTGCTGGGAACGGTCCGTCCGCGACCGGCTATTGCGAATCGCCCCTTGATCGCGAGGACTGCCCCGCCGCCCGCGCCGATTTCCTTTGCCGCGAAACTTGGTTTGCTGGCGCAGAACCAGGGGCGGCCTCTCGCGCCAAAACAGCTTGCAGACTTGCGGCGTCAATTGCCCGCAGCCGCGATGCAGCGCGCGGCAGTACGCTATACGGTGCCGCTCGTGAATTCGCCACGACCGGCAAAGCCCGCGCCCAGGTCCGATAGGCCGACGAAGCCGGGTCCGTCGCCAAGCGCGCGCCCGAATTAGTAGTTTTCTTGAACATCAGTGGCGTCTGGGATGAACGTCCAATGAGGAGAAAGCAAGATGATCTGTTTTCGTCGTAGTTTATTCCTATTTGTGGCTTCGCTTGGTGTGATTGTCGCAGGCGTCGTTTTCGCACAGTTGGCGCCCGATTCGGCGGGCTGGGAGTTCACGGGTCCTGGAGGGATCGCCCGGCTGCCCAATCATCCATTCTCCGCGGAACTGACGACGCAGACGACGGGAAAGGGCAGGGGCACTTCCCGGTTGTATCGTCTGTATCGGGATTCGCAGGGACGAACAATGTCGTGTCCTCCATTCCAGTCCGGCGGCTACAGCAACAATATGACCGAGATAGACGATCCGGCTGCGGGCGATTGGTACATTCTGGACGCGCGGGCGCAAGTCGCCCACAAGGGAGCCATACCTCCGCGGCCGCCGACCCCCTCGCTGTCGCCCTCCACTGCTACAGCGCCCAACGTCCTGGATATGGGCATGCGAATAATTTTGGGCCAGCAGGCGACAGGAACGATCACGACTACGGCTAATGGCGCTCAGTCGGTCGAACGTTGGAACTGTGCCGATCTGCAGCTCGTTTTGCTCATGAGAGCTGTTAACCGTTCGCTCACGGCCGTGACGGAGTTCACAAGCCTACAGCTTGGCGACCCGCCTGCCGCGTATTTTCAGGTACCAAGTGGCTATAGCGTTGTCAACGAGCCCGGCCCCTTCACTGTGCTCGAGTGAGCATTCGACGCGGGTCTTCCAGGCCCGCGCCACGCCAGTCTAATGGCTGCGGCTCATATCGCTCGACGTTCCGCCAGCCGCCGGCACATAACACTTTAGCGTGTAATCCATCACCATGCGATCGGCGTTGAATCGCCACCCCAGCGTCCGGATCGTCCGCTTCATGCGCTTGATCCAGCCGCGCGGCAGCCCGTCGCGGTCCCGCTGGTAATAGAGCGGAATCACTTCGTCGTGCAGCACGCGGTAGAGATCCTCGCCGTCGCGGCTGTCGTGAACGTCCATGTTCGAATGGGTGCGCCCGTTGCCGATGGCGAAGCCGTTCATCCCGTCGTAGGCCTCCGCCCACCACCCATCGAGCACAGAAAGATTCAGGCCGCCGTTCAGAACGACTTTCTGTCCGCTCGTGCCGGACGCTTCGAGCGGACGCCTGGGATTGTTCAGCCACACATCCACGCCCTGCACCAGGTGCCGGCCGACGTTGATGTCGTAATCCTCAATGAAGACAAATCGCTCGGCAAACTTCGAATCGCGCATCAGCTGCGCAATTTGCTGGAGCACGCGCTTGCCGGGTTCGTCGCGCGGATGAGCCTTACCCGCAAAAACGAATTGCACCGGCCGCTTCGGGTCGTTCACCATGGCGCTCAACCGCTCGATATCCGCAAGCAGAAGATTGGCGCGCTTGTAAGTCGCGAAGCGGCGCGCGAACCCGATGGTCAGCGCGTCGTGATTGAGCACCTTGCCGAGGCGGTTGATGGCCGCCGCCGATTCCTGGCGGGGCGCGGCCTGGTCTGTCGCACGACGCCGGATGAAATCGAGCAAGCGCGCTTTCAGGCTCAGGTGCGTCTCCCACAACTCGGCATCGTCGATATTGTCGATGCCCTCCCAGATGTGGGACTCGCCCGGGCGTTCGTGCCAGTTGATCCTCAGATGGCGGTTGTAGAGGCGGAACATTTGCGGCGCCAGCCAGGTCGGTACATGGACACCGTTGGTGATGTGGCCGATCGGCACGTCGTCTTCGCCGCGCCCCGGGAAGAGTCCGGTCCACATGGCGCGCGAGACTTCGCCATGCAGGGAAGAGACGGCGTTGGCGCGGCGCGATAGCTTGAGTCCCAGCACCGTCATGCAGAATTCATGCCGGTGGCCATGATGCTCGGCGCCAAGATCCATAAGCGCTTCATGGGAAATACCGAGGTTTTCGCGGAGCGGGCCGAGGTGCTCGTCGATCAGATCGGCGCCGAAACGGTCGTGCCCCGCCGGAACCGGAGTATGGGTCGTGAAAACGACTTCGCGGGCGACGATCGGCGCGGCCTGATAGAATCCGATGCCTTCATCCACCATGCGCGTGCGAATAGCTTCCAGAACTGCAAATCCGCTGTGCCCCTCGTTCATGTGAAAAACGCCCGGCGTGATCCCCATGGCCCGCAGCGCCCGCACGCCCCCGACGCCGAGCAGAAGTTCCTGGCGGATTCGCGTGCGCGCATCGCCGCCATAGAGCTGCGACGTGAGTTGCCGGTCTTCCGGAAGGTTGCCTTCCACGTTGGAATCGAGCAGAAGAAGATCGATGCGGCCGACCTTCACGCGCCAGACCTTGGCCTTGATCCACCCGCGGCGCGTATCGACCTGAATAACGACGGGTACGCCGTCCGCGCCGATGGCCAGTTCCATGGGAAGCGAACCAACGTCGGTCGGCAGGTAGTCTTCCTGCTGCCATCCGTTGGAATCGAGCCGCTGGCGGAAATAACCATGACCGTAGAACAGACCGATGGCGACCAGCGGGATATCTAGATCGGAGGCGCTCTTGACATGGTCGCCAGCAAGCACGCCGAGGCCGCCCGAGTAGATCGGCACCGATTCATGAATGCCGAATTCGGCGGAAAAGTACGCGACGGGGCGAGGCCTGAGCACGCCGGCATGCGTGGCTCCCCATGTGCGGTCGGCGTTCATGTATTTCATCTGCCGCCTGTATGCGTCGTTGATGCGGCTGTGGAGCATCAGTTCGCCGCAGCGCCGTTCGATGGCTGCCAGAGGCATTTCCTGCAGAAGGAGAATCGGGTTGTGATTGAGAGCGCGGAAACGAACCGGATCGAGTTCGCGGAAGATGCTGGTGATTTCGTTATCCCAGGTCCAGCCCAGATTGCGCGCCATGGCCCAGAGCCGTTCCTGAGTCGGCGCGATGAAACGTCCAATGGTGCGCGCTTCGCTCACCACTGGCCCGACCTCGAGTGCCGCATCCGTCAGCATGCGGATTTCGTCGGCCTCAAAGACGCGCGCTTCCGTTGTCTGCACGACGAGGACGCCCTGCAGAACGCCGCGATCGATGATTGGAACGCCAAGAAACGACTGATAGGCCTCCTCGCCGGTCTTGTCGAAAAACTTGTAGCGATGGTGGTTTTTCACCTGCTCGACGGCAACCGGCCGAACCTCTTCGGCCACCAGGCCCGTCAGGCCTTCGTTGAGGGCCAGCCGGAGCGTGCCGACACACTCGGGACGAAGTCCGACGGTCGCGGCGAGCACCAGATTGGCGCGATCCGGCTCCAGAAGATAGGCGGAGCAGACTTCGGTCTGGAAGCGGCCCGCGATCAGAGCCACCACGTTCATCAGAGTTTCGGCGGGTTTTCCCCCTTCCTTCGTGAGGTTGGCAATTTCCTCAAGGGTCAGGACATGTTGTTCCGCAAGATCGCTATCGGCGTACCTGAAGGTTGCGCTCATTTTTGGTTGTTCTCCAGTTCTGATCGACTGAGTTCAGAGCGCCAACGTGGCGGGAACTTCTCATTGTACAGGGAGGGTCGCGGAGACGTTGACCTCTGGTCCGGAGGTCGCCGACGAGAGAAAAGCCGAAATCGGCCGATCCCGGCAGGCGGTTTCCGGTTGTGTGATGATAGTACAGATCATTGGACAGCCGCCGGGTCGGCCTGTCCGCCGAAAACGATTCCCCGATTCGATTCGTGCATGGCATCGCAAGCGATTACATGTTTATGGATTTCCTGAAATCGAGACACGCACACTCTTCAGCGGTCCTGCTCTTGCTGAGCGTTGCTGCGTTCGCGCAGCAAAATGCCGCGCCGATCGTGCAGCCGGGCGCACCCGGGAAAGACAGCAAGACCTTGTCCCCGGCGAGCATCGCCCCTGCGCCACGGGCAGCGTCAATAGCCGACATCAGCTTCATGCAGGGCATGATCATGCATCATTCCCAGGCCGTCGATATGACCGCTCTGATGGCAACGCGGACTCGCAACAAAGCGTTGCTCGAATTGGGAAAGCGCATCAGCATTTCGCAGACCGACGAAATGAAGTACATGAAGCAATGGCTCGAAGATCGCGGCCAGCCCATCACCATGGAACGCCACATGGACTCCATGGCTGGGTCGATGGCGATGGGACCCATGGACCACATGAACCCGCCGATGAACATGAATCCGGCGCCCATGCTCATGCCAGGCATGCTGACGCCGGAGCAGATGAAAGCGCTGGCTGCGGCGAAGGACGCGAAATTCGACCACCTGTTTTTGACCGGAATGATTCAGCACCACGGCGGTGCTCTCACTATGGTTCAGGATCTCTTTGACACCCCAGGAGCGGGCCAGGACAACGTTCTGTTCGACTTTGCAACCGACATTGACAACACCCAACGTGCCGAAATCGAAATCATGAAAGGCATGCTTCTTAAGGAGAAGAAATGATCGCTGAAAAAAGTTTACGCCGACTCGTGGGTGCCGGAATAACGTGCCTTACTCTGCTTATCGTCACCGCGCCGCTTTATCGTGCCCAATCCCCCGCGCCCGCGCCGCCGGCACCTACGGTTTACACAAATCCCCGCGCCGGGTCCGACGATCCGCGCGTTGGCCTGAAGGCCGGTTTTTACGATGCCGGTCAGGCGGCCTTCGGTCTGGAGCTGTTGGCAACCTTGCCCAAGCCGCCCGGCTTCTCGCCTGAAAACAACGCGACGGCGACAACCGCGAATGCCTTTCCGCCGGCGGGCGCGAATGGGGCTTCCGGAGCTTCGGGCGGAGGACGAGGTTCCACGATCCCGCTCGGCTCCACGAACTCCGACCTCGCGTTCAGCAACAACCACCTTTTCGTCGGAAACTACAACGGCATCAATTTCTACGACATCGATAATCCCG
Organism: Bryobacterales bacterium; assembly: GCA_003136575.1. Lineage (GTDB taxonomy): Bacteria > Acidobacteriota > Terriglobia > Bryobacterales > Bryobacteraceae > BOG-234. The sequence continues at coordinate 659 of PLEX01000133.1, read as the reverse complement.
CGAAGATCAAACTCAAGACTTCCCTGCTCTGCCCCGGTGGCCAGGGAGATGTTTCCGTCTACGGACATCTGCTTTTTATGTCCGGCGAGGCTTTGAACGGACGTACCGATTGCGGCGCGCAGGGAATCCCGCTGCCCGCCGGTTACGTTCCTCCTCCGCCACCACCACCTGCGGTTGCCGAAGGTGCCAGCGGGGCGCAGGGCGCATCCGGCGGACGTGGCAGAGGAGCGCGTCCGCTGCCGCCGCCGAGTCCGGACCGATTCCGTGGCGTCCGCATATTCGATATCACCGATGCGTCGAATCCAAAACAGGTCGCCGCCGTCCAGAGTTGCCGAGGCTCGCACACGCATACGCTCGTGCTCGATCCGAAGGATAAGGAGAACGTCTACATCTATATCTCGGGAACGGGCCAGGTTCGGCAGGAGCAGGAATTGGCCGGTTGTTTCGGCGGGGATCCTTCCGCCAATCCCAACACCGCCTTATTTCGCATCGACATCATCAAAGTTCCGCTCGCGCACCCTGNNACGACATCACGGTCTACTCGGCGCTCGGTCTGGCCGCCGGAGCATGTTCGGGCAACGGGATCCTGCTCGACATTTCGAACCCCGTGAATCCAAAGCGGATCGCCGCGGTCAGCGACCCCAACTACGCCTTCTGGC
>PLEX01000158.1 GCA_003136575.1 Bryobacterales bacterium | reverse complement strand
ATGATGACTCCGCAGGGCCTGCAAATTGCTTCGCCCGAGGATTCGCTCACCCGACTGAGGGTAATCGCAAACGGCATCTTCGTCGTAAATATCGTGCTCCGCGTTTGCATCGCCCGCCGCCGACGCCTGCCAGTGTTTATTAAGGGCCTCACGTATTTGCTCTTCTTGCATGATCGTCTTCCTTGTGGAATGAAACCGGAGTCGCCTTGCTCGCCCCAGGCGAGTTTCATGTTGACCACTCCGGCGCTTGGGATTCGATTTGCGTATTTCTTGCTCAACTGTGCTCCTCCGACCGCTTTCACCTATGTCCGTTATCCGTGAAAACGTAATCTCTTGCTTTCACGCTCGTGTGGCAAGCGAACCCGCAGTTGGCATCGTTTCCTTGTGGTGGCTTGTCGGCCTGGGTACCAGGTCTGAACCGCCTGATTGCCAGTGACGGTGAGCGCTCCCGCAATAATCGGAATCGCCAGCAGCGTTTTGCTCTTCATCGCGGGCACCTTCTTTTTCGAGTTTAGCGTTTTTTGGTTCTTTGTTTCCGGCGGGAGTCGAGGGCTACCCGGTACCTGTTGCGCGCGGCGAGCATTGGAGACGGGCGGCATCAGCGAAGCACCCACTCTGCGGGAATGAAGAGAATGGCTTTCTGGCGGGTGTGAAACGCAGTTCGAATTTCGGCCGGTCGGCCAGCATAAAGATTGGATCTGGACGCCAAACCCAGGTTCACGGCGTCATTGCTCCTAAAGGCGCGAATAGGCTGTTCCGGGCTGGTTTCGGCCTTCTCTGCGGGTCCGCGCGCATGGCGCGAGTGGCCTAAACCACCCCTCTTCCGAGCACTTTCCTCCGATTTTCCTGGCTAGGCCCTTGCGCTAAGTCGACGGCTCTCAGGCAGGACGCGAAGCACCGACGGCAGCCAGCCTCGCGAAAGAAGCGATCTTCGTCAGAGAACCGCCATCCATTTGACGAACCGCATTTGAGTCACAATACAGAGTGCGATGTTGTGAGAGGCGAGACCCATGTATGACAGATAGGCTTTCCAATGAACTGCGGGAGGCCGAGCGGCAAGTAGACAACGAGTTTTCAAACAACTCGTTGCTGTCTGGACCCTTTGCACAGGCCGCCTGGTATTTTGTCGCTTATTTCGAAGACCACTTCGCTCGTGAATATATCCACCCGCCGAACGATGAACTGCGGTCCTCATGCGCTGGCTGACAACCTGATTAATCATTCGCGTTGGGCGCTGAAATGGTTGAGCAGCACTTGTCCTAACAGCAACAAAAGGAGGCCGGCATATGACGACATCTCACCGATTCCGAGTGGCGTTACGGCGGCCTGCCGGTCCAGATCTACCAATCGATTTTCGCCGGACGCCCGCAGGGAATGCCGTCCTGGGGCGCGGCGCTGCCCCCGGCCGAGATCTGGAAGCTGGTTGCGTATATACAGTCTTTCGGCGGCAGCGTATCCGTGAGTGATTATACGCATACCCGGCAGGGCGATCAACCGGGCGAACAAGTCGCCCCCGAGGCGCAGGCCGAAGCGCGGTCAGGGTCGACGCCCGTGCCAGTGATTGAAGACTCCACGCGGGCCACTGTGCCGCCGAAATCGGGGACGCCGCAGCCATGAACCCGCGCGTCGTGCTTGCATCCAGCGGCCTGATGATGTTGCCGAGCGCGCTGCAGGGAGAGCCATCCATGGCGTATCAGCGCACCTTCGGGCCTGCGGTCGATCCCATCACCCGGCTGGGCTGGGGTCTGGGGATTATCTCGCTTTCCGTCATCGTCATCATCGGCGCCCTCCTGCTGGGCGGCATCTTCCGCAAGCGCAGTACGATCCCGGCCGCAGAGCTTCCTCAGCCGACGGCGCGCGACGATGCCGGAGGGATGGCCTGGATTTACATTGGCACCGGGACCACTGTGCTGATTCTCATCGGCTGCGTGGTGTGGACTCTGTTGGTAACCGCGGCTGTGGCCGAGCCGGCCGGCGCTCGCGAGATGACCGTGGAAGTTACCGCGTCCCAATGGTGGTGGAGTCTCCGCTATGACAACCAAAATCCCGGGCAGATATTCAACACCGCCAACGAAATTCACATTCCAGTGGGCCGGCCGGTCCGCTTTGAGCTCTCGAGCGCCGACGTGATCCATTCGTTCTGGGTACCGCAGCTCGCCGGGAAAATGGACGTGATTCCGGGCCAAACCAATGTTGCATGGATGCAGGCGGACAAGGCAGGTGTCTATCGCGGCCAGTGCGCCGCTTTCTGTGGTCCGCAGCATGCGCACATGGCGCTGCTGGTGGTTGCCGAGACACCCGAAGCTTTTGCGGCGTGGCGCGAGGGGCAAGTGACGGAAAGCGTCATGCCGGCGACCGACGAGGCCCATCATGGACAACTGATCTTTGAGACGCATTGCGCCCCTTGCCACACCATTCGCGGCGTGACTCCCGCCGGGATCCGCGGACCCGATCTGACGCACCTGATGACGCGCAGGACGCTGGCCGCTGGACTGCTGCCCAATACACCGGAAAATCTGACCGGCTGGATCGCAAGCCCACAGTTCTTTAAGCCCGGCGCCCATATGCCCGATCATATTCTGTCCGGGCCCGAATTGATCGCTGTCGCCGCCTACCTTCACACGCTGAACTAAAGGAGAACGACTTGGCCACTATCGAAACCCATCGAACTCCAGTGATTGCGCGAGCTGCGGACGGCTCGGCAACTTCGCAGAAGCTCCAGCGCACCTGGGATGGCAAGCCCGGGCTCGGCGGCTGGCTTTCCACGGTCGACCATAAGGAAATCGGCAAGCGATATATCGTAACGGCATTTATCTTTCTGCTCATCGGGGGGCTGGAAGCGCTCGCGATGCGCGTGCAGCTCGCACGGCCCAACCAAACCCTGCTGACGCCGGAGCAATACAACCAGTTATTCACTATGCACGGCGTGACGATGATTTTCCTGTATGCGTTGCCAGTTCTCTCAGGCTTCAGCAATTACCTGTGGCCGTTGCTGCTCGGTTCGCGCGACATGGCGTTCCCGCGACTGAACGCGCTGTCCTACTGGGTGTTTCTGTTCGCAGGCATCTTCCTGTACTGCAGTTTTCCGCTCGGGAAGGCGCCTAACGACGGCTGGTTCAACTATGTGCCCTACGCATCACTCGCCTATAATCCGGGCCCCAACATCGACGTATATGCACTGGGCATGGTCTTGTTGGGTATCTCCACCACCGTGGGTTCCATCAATTTCGTGGTCACTTTGGCACGCACCCGGGCGCCCGGGATGTCACTAAATCGCGTTCCAATCCTGGTATGGGGAACGGTTACCGCATCGGTCGGCAACTTGTTTGCAGTGCCCGCCGTGAGTCTTGCGTTCTTCCTGCTGTGGATGGACCGCCAGGCCGGCGCGCATTTTTTTGACAGCACCGCTGGCGGCCAACCACTACTCTGGCAGCACCTTTTCTGGATGTTCGGCCATCCCTGGGTGTATGCGATCGTGCTGCCCGCCATGGGAATTGTTTCCGACGGGCTGCCGGTGCTTTGCCGAAGGCCCCTGGTCGGCTACACCGCAGTCGCGCTCTCCACCGTCACCACGATGGTGCTGGGATTCGGTGTCTGGGTGCACCATATGTTCGCAACCGGACTACCGATCTTATCGCTCTCCTATTTCAGCGCGGCCAGCATGACCATCGTAATTCCGAGCGCGGTTGCGGTGTTCGCGTGGATAGCCACGATCTGGACCGGACGGCCGGTATTCACGACCGCGTTCCTGTTCTTCACGGGCTTCGTTCTGCTATTCGTGATCGGCGGCGTCTCGGGCTTCATGACCGCCGCGGTGCCAGTCGACTGGCAACTCACGCGCACGTATTTTGTGGTCGCGCATCTGCACTACGTCATTATCGGAATCAATGTTTTTCCGGTAGTGGGCGGCATATATTTCTGGTTCCCCAAAGCCACCGGCCGTCTTATGAATGAGGCCTTTGGCAAGTGGACTTTCTGGGTCATGTTTATAGGCTTCAACGTCGCCTTTTTCCCGATGCATATTCTGGGGCTGTTGGGCATGCCGCGACGGACTTATACCTATGCCGACAATCTCGGCTGGGGAACGCCGAATCTCATCGTCACCATAGGTGCTTTTGTATTCGGACTTGGCATCATGCTGTTTCTGGTGAATGCATTCGTGAGCCTCAGGCACGGCAGGCCCGCAGGGCCCAATCCCTGGGACGCATCTTCACTGGAGTGGTCTACGTCTTCGCCGCCGCCGGTCTACAACTTCGCCGTCATTCCCATGGTGGCGAGCCGTTATCCCCTCTGGGAGAATCGTCTGGACGATGGGCCGGATCGCTCGTCGGTGGGAACCGGATTGGTTCTCGACAAAGAACGGGAGACAATCGGCACCAGCGTGCTGGACGCTGAGCCCGACGTGATTCTGAAAATGCCCGGCGATTCGTACCTGCCCTTGTTAGTGGCAGTCGCCATGACGGCGGTGTTTACATGTATGCTGCTTCACTCGTGGTGGGGGGCCGGCATCGCCGCAGTCGCGACTTTCCTTGGCAGCGTCGGTTGGTTGTGGCCCCGACGGGCGCTTGCCCAGATTGAGACTTGAGGCCATGGCTGAAACATTCATTCACAATCGTCAACTCCCGGTCGGCAGTCAGGGCCACCTCGCCTCGGGGTGGTGGGGGATGCTCATGCTAATTGCGACCGAAGCGATGCTGTTCGCCTACCTGTTGTTCAGCTATTTCTATTTGGCCTCGCATGCTTTGTCGCCCTGGCCGCCGAATGGGCCACCCAGCCTGCGCATCGCAGTGCCGGGTACGCTGATCCTGATCGCCGGCAGCGTCGTGATGTGGTGGGGCGAGCGCGGAATCGAGCGCGGCAAAACACGCCGCTTGATTGTCGGCTTGAGCCTTGCGCTGGTACTCGGGGTGTTGTTTCTCGTTCTTCAGGGTTCTGAGTGGAAGGGCGAACCCTTCACGCTCAGGACAAATGTATATGGGTCCCTATACTTCACGATTACAGGTTTTCACATGTTTCACGTCATCGTGGGTTTGCTCGTGCTCGCCGTCCTGCTGGTATGGGCAGCGCGTGGAGATTTCGATGCCAATCGCCATTCCGCGGCCTCCATCGGCGTGATCTATTGGCACTTCGTCACGATTGTCTGGCTGGCGGTATTCTTTACTTTTTATATCGCGCCTCGCCTGGGATAACCGCATGGCAGCGAATAATGTATCTGCCATTAAAATCAGCCATCCGGCGCCGCATCGCGGTCGCATCGGTCTCGCCACGCTTCTGTTCGGAATCTCTGCCGCTCCGGCCGCCTGGAATGTCCAGCTTCTATTCAGCGTCGCATTATCGGGGCGCAACTGCTATCCACATGCCAACCCACTTGCAGCGCCGTTGTGGAATGGTCTGCGGCCTGTCCTGTTTGCGATCAGTCTGGCGGCCATCGTGCTGGCAATCATAGGTGGCCTGGTCGCGTTACGAAGCTGGCGGAAGACTTTCGACGAGAGCGCGGGCTCGGCTCATCACCTGCTCGACCGGGGCGAAGGGCGCACGCGATTCATGGCTATGGCCGGCATGTTGGTCAGCGCGCTCTTCCTTATTGCACTGGCATTCGGCACTGCCGCCCTCTGTCTGGTGCCACTGTGCGGCCAATGAAATCCGTTTCCCTGACCACTCTTGCCGCCGGTACCCTGGCGCTCGGTTTGTTGGTTCAGCCGGTCGCGGCAGCCGATAGCGGTCGCCTTAGTCAGCTCGGCTGGAACTGGGATCCGTGGATACTAACGCTCCTCGCGCTCGCAGTGCTGGGATACATCCGTGGTCTTAGCCGAATGAACAGGGCAGTACGCTCGCGGGCATTTGGCTGGGCACGCTGCGCGGCTTTCGCAGCTGGGGTTGCCACGCTCTTCGCAGCGCTGATTTCCCCGCTCGACGCGCTTGACGACCAGCTGTTTTCGGCACACATGGTGCAGCATCTGGTCCTGATGTTGGTAGCGCCACCCCTGCTGGTCGCGGGCCGTCCTGCCTTGGTATGGTTATGGGTCTTTCGGCTATCCGCACGGCGCATGATCGGGCGCCTTTGGATCAGCACCGGCTTGCGCGCCCTCGCGCATGCACTGATGTCGCCCATTATTGTCTGGCTGCTCTGCACCGCGGCCCTGTGGTTCTGGCATCTGCCTGGGCCCTACGGATGGGCGCTGGCGAGCGAGCCCGTCCATGCGCTCGAGCATACGTGCTTTTTTCTGACCTCGCTGATGTTCTGGTCACTCGTTCTCGAACCACTCAGCCGTCGGCGGTTGGACTACGGAACCGCCCTGCTGTTCGTGGCCACTTTCGGCGTGCAGAATGGACTGCTTGGAGCGTTACTGACCTTCGCGGGGCGCCCTCTTTATGTAGCTTATCTGCCGACCACCGCGGCCTGGGGAATGTCTCCACTTGAGGACCAGCAGATCAGCGGGCTCATTATGTGGATACCCGCCAGCCTCATCCACCTGGTTACGCTCGGTGTCCTGTTCGTGGCCTGGATGCAAGCTGCGGAGCGCCAGGCAAGCCTCGCCACCACAACTCTCCGAAGCGCGGCTTTCCGGAATGTGGTTCTACGTTGAATTAGTCGGAGGGCTTCGTCGAAGGGCATCAATGATCGGCATTTGCGGATGCATCAAGCGCGTAGCGTCGCCGCGAATCATCATCGACACGACTTCCGCTCAGTGACACACATCCAATGAGAGTCACGGGTCTGCTGCTCTTCATCCCAATCTCTCTGATACTGGCTTATGGGTTTCATTCCGCGCCTCTTTGGGTTTTCGCGGCTGCCGGGCTGGCGATCATCCCCATTGCCGACTGGATCCGCCGTGCCACAAATCAATTAGCTGGCCGGACAGGGCCCGCCATCGGCGGGTTAGTGAACGTTACATTCGGAAGCATTGCGGAATTGACCCTCGCTTTGTTTGTACTGAGCCGCGGGCACACGACTGTCGTAAGGGCGCAGATCACCGGTTCCCTCATCGGCACCAGCCTGCTCGGGCTGGGGCTCGCCATCGTCGCCGGCGCTGGCACTGATGTCTCATTTCATGGGGCATCCGATGAACCTGATATTCTCCAATCCCCTGAACTCATTGCGATTGTAGGAATGGTCTTCGTCGTAAACTCCATTGCCGCCGATGGCGAGACTACCTGGTTCGAGGGAGTCCTGCTTGTGGCCGTCTACGTCCTGCTCGGAATCGCATTTTATTTCGCCACGCCTTAAAACCCGGGCGGTGCGTGTAAGGGCCACAGCCTGTTTTATGAACGGGATCATGCCCGGTTTGATCGCCTGCCTGATCGAATCCCTGGCGTCGCCACAACCATTGCAGCCGCATCTCGCAAAGTGATTCAGCCTGCACCGAAGGGGTCAAATGCCTTTCGGCGAGGGACGCCTTACATACCTGCCGGACCATCTCGCAGACCGTTCCGGTGACGTCCGGCGATGCGGGTAAAAAGTGAATGAACCCAGGCGTATGGGTAATCGGATGGGTCTTCGTAACGGCGACGCCTGGTTCCCATCGATTCCTCTGCCGAAGGTGGCCGCCGGTGACCGTCCAAGGTCATTTTTTGACCCTATGTTGTCACGCGGCGTGAGAACTCTCCCAGCGCGCGGTCTTAGCCCCATTGGGGAGGCGTCAGAGGAAATCTCCAGTTTCTGGTTTGCGCGACTCGCGCAAAATCAGCCTGGCCTCTTATCTGCATCTCTCAGATTAGAGAAGAGGTAAGTAAATTCGACGATATCGATTGTGCTTCTCTATAGAGTGCCGTTTCTACTCGGTGGCGTGGGTTGGGGATATTTTCGGTCTCGTCGGTGACTCCCCCTGGTTTTCCGGTAATTTGACGTGGTCAGGGAAATGCAATTCGGATATTGACCAGAGGGTCGTCTGCGCGGTGGCGAACGACTCCTGACTCGTTCAGATACACAAAGGAGATTCCAAATGTTTCTAACGCTATTTGCTGTTTTGCTCGTATTGTGGGTGCTCGGGTTCTTTGCATTCCACATTGCCGGCGGCCTGATTCACCTACTGCTGCTATTCGCGGTGATTTCTTTAGTGGTGCACTTCTTCAGGCGCCCCAGCGCGGCCTGAGGCAGTTTGCACAAAAAATCATCACGCCTGTTCTACGTTCGCCCGGCGTGGACTGGCGTGGATGAACTCTGCATGACGGTTGTTACGAATGGCCGGTTTCGCTAAGACTGTGCCCAGCGCCAGTCCGCAGGTTAAGCTTCCGCCGCCCCGTCAGTGGCGTTTTCGATGGCGGGGCAAGTTCGACACAGACCTGCTGTAATGGCTCCCGACGGTTCGGGGCGGTGGGTCATGTCGCGAAACCTTCGGGCTGTTCCCATGACCAGGCACGTTTGTTGCCCGGGGGAAAATGGCGCCGGACATGCGCTGGAGATTGTAATGGATACAACTCCCGAAAAGGCAGCCCAGATTCTTATCATTGACGAGAACCCTGACGAGGTCCAGGAACTGCGCGGGGCTTTGACCGAATGCGGAGAACCATACGAACTCTCCGTTCTGGAGGATGGGGAGGCGGCTCTTCGTTTTGTCGCCGACCACCGATCGGGTGTTCGTCATCCAGAGCCATGTGTCATCGTCCTGGATTTGAACTTGCCGAGACACGATGCGTTGGCTGTCTTGGCGGCAATTAAAGCTGAGCCTCCGCTCTCGCACATCAGAGTTGTGGTAGTCAGCCCTTTCGCCGTGCCCGAGACCGAGGCGCTGCTTCGAGCAATGGGAGGGCTTTATCGAGAGTGGCCGCGGGATTTGTCCAGTTTTCTCGATATGGCGGTCCAACTTCTGGCACTTTGTAACACAGGGCGGCACCGGACGACACCATCGGCCGCGTAGAAGAAGTTCACGCGTCTGTGACGATTAACCCCATGTCGCAGGCTTGATCAATGCTCGGATAATAAATCTCGTTCAGGATTGCTCAAGGGCGAGCGCTATCTGATCCATGACCGGGATCCATTATTCAGGGCGGAGTTCCTGTCCGCGCTGGCTGAGGCTGGCATGAAATCCGTTAAGCGGCCGCCCAGATCCCCGAACATGAATTGCTATGCCGAGCGCTCGTCCGCAGCATCAGGGAATACCGGCCCAGTCCGGCTCCGGATTCTTACGCCAGCTCTCCGGCGAGTGCCGTTGCTGCGGAAACAGCGCTTCTCCGATCTGTCGGTCCCCCAGTCCTCCGGCGGCCACTTGATGCCGGCAGTCTGCGCGGCGAACACGTAATCGTGAACGGTGCTTTGCGAGATCGAACAAATACGAGCCAGTTCTCTTGCGCCGCGGTCGCCCGGACTCCGCTTGAGCGCCTCAAACACCTTCCCGCGGGCATGCGCCCAACAGGCGGCATGGACCGTCTTCGGTCCACTCGTATATGGTCATATGCGAATTCGCCGTCGATCTGCAGAATACCCTCGAACGGGCCGAGAAAATGTTTCGGGCCTAGGCGTCGCCTAAGGAAACCGATTGGAAGCTACGCCAAAACCAACCGAGTTCTTCAGGTCTCGGATTCAGCGGCGATTCTTCACCGTTCCGGACCCAGGCTCCGCTCTCGATATCGGCCTTTCGAGTAGTCGAGGTCATATACCGCCTCGCGGAGCTTTTCGTAATACTTCCCGAGCCAGCCGCCCCAACGCTCATCATCGGATAGATTTACGCCGTGCTCAATTAGCCGCTTAGCCCGAGCGCGAAAATGATCCCGGTTCTCAAAAAGCGCTTCGGCGTTCCCGAGATTCGCGATAACGATTCGGTGGCGGCGGTCCTCATCCACGGTCTTGTTGATCACCACGAACGAATTCGTGGTGAGATCGCCGCGGCTGCGGGCCTCGTCCAACTCCGGCGTGTACCGGAGATAGTAAACTCGACCGTCTGTTCCTTCGAGCATGAGGTAGCGCCTGCCATCTTCTTCTCCTCCGTGGGAAAGCACGCGGCCCTCGAGCGAGGTGATATCGCGCCAGTTCGGTGCGCTGAGTTGCAGGCGCGGATCGGATAGAAGAGCGCCGTGTGCGGCGAGTGTTTTCTGATTGTCGGCCGCTCCCTTCATGGCCTTCAACGCGGTTTCCAGATCGCGCCGAACTTGCCACTGACGGGGTCCATTCGGTCGGGCGAGCCCCATTGTTTGGAGAGTCATCAACCGGGACACCAACGCTTGCTCACGGACAGCAGCGAACTGCCGCAGGCCAGGACGCGTCGGGTCGGCGGTCACCTGGAAGTCGCCGGACATTCCGTCCAGCGGTTGAGTTCGCTCCACGATCAACCGGTCCAGCGGTGTGAAACGCTGCAGGGGGACTTGCCGGCGGAACGCGAGAGTGGCGTCCTGTTCCGTTCGGTAACCAAGTTGCACCGTGGCGAAATGCTGCGCCACGGACCGGAGACCATTTCGGATGTAATCCCGATCCAGCTTGAAAACCTCGCCGTTGGCATCGACGCCTCTGAGCGCAACGTGGACGTGGGGATGTTCCGTGTTGAAGTGCGCCACCGCCACCCATTCGAGCGACGTGTGGAGGTCGGTTTCCATGCGACCCAT
>PLEX01000077.1 GCA_003136575.1 Bryobacterales bacterium | reverse complement strand
AGCACCTGCATGCCGCCCATCGAACCGCCGGCGACGCTGAGCAGCCGTTTGATGCCGAGCGAATCCACCAGCATTTTTTGCAGCCTGACCATATCGCGAATGGTGATGACCGGGAAAGTCATCGCATAGGCGCGGCCGGTTGCGGCGTTGATCGAACCAGGGCCGGTCGTCCCCTGGCAGCCTCCCAGCACGTTGCTGCACACGATGAAATAACGGTCCGTATCGAAGGCCTTGCCGGGGCCGATCATGTTATCCCACCACCCGGGTTTGCCCGGATTTTCGACACCGCCGCTGACGCCCGCGGCATGCGCGTCTCCGGTAAACGCGTGCTCAATCATGATCGCGTTGCTCCCCGCGGCGTTTAGTTTGCCATAGGTCTCGTAAGCGACTTCGACGGGCATCAGGGCGGCTCCGCAATCGAGCGGAATGCTGTCGAATCGGGCTATTTGGGTTTCAACGACCATCGTGGGCAACCTCATGTTAACAAGGGCGGCGGCATAGACTGGGACTTGGCGAACCGTCTCCAGCCAGCCGTTGCCGCACTTGTTCTGGCCGCCAACAGCCTTGCCATCGGGCCAGTCTGGCGGGAAGCGGTCCCTGGCTATCGATACCAGTTTCCCCGCGATCACTTCGAACACCAAGACTTCCGCACTGAATGGTGGTATTACACGGGTAATGTGGTGGACGCGCATGGTAAACGGTTTGGTTTCGAACTGGTTTTCTTCCGGCAGGGGCAGAATCGAAGCGACGATAACCCGTCGGTCTGGGCTGTGAAGGATCTGTATCTGGCTCACGCCGCGTTGACCGATATCGATGGCAAGCGCTTCTGGTATGCAGAGCGGCCGAACCGGGAAGGGCCGGGCATCGCGGGGGCTTCCTTCAGCGCGCAGCGCGTCTGGAATGGAAACTGGCAGGCGAATTGGAACGGCAACGCGCAGACGCTCGACGTTGTCACAGGGCCGTTCCGGTTCCACTTCGACCTGAAACCGGTGAAGCCCTTCGTGATTCAGGGCGAGAACGGGCTCAGTCAGAAAGCGGAAGGGCGGGGGCGCGCGTCGTATTACGTTTCGTTTCCACGGCTCTCGGTCATTGGGAAGATTACGACGGCCGACGGGGTGCATCAAGTCACCGGGTTGGCGTGGATGGACCACGAGTGGTTCACGGAACAACTGGCCGGCGACCAGACCGGCTGGGATTGGTTCAGCGCGCAACTCGACAACGACACCGAGTTGATGTTGTTTGAGTTGCGGAAAAAGGATGGATCGATTGATGCTTATTCATCGGGGACTTTCATCGACGCGGCGGGCCGGGCGCACCATCTGAAGCGGGACGAATTTACCCTTGAGCCTTTGGCCAGATGGGGAAAGTATCCGGTCGCCTGGAGGATTCGGGTGCCGTCGCTGAAGATCGACGTCCGGTGCAAGGCCGCGCTCGAAGACCAGGAACTGCGGGCGAAGGATGGTCCGAGGTACTGGGAAGGCGCGGTGACTTATGAAGGCTCGAACCGGGGAGTTGGTTACCTGGAGATGACCGGGTACAGCGGGCCGGTGCGGTTTTGAAAGTGGTCATCTGACCAGATTGCGTTATCATTCGGGTATGGCAACCCAAATGGTCACCGCGACGGAGTTCAAGGCGAAATGCCTTTCGCTGCTGGATGAGGTAAGCCGCACCGGCGGCACGATCACGGTCACTAAGCGGGGCCGGCCGGTTGCGACGGTGGGGCCTCCGCCGCCGGCCCTCAGGCGCTCATCGAGGGGCATGTTGAAGGGCAAGATACAGATCCCGGACGAAATCCTGATGGCGGACAACTCGGACATGTGGGAGTGTGTCCGTGAGAGAGAGACTTTTGAACTCTGACGCCTCGCCTCCTGCTGGACACACACGTACTCGTTCGCTGGCTCGTTGAACCGAGGAAGCTCTCCCGGGCGCAGGACCGCACCCTGAGCGAAGCGGTCCGGCGCGGGGAGGCTCTTGCTCTGAGCGCTATGACTCTCGTTGAAATAGCGTCCTTCACGGCTTCCGCCTGCGGTGCCCGGTTGAGGAGATACTGAGCGCACTTACCATTGACGCCGGATTTCGGGTAGTTCCGATAGATCTGAACGTAGCCGCCGAGGTCGCGGCCATGGGCGATGCGTTGCGCGATCCAGGCGACCGTTTTATCGTTGCGACCGCCCGCGTTCACCGGCTCCGCCTTGTCACTTCCGACCAGCGGATCGTTGATTCAAAGCTCATTTCGGTAGTGGAATAGAAGCGGCTTCAACTTCCGTTCGCGGCGATGCCTTCGTGCTTTATCGGCGTTCGCGCTCGTCCTTATAGACCACGCCTTCCTTCATCACGAAAAACACCTTCTCCACCTGCCGGATATTCTGAATCGGATCGCCCGGAATCGCCACGATGTCGGCCAGCTTGCCGGCTTCCAGCGTGCCGACGCGCTTCTGGACACCCAACTCATCGGCATCGACCGAGGTCCCGGCGCGCAACGCGTCGAGCGGCTTCATCCCGAGCGCCACAAGCAGATGAAGTTCCTCGAGGTTGCGCCCGTGCGGGTAAACTGCCGCGTCCGTGCCCATTCCCATTTTCACGCCTCTGGCTATCGCCTTCCGCACCACCTGGTTGATCGATTCAATCGCCGCCGTCGCTTTCGCGGCCACCGACGGTGGAAAGCCACCGTTGGCGAGGATCTCTTTAGCGCCTTCAACCGCCATCAAAGTGGGATTGTAATAAGTGCCATGAGCCTTCATCATGTCCAGCGCCTCATCGTCGAGAAACGACCCGTGCTCGATGGAATCGATTCCGGCGCGAATCGCCCGCTTTGCGCCCTCGGCCCCGTGAGCGTGCGCCGCGGTCTTCTTGCGAAGCGTGTGTGCCTCGTCGACGATAGCGTTCGTTTCCTCCTGCGTGAGCTGCGGGATGTCGACTTCGTCCGTCAGCGAAAGCACGCCGCCGGTGGCGCAGATCTTGATTACATCCGCGCCATACTTGACGTTGAGCCGGACCGCTCTGCGCCCTTCGTCGGGGCTGTTGATGACGCCGTCGCCCGGGCCGCTCTCGCGCCCGAACAGGCCCGCGCGAAATCCGTTTTGTCCATCGCAATGGCCACCGGTGGAACCGATGGCGTTAACGGAAACCAGCATGCGCGGGCCCAAAATCGTGCCGGCCGCTATAGCATTTCGCAGGCCGACGTCCATGAAATCGCTGCTGCCGACGTCGCGCACCGTCGTCACGCCCGCCATGAGCGTCTTTTTCGTATTGGCCGTTGCCAGCAGGGTCTGCTCGGGGATCGACTGTTCCAGCGTATCGATCAATCCCTTGTTGTAATCGGCGTTGTACATCGCCGATAGATGCGTGTGCGCATCGATAAAACCAGGTGACAGCGTCGCATCGCCGAAATCGATGGTCTGCGCGCCCACAGGAATTGCAGCACCGGCGCCGACGCCGACGATGCTCGATCCGCTGACTACGACCAGACCCGGCGTTCGCATTTCATGGCCGTCGAACATTCGCGCGGCTTTAAGAACTGTGACAGTAGGTTGTTGGCCGTGCGCGTAAGAGGACAGTGTGCAAAAAAGCGCCGCCCCGAAGAAGCTATGGACGGGCGTGAGGAGTCGCATAGGGTGAGTCTACCGCAAGCGGTCGGGGGCCAACTGGCCGTCCAACGAGGTCCCGCCGGGAAGGGTGCCGGGATGCGGAAGTGCTATCAGTTCGGCAAAACTGAGGATAATTTCGGGAGAGCGTCTTCAGCGCAGCCGGCGCATCCGATGGCCGCACGGATGCTCACCGCACAATTGTAAAGAGGAAGAAAAAGCATGCCCGTTGCAAAAACTCGTCCGGCGACCGGAGACGCTCGAACGCGGAGGTATCGTTTTGACGCCCGCCTGAACGGCCATCAGAAGACGCTGATCCAGCGGGCCGCTGAACTGGAAGGGCGCAGCATGACAGATTTCGTGCTGCAGAGCGCGCAGGCTGCGGCGGAGAAAACGCTGCGCGAGCGCGCGATATTGGTTCTGACGGACGGCGAAACTGAAGCGTTTGTCGATGCCATCGCGCATCCCGCGGCGCCCGGGAAGGTCTTGCGCGCGGCAGCCGGACATTATAAGAAAAACCGGAAAGAGAGTGCGTCAGTCAGGTGACGCTTCCGGAGGGGCCGTGCGTCTTTGAGCCGCTCCGCGACCAGGACAAGAAAGCGTTCTCCTGCGGAGTCAGGGAGCTTGACGACTACCTGTATCTCCAGGCCAGCAAGGACTCGCAGCGGAAAGTGGCGGCGCCTTTCGTCATGCTTGATCGCGGGGGTTGGATCCTCGGGTATTACACGCTTTCGTCGTACGGTATCAATGCCTCCGAGTTGCCCCCGGACGTAGTAAAGAAATTGCCGCGGTATCCGCTGCTTCCCGCAACTATGCTGGGCCCGCTGGCCGTCAGTTCGAGTCAGAGAGGCAAGAAGCTGGGCCGGTTACTCTTAATGGACGCCTTGCACCGTAGCTGGAAAAACACATTGCAGGTGGTCTCGGTCGGCGTAATCGCGGAAGCGTATGACGACAGCGCCCGGCCGTTCTACCTCCATCATGAATTTGTCCCGCTGGCAGACCATCCCCGCATGGTCTTCCTCGCGATGAGGACGATTGAGAAGTCGCCGGCCTGAGGTCGCGTGCCCATACAGGCGTCACCGGCGCCGCGTCGCTGAACTCAGGGATTCCGGGCTGCGCCGCTTGCTCCCCGATCTGGTACTCACCCCGCCAAACCCGGAATGCCCCCAGCCGTCTTCGCCGCCCGAACGGCCCGCAAAACCGCCATCGCCAGCGCTTCCGACGCGGCCGCGCCCACCGAATCCACGCTCGCCTGTTCATTCCCCAGCGAGATCGCAAACGTCATGTCGCCATCGGACATCGTATTCACCGGCGAAATCGTCCTCACGACGCCAATACCCGCCAGCGCCGCGAGCTTATTCGTCTGCACGCGATCAAGCCGCGCATTGGTCGCGACCACCGCCAGCGTTGTGTTACCGCGAAAGCCGGGACTCCGGACGGATTCATGGCGCAGCGCGGAGGCGGAATCGACGAACTCGCGGCTGGTCGCCGACATCCTCGCGCCGGCAATGATCGTGTTCGTCGCCGGGTCGATCACATCGCCGACCGCGTTCACCGCCACCAGCGCCGCAACCATCACGCCCGATCCCAGCGTCAGCGACGCGCTCCCGATGCCGCTCTTCATCGCTTGCGCCATGCCGAACAATTTGCCGACCGTCGCGCCTGTCCCCGCCCCCACATTTCCCTCTTCCACCGCCGCATCCGTGGCCGCCGACACCGCCTTTTCGCCCATTTCGCGAGTCGGCCGCACACCCGGCTTTCCAATGCCGAGATCGTAAAGAATCGCTCCCGGAACAATCGGCACATGAGTTACGCCCGTGTTAAATCCGACGCCGCGGCGCTCCAGTATCCGGCGTACGCCACAGCTCGCTTCGAGTCCGAAGGCGCTGCCGCCGGCCAGAATAATGGCGTGGACGTTCGGCGCCACGTGACCGGGATGCAACGCGTCCAGTTCCACCGAACCGGTGGCCGAACCGCGCACGTCCACGCCGCCGACGGCATCGCCGCCACAGAGAATCACCGTGCAGCCGGTGAGGGCGTCCAGGTCGGTCGCATGGCCGACAAGGATGCCGGGAACGTCAGTCAAACCTTTCATAGTCTGCCTGTATGCTAGCATCGGCTTTCGGGATGATTTGCGGGCCGTAGTGCACTGCGGCGCCGACGCCCCGAAGAGTTTTGTGCCGCCTGCTATCGCGGCGCGCCTGGATTTTTCGACGTGCTTGACACTCTCAAGGGCCCCATACAGGCTGTTCAGGACTTCTACGAACTGACCGGTCGGGCGATCCGGAACGTCTTCCGCAAGCCCCATTACGTAGACGACATTCTTTTGCAAATGGAGACTATCGGGGTCGGCAGCGTCCCGATCATCCTGCTCACCGGCTTCTTCTCCGGCGCCGTAATGGCCATGCAGATGGGCCGCGGTCTCCAGGAATACGGGCAGACCGGCCGCACGGGGCAGTTCGTCTCTCTCATCCTCGTGCGCGAACTCGGCCCGGTGCTGACCGCTGTCATGGTCTCCGGGCAAAATTCGTCGGGCATCGCCAGCGAGCTCGGCTCCATGCAAGTAACCGAGCAGATCGACGCTATGCGCGCCCTCGGCACCGACCCTGTTCAGAAGCTGGTCACGCCGCGCATGATCGCGACGGCGTTGATGCTGCCCTGCCTTACGGTCATCGACGATTTTGTCGGAATGATCGGCGGCGGCATCATGGCCAAGCTGCTTTTTTCCGTGCCGGGCAGGCAATACTGGTCGACGGTTTGGCGCACGCTCGCTTGGAGCGATGTCGGCCAGGGGTTGGCCAAGCCCTTTTGCTATTCGTTCGCCGTGTCTCTGATCGGCTGCTATTGCGGACTGCGCACCACGGGCGGCACGCAGGGTGTGGGCCGATCCACCACGCAGGCCGTCGTCTACGCGTCGGTGATTATTTTCGTGCTGGACTTTTTCCTCGGCAGGATCTTCCTCTGGATCAGCCAGCTCGGGTGAACATGGCGGAAACCGTTACTGCAGCGACGAAGATTGCTCAACAGGCCGATGCCGCGGATGGGCTTGCCGCGGGCGATGCGGCCAGTCTGTTGCGATTTGAAGATGTCACTGTTGCGTTCGCGGGCGAACAGCCTGTTCTGAACCGGTTGTCTTTTAACGTCCGGCGCGGGGAGACGCGCATCATACTCGGCGCGGCGGGAAGCGGCAAAACCGTGCTGCTCAAGACGGCGATGGGGCTGATCCGCGCTTCGGGCGGGCGCGTATTTCTCTTCGGCGAAGACGTGACGAACAAGGCCGAGACCGAGCTTTTCGGCATCCGCAGCAAGCTCGGAATGCTGTTTCAGGAGAGCGCGCTTTTCGATTCCATGACTGTCGCGCAGAATGTGGCTTATCCGCTGCTGAACCAGAGGGCGATCGTAATGCCAAAAGACCAGATGGAGCCGACGGTGCGCAGTTCGCTCCGCTTCGTGGAGCTGGAAAACACAATGGACAAGTACCCGAGCGAACTCTCCGGAGGCATGAGGCGGCGCGTGGCTATCGCGCGCGCGGTTGTGACAAATCCGCCGCTCCTGCTCTATGATTCGCCTACGGCCGGGCTCGATCCGATCACGGCCCATACGATCATGGCGCTCATCGTGAAAGAGCGCGATGCGAATAACACAACGGCTCTGGTGGTGACGCATCGGTATCAGGACGGGAATCTGGTGGCGAACTTCCGCTACAATCCGAACAGTGGCCGTCTGGACCCCGTTGGCCCGGAAGGAACGAATACCATCTTCATGGTGATGAAGGAAGGGTGCCTGGTTTTTGAAGGAAGCCAGGCCAGCCTCGAAGCTTGTACGGATACGTACGTGACGAAATTTGTGAAGCGGCCGCAACTGGAAGCTGCCTGAGGAAAAGCTGGAAGCCGCCGGAAGGAAGAGCCGGAGGCGGTGTAAAGGAAGTTGGAAGCTGCTTGAAGAAAAAGCGCGAGGCGGCATAAGAATATGGCATCGCACCAACGAGTAGAGTGGGCAAAGCTGAAGGTCGGCATCCTTGCGATCGTCGCGATGGCGATCGCCGGCGTGCTGATTTTCCTGCTGACCGGAAACGGCTCGATGTTCGAGAGCCAGACGACTATCCGCACATTCATGGCTGATTCGGCAGGCATGGCGGAAAACGCCCCCGTGCGCTTAAACGGCATTTTGATCGGCAATATCAAGCAGGTTGTTCTGTCGGGATCGAAGGATAAGAAGCGCGCGGTCGAAGTGGAACTGGATATTCCCGCGAAATATCTGAATCAGATTCCGGAGGATTCCCAGGCCGCGATCAGCGCGGCGAATCTGCTGGGCGACAAGTATATCAATATCACTCGCGGAACCCACAGCAAACACGTGGAAGACGGCGGCGAAATCGCATCTCTGCAGTCGCAGGACGTGCCCGAAATCCTGGCGCAAAGTTCGAGCCTTCTCTCCCAATTCCAGACTATTCTCGGCAGATTGGACGGGCTGCTGACCGTAGTGGAAAACGGGCAGGGCAACCTCGGCAAGCTCTTCAAAGACGACTCGCTGTACAACAGGCTCGACGCCACCGTTGGTGAAGTGGAGCAACTTGTGAAGGACGTCCACAACAGTAATGGGACGATCAGCCACCTGTTGTACGATCCCGAGTTTTATAACGACATCCGCAGGCCAATCCAGCGCATCGACGAAATGCTGGCGGAAGTTCAGCAAAAGAAAGGCACCGCCGGAAAACTGCTCTACGATCCTCAGCTCCACGATGAGGCGCTCGGCGCTGTTACCGATGCCCGTGCCGGTATAGCGCAGGCGAAGAAAATGCTCGACGATCTGAATGCCGGCAAAGGCACGGCCGGCAAGCTGCTTAAGGACGACGAAATTGCCAACCAGCTCGACGAGATCGCAAAAAAGATCAACGTCGCACTCGAAAAGATCAACTCAGGTCAGGGAACAATCGGCCAGTTGATGACGAATCCGCAGTTGTACGATTCGGTGACAACTACTTCAAAAGAATTGAACAATGTGCTGCGGGACTTTCAGGCCAACCCGAAAAAATTCCTGACCATACGGATGACCCTGTTCTGACGAAGCCCCTGTGGATACGGGCTTCAGCTTGTGCGGCGAAGCGCGGTCAGGCTGGTTCGTGAAATGCGGCTGCGAAGTTTTGAGGAACTCGTGAGCGGCGAGAACATGGACTATTTCCTGACGCCGCCGCCCAACGCTTCGGGACGAGTGGCTGTTCCCGTGTTCGGCACCGCGAAGGCGATCCGCCTGCCTCGACTTAACGCCCGCACGTCCCGATGCCGAACGCGGCCCAAAGCGTTCCTCCGCTGTCCCGCGCTGTGCGCGCCGGCCCTTGCGTCGGCGAAACGGCGTACTGAAAATGCCACTCCCGATCCAGCTCATCTTTAACGCCGACGATTTCGGATTCACGCGCGACGTGAACGAAGGAATTATCGAAGCGCACCGCAATGGCGTGCTCACGGCAACAACTCTGATGGCTAATGGCAACGCGTTCGATCACGCCGTAGCTTGTGCGCGTGAGACCCCGACTCTCGACGTGGGCGTCCACCTCGTTATGGCGCAGGGTGAAAGTGTGGCTGCTTCCGGTCGCGCCATGCCCTCGACACTGCGGGAACTGGCTGCCGCACTCATGCGCGGGGAGATTGCGGTCTATGAGGAGGCCGTCGCGCAGATTCGCAGGATCGTGGCGGCCGGAATCCAGCCGAGCCATATCGACACTCACAAGCACACGCATCTGTTTCCCCCGATACTGGACGCTGTGGCCCGGGTATCGATAGAGTTTGGGATACCCTGGGTGCGCCGCCCGTTCGACTTCGGCGTCAGCCGGGGGGCGGGCATCGCGAAACAGATCGTCGCGGCCGGTATGACGATCATGAGGCCTCGCTTTGCCAGAGTCCTCGCGGATCTGCGGACGACGGACCATTTTGCCGGCTTCCAGATCACGGGAACAATGGACACGGCGGCGATGATCGAAACGCTGGAAAGAATTCCCCCGGGGCTGACGGAGTTCATGTGTCACCCGGGTGTATGCGGACCCGAACTCATGGGCGCGGCCACACGACTCAAACAGAGCCGGGCCGTGGAACTTGCCGCTCTCACGTCGCCGGATGTGCGGCGAGCGATCGAACGGCGCGGCATCGAACTCACGAACTACCTGTCACTGCGTTAAAGAGAAGTTGACTTCGATCTCCGTTACAACTTCAACCGCAACGCCGTTGAGCAGCGTGGGCTGGTATCGCCATTGCGTCACAGCGTCGATCGCCGCATTCACCAGCAGAGGCGGCCCTGAGACGGCGCGGAGATTCCGGATACTGCCGTCGGCGGCGATTACGGCTTCCAGCTTCACGACTCCCTGCGAGCGCGCCATCTTCGCCAGTTGCGGATAAACGGGCTTCGGACCGAACAGGAGTTTCGCAGCTTCCACGCCTCCACCGACCCGCAACGGCCCGGCCACGACGGGCTTCGGCGTGGCCTGCGTCTGCGCAACGGCGCGCTCTGGCAGCGAGGCTACCTCTCCGAGCGGAGAACTCAAAGCCGCGCCGGCCGGTCCTGACCACGTCGCAGGCTCGGGTGAACCTGTTGGCATTTCGATCTGCCGTGCCGTATTCTTGTGAATCGTTGGATACAGGAATACGGGGCGCTCCGGTGCCGGCGCGACGACTCCCGCGGCGTGAGTATTCGCAGCGTGTTTAGGCACCGGCGGCTGATCGATCCAGGTGCGGATCAGGCGCGGTTGCGGAGGATCCGGAATGCGCAGCGCCTCGTTGTGAAGAAGCGGTATCAGCAAGAGAATTGCGATACCCAGACACTGCAACGACAGCGACACGGCGACGGTCCACTGATTTCTCCCCCGCGATTGTGACTGCACGAAAGTTTGCTCGAACATCTGTGCTCTCCTGGTGAATCAGACACCGGGACGGCGCTGGATGTTCCTGGCAGATGTGGACTCCGCACGTACGCTTGACGTTAATATACGTACGTGTTATCGTTGACTTATGAGCCTGACTGCTTCACATCTGCGGACTGACGTATACAAGATCCTCGACGGCGTGATCGAGACCGGAGAGCCGGTGGAGATCGAGCGCAAGGGGTACATACTGCGCATCGTGATCGACGGGCCCGCCGGATCGAAAGCGTCGCGGATCAAGAAACGCCCCGGACTGATTAACGGCAACCCGAAGGACCTGGCGGAGACGGATTGGTCGAAAGCGTGGAACCCGGACGGTAACGCCTGACCTACCTCGATACTCACGCCGCGTTGTGGTTGTGCACCGGCGAGGTCCAGCTTCCGGCAAAGGTGCTCGGACAGATCGAAAGAGACGAACTGCGGATCTCGCCGGCCGTACTGATGGAAATGCGTTTTCTGCAGGAAATTGAGCGAGTCAATATCGGTCCCGACGAATGGATGGAAATCCTGCGGCGCGACTTCGGAGTTGCCGTTTGTGGACTGCCGTTTCAAGGAGTAGTGGCCAAATCGTTTGCGCTCGATTGGACCCGAGACCCTTTCGACCGCCTGATTGTGGCCCAGGCGATCGCGGGCAAGGCCAAGCTGATCACCAAAGACCGGTCTATCCACAAGAACTTTGCCGGCGCGCTCTGGTAAAGCCCGGGAGCCTACGCCCTCGCGCCGATCTCCTTCATGCAGTGGTCGATCCACAGCTTTGTCAGCTTCTCCTGCGCGCCGTTCTGCGTCAGTCGCGTGCGCAGATTGCCGAAATCGACCTTATCCAAAGGCTGATCCTGATTAAAGCAGGAGAAAACTACCGTCTCTTCGCCCGTCTTCGGATCGCGGTGGATCTGGAGACACTGCGCGCAAATCTCCTTCATCATGCACTGCATCGGTGAGTTGATGCTGCCGATCGCTTCATGGTCGGGGTTCAGGAATTCAGCCAGCACGCCGTGCCGCGCCTGTTGCACGGCTCGCATCATGCCGTCCGATCCGATGGCCAGCAGGCGATCCACAGTGTTGAGCGGGATGATCACTTTTCCCAGGAGTCCGCTGCCGTAGGCCGCCATTGCCTCCACGATGTTGCCGACGAAACCCGCATCCTGCGGGCGCGTGGGTTGGAAGCCGGGAGCTTCGTCGCAGCACCAGACCACGACATCGGCCGCTCGTTCAATCTCTTCGACCTTGTAACGATCGATCACCTTCTTATAGCCGGCGAAGTAGATTACGCGCGAGCCTTCGGCGCGCAGTTTCTGGCCGATGGAGAACAGTACGGCGTTGCCGAGTCCACCGCCAACCAGGAGCGCGGTTTCTTTCCCCGGTGTTTCGCTCGGCGTTCCGGTCGGCCCCATCAGCACGACCGGCTCGCCCTTCTTCAGGAGCACGCAGAGATCGGACGAACCGCCCATTTCGAGAACGATAGTGGAGAGCAGTCCCCTTTCCATGTCGACCGATGCGCCAGTGAGCGCGAGACCTTCCATCCCGAGAACCGTGTCTTTGGTGCGCGGCGCGAGCGACTCGTAATTCTGCAACCGGTAGAACTGGCCCGGCTGGAATGCGCGCGCGGCGATGGGCGCTTTCACGACAACCTCGACGATGTTCGGCGTGAGACGGATTACGTCTTCCACCACTGGGCGCAATTCGTCATCGAGCCTTTCTGCAAGGGCGGCAGCCGCCGGCTTCGATGCCGGAACATTCGACAACATGCGCGAAACCACGGGATAACCCTGTTTCGCGCTCGACATCGCTTTCACTACATTGCCGGAGAACGATGGGTGCAAATCGCCGAAGAAGCTGATGGAGCGTCCATCGTCCCGGACCGACATCAGCACGTAAACCGTCTCCGGCTTGCAGAGCTTTTCGGGCTTCACCTTCGCGCCGTCTTCGCCGTAAGCCTGGAAGTAACGGCCATCGAGCGTGACGTTGTGCTCGTCTTCGCGCGCGAGAACGGTGTTCGGCTGCGTACCCGCCGCGATAAGAATCGTCTTCGCGGGCAGCGTCACGGTTTCTCCGTTCCGCTGACGGAAGCGCAGGGCGTTCGCCGCGCCGGCGGCATCCACTTCGACTTCTTCCGGGGTCAGCGATTCGGCGAAGCGCACGCCCTCTTCAAAAGCCTTCGCGACTTCTTCGTGGTTCAGCGTGTAGCTGGGTGCGTCGATCAGGCGACGCCGGTATGCGATCGTGACGCCGCCCCATTTATTCAGAAGATGGATGAAATGCGGGCGACGGCCTTCACGAGCGGCGCACGCGCGTTCGGCCCGAATGGCGCGTGCGTGCGTGAGAAACTCGTTGGCGATTTCGCCTTCTTCGGGTGTCCATTGAGAGCGGACTTTGGCCTCGCCAAGGTCGGCCACCAGCACTTCGTGGCGCTTCAGGAATTTTTCGATCTGGACGACGTAGTACGCGAGAGATTCGGTCGCGGTATCAATCGCGGTCAGGCCGCCGCCAATTACAACGATGGGCAGACGGACCTGGAGGTTCGCGAGCGAATCCGATTTCGCCGCGCCGGTGAGCTGGAGCGCCATCAGGAAATCCGAAGCCTGACGAACGCCGCGCACAAGTCCGTTCTTCATCGGAATCACCGTGGGACGGCCCGCACCCGCGCACAGCGCGATGTGATCGAAGCCCATTTCAAACGCCGTATCGACGGTGAATGTGCCACCGAAGCGCACCCCGCCATACATGTGGAACTCGCTGCGGCGTTCGATTAATAGCCGGACGATCTTCAGGAAGTTCTTGTTCCAACGCACAGTGATGCCATACTCGGCGACGCCGCCAAAGCCCGCCATGACGCGCTCATCAAGCCGCTCATAGATATCGGAGACGTCGCGCAGAGGACGGAACGCGACACGGCGGCCGTGCGGATCGACACCCGAAATATCGGAAGGCAGCGGTTCGATCTTCAGGCCATCGACCGCGAAAACGGTGTGGCCGTCGTTCATCAGATGATGCGACAGCGTGAAGCCGGAGGGACCGAGACCAACCACAAGCACCTTCTTGCCCGTGGCTTCGCGCGGATACGGACGCGCGAAATTGAGCGGATTCCAGCGCGTGAGCAGACCGTAGATTTCAAAACCCCACGGCAGTTCGAGCACATCTTTCAGCGTGCGCGTTTCCACCTGCGGGATATCGACCGGCTCCTGCTTCTGGAAGATGCAGGATTTCATGCAATCGTTGCAGATGCGGTGCCCGGTGGCGGCGGCCATCGGGTTATCGACGACCACGACGGCCAACGCGCCGATGGGCACGCCATCTCCCTTGAGCAGATTCATTTCGGAAATCTTCTCTTCGAGCGGGCAGCCCGCCAGCTTCACGCCGAAGACGCTGGACTTGAAAGAGCCATCTTTCTCCTTCAGTCCGTGCGAGCAGGAATCCTTGCCTTGGTTATGGCACTTGATGCAGTAGTTGGCCTGATCGAGCGCGCCGGTAAGGTCGGTGCCGGCGTCGGTGAGTTGGAAGCCCTCGCGATTGCGCCACTGATCGGGACGGAATTGCAACTGGACGAGTCCATTGGTCTCAACGGCGGTGTACGGGACCAGATGCATCATGTCGAGCTTATGCGGCTGGCGGAACAGGATGCCTTTGTGGTGAAGGGTCTTGCCTTCGGGCGTGAGCACGGCCCACGCGGCATAGAGCGCGGCGAGGCGGAGGGCTTCGACGTGCTCTGATTCATTCTCCATCCACCGGGCGACGTGATCGGCGAAGCTGCGTTCGGTGAGAGGTTCGAGCGTGAAGGCTTCGAGTTCGGCGGCGATGGCGTAACCGTCGATCAGCGACGCTTTTTCGGCTGTGTAGCCGGTGAGCGCTTTCTTCTGGATGAATTTGCGTTTGACGGAGTAAAGCGGGGCGAGTTCGTTATGCTTCGCCTGCAAATCGTGGAGGGCTTTTTCGATCCCGAACAGGCGGCCGATGAAGTCTTCAAGGTAGGGCGCGAGGGCGATGATGAGTTCGGAGCCTGGCTTGGGGGCAAGCGCGGACGGGTTCTCGCGTGCGGCGAGGAGTTGGGCGTGGAGTTCAGGCGCGGCTTCCAGCAACTGTGTGAGGAAGACGGCGTCGAGACGGACGAGTGCGCCTCGGTTATAGAGCTCCTCGAAGGAGAACCCGAAGGACAGAGAAAGGGCGCGGTGACTCCGCGTGTCGGTTGGTTTGTTCAAGGCTGGCTTGTCCACTGCTGGGATGTCTGGAACTGCCTGTTGGCGGCAACGGGCGATGCGGTCGGGCGAAGCCGTGGCCGCTCTCTCCAGTTTGACAGATGGGCTTTTGCGGGAACAGAGAGATCTGGAGGGTGATCCCTGCGATTCGAAAAAACAAAGCATCTTGATTGCAGTAACTGCTTGTGGTCCGATTTGGGGCGCTTACCGGGTGGACGCATGGGTTCGGCGGGATCCGCGCCTTGTTCGGCCTTTTTGGCATGGATCGTGCGCCTTGTCCGGAACGTAGCAGGCGGATTCCGGGCGTAATCCCCTTAAGTCACTGATTATAGGTGAATATATAACGGAGATCGAAACGGGGTTTGAGGTTTCGATTCGCGGTTGGCGATGTTCCCTCGCCAGGGTTCAACTCGCGAGATGGATCTGCCTCAGCGCCTGGGAATCCAATCATGTCGGTTGCAGGCATGAGCACGTCCGAGGCGGCGGAATCGCCCCACGTTGATCCAATGCCTCGAAGGGTAAAAACATAGAAAATAATTGACTTATTGCGTCGTTGGAATTAAAATCCGCGCTGCTGTACGCCAGCGGACAGTCGTCCACAAAAGCGTCAAACCGTCCTCTCGTCTTCAGAAACTCAATAAAGCGCGGCAACAATCCCGACGTGCTCGCCGCACCGTCCGGTGCCCAGCGGATCTGTACTTTGCCCGCAAATGTATCCAGACTTTGAGTCCCGCCCTCCGCCGCCGTCGTAACCTCGTTGCCGCAGTTCGCGCAGCGACACCTGGGCGTTTCGTACGCCGGTGCCCAGCCGTTCCGCCAGATACGGATTAAACACCTCCGGTTCGCCTGGCGGAACCGGCCTCGCCTTATATGCCGGCCTGCCGGCCGGATCCAACAAATACTTCCTGATCGTTTTGCGGTCGTAGCCAGTCAGTTCGCTGTGGCCTGAACACTCACTCCTTCTCGTTTCAGTTCGTTGATCTTTTCCACTTCTCTCCCTCGGAACAGATGTTTGCCCGCATGATCGAGCCCCTTCTTCAGGCCGAAGTCACGCAGGTTGTTGGAACAGAGTTCGTTGCGCAGATATTCGAAAGCCCCACTTCCGCGAGAACCGCAATTCCGCGGCCTGGATTCGCCACCAAATGGCACACTTTCCACGCTTCAATACTCCCGCCCAACCTCCAACGCCCCCTGGCGAATTTCCATACACCCCCGCCCCGTCGGCAGCACTTTCCCCGGATTCAACCTGCACTCGGGATCGAACAAACCCTTCAACCGCGACATGCAGTCGAGCGACTCCCCGGAGAAGAGATGCGCCATCATCTCGTTCTTCTCCATGCCCACGCCGTGCTCGCCCGTGATCGAGCCGCCCACGCCGATGCACCACTCGAGAATCTCCTCCCCCGCCGCCTTCGCCTTCTCCAGTTCGCCCTCCACGTGCGAATTGAACAAAATAATCGGGTGCATGTTTCCATCGCCTGCGTGAAAGATGTTGCTGATGCCGAGGCCGTGTTTCTCCGCCACTTCCGCGATGCGCCGCAGCGTCGGCGCAATCTGCGTGCGCGGCACTACTCCATCCTGCACGTAGTAGGACGGGCTCACGCGCCCCACTGCGCCAAACGCGTTCTTGCGGCCCTTCCACAACAGGTCCCGCTCCTCCGCCGTGCGCGCCACCCGTACCTCGCGAACGCCGCATTTTTCGCACGCCTCGCGAATCTGCTCCACCTGCTCCTCAACCGATTCGGCCAGCCCCTCCAGCTCGATCAGCAGCACGGCCGCCGCGTCCTTCGGATACCCGGCGTGCGTGGCGTCCTCCACCATGCGCAGCATCTCGCCATCCAGCATTTCCACCGCGACGGGCGTTATCGCGCGCGCCGTAATTTCGGCAACCGTATCGGCAGCGTCGCCCGCAGCGTTACAGATGGCGAGGATGGTCTTCACGCGCTCCGGCTGCCGCATCAGGCGAACCGTGATCTTCGTCGTGAGCGCCATCGTGCCTTCCGAACCGGTGAGCAGGCCGATCAGATCGTAGCCCGGCGCGTCCGCGGTTGTCGTATGGATCGTGCCATCGGGCAGCACGTATTCGAGGCCCAGAATGTGGTTCGTCGTCACGCCGTAAGCCAGCGTATGCGGACCGCCGGCGTTCTCGGCCACGTTGCCGCCGATGGTGCAGGCTCGCTGGCTGGAAGGGTCTGGCGCGTAGAAATAGCCGGACGGCGCAACGGCCGCGGTCACGTCCAGATTCACAACGCCGGGTTCGACCGTCGCCCGCTCATTCGGAATATCTATTTCCACGATCCGGTTCATGCGGGCAAAGCCGACCATGATGCCGCCCGCGCGCGGGATCGCGCCGCCGCTCAGGCCAGTGCCCGCACCGCGTCCCACGAGCGGAAGCTTGTACTCCGCCGCGATCTTCACGATAGCGGAAACATCGACTGCGGAGCGCGGAAAGACTACGATTTCAGGTCGCGACTTGTCGACGCTGCCATCGTACTCGTAGAGCGCCAGATCGTCGGGCCGATCAAGCAGCCCCGCTTCGCCGACGATGTTGCGGAGCTTGAGTCTGGCTTCCGCCGGGATGAGGCGGCGTTCGATGGTAGCGGCGGCAGTCAAAGTCTGGCCTTTGTGCTCGGCGTCAAAGCAGCGAATTGATGTGTTCCAGCATCTGCGGCGAAGCCCACGGCTGCGAAGAGATGAACTTCTCCACGACCTTGCCAGTGCGGTCGATCAGATAGCTTTCCGGGTACTGAATAGTGCCGTAGCTGAGGTTGATTTTCTCCTCGGGGTCGCGAGCCGTTTGGTAGGCGAGCGGTGAGCGAGTCAGGAAATTGCGATAAATCGCTTCGTCTTTGTCGACGCTCACGCCAAGGATGACCAAGCCTTTCGGGCCCAGCTGTTTCGAGAGTTGGTTCAGTCCCGGAATTTCTTCCACACAGGGCGGGCACCACGTGGCCCAGAAATTCAGCAGGAGCAGCTTGCCGCCGAAATCATGGACCGTCACAGTCTTGCCGGAATCGGCGGTAATCGTGAAATCGGGGGCCGAGTCGCCCGCGTTCACTATAGTCTCGTGAAGCGAGTGATAGAGCGCGCCGCAGAAGGCGATCAGCATCAGAACGAGGGTTGCGTGAAGGATTCGGTCGGTTTTCATCGGATGGTCAACTATAATTCTATTGGATCGGTTACCGCAATGGCGGGTCGCCGCCTGCCACGCGATGATCATTTCCAAGAAAGTTGAGTTTTCCGCTTCGCATATCTGTCGCTCGCCGCACCTCTCGGACGCCGAGAACGAGCGCGTCTACGGCGCGGCGGCGAATCCGCTTAGCCACGGGCATAACTATGTGATCGAAGTGGCGATTCAGGGCGAACCCGACGCCGTGACCGGCATGATCCTCGATCTCAAGCGCCTCAAGGACGTCCTCGAAGAGCGCGTGCTCGCAGTTTACGACCATCGCCTGCTGAATCGGGAAGTCGCGGCGTTTGAAAATGTTGTACCTACCGTGGAAAACATCGCAATCGACATTTGGAATCGGATGGAAAGCCATATCGACGCGACCGGACGCGCAAAGTTGTACTCCGTGCGGGTCCACGAGACGAACGAATTGTTCGTTGAGTATAGGGGCGAATACCGGGGCGGCGAATGACCGTTCATCTTTCCAGAAAATACGGGTTTTCGGCCACGCACCGGTTGCACGCAAAAGGGCTGAGCGATGCCGAAAATCGAACCATCTACGGAAAATGCAACAATCCGCATGGTCACGGGCACAATTATGAGGTCGAGATCACGGTCGCGGGACCGGTGGATGCAGTGACCGGGCGCGCTGTCGATCTGGCGGCATTGGACGCGCTGGCAGCGAGAGAAGTGATCGATCCGCTGCGGTATCGCGACCTGAATGAAGAGGTCGAGGCGTTCCGCACGGAGGTGCCTACGACCGAGAACCTGACGTCGGAAGTGGATCGGCGGCTACGCGCGGCGTGGCCTGGCGTTTTTCCGTCGGGAACGCCGAGGCTCGAAAAAATCCGCATCTGGGAGACGGAGCGGAACATCTGTGAAGTCGGACCGCTTTGATTGGAAAATATGAATAGAAAACGCGCAGTCGTTAAGGTGATGCCGGCCAAGCCGATCGCGCCGCTGATCGGCGAAGTGCTGGAGGCGATCGGCGAAAATCCGCAGCGCGAGGGTCTGCTGCGCACGCCGGAGCGCGTGGAAAAGGCTCTGCGTTACCTGACGAGCGGGTATACCGAGGACATCGCGAAGGTCCTGAACGGTGCCATCTACGACGTGAAGTACGACGAAATGGTGATCGTGAAGGACATCGAGTTCTTCAGCATGTGCGAGCACCATATGCTGCCGTTTTTCGGCAAGATGCACATCGCGTATATCGCCCGGAACAAGGTGATCGGGCTGAGCAAGCTGCCGCGCATCGTGGACATTTTCGCCCGGCGTCTCCAGATACAGGAGCGTCTGACGCAGGAAGTGGCGCAGTGCATTCAGGACGTGCTGGACCCGCTGGGTGTGGGCGTAATCGCCGAGGCGCAGCACTTCTGCATGATGATGCGCGGCGTGGAGAAGCAGCACTCCGGAACGGTGACGAGCACGATGCTGGGGACGTTCCGCAAGAATCGCGAGACCCGGAACGAGTTCTTGTCCCTGGTGCGGAAGTAGCAATTCCCGCAAAATTGCTAAACTGAGTCCGTGCGGACTGTTGGTCTCGTTTTGCTTTACGTGCTGGGCTTTTACGCGCCGGTTCGGGCTCAGCAACAATCCACACCGAGCGCTGAGAATCTTCTCGTCCGCCTCTCAATTGAGCCAGCCGGCGCGTGCGAGGGTTCACACAATCGAGCCGTTGAAAATCAGCTTTTTGATCAGGCGGATCAGGCCGTGGTTCAGAATCTGAACGCTGCATCCAACTCTGCCAGCTCACGGCTCATTCCACGAGAGCAAGCGGTTGAAGCCCTCGAAAAGCTGGTGCAGCTGAGTACAAAAATCGACGCCAGCTGGCCGGAAGGAAATCGCTTCCAATACGAGGCGATCGATGTTTCACCAGGTTTGGTTGTGAAGATGACTATCCTGAGCCGTGCGACGTTTTCGTTTTTCGCCGTCACGCAAATCGGCCCGCCCAGTCATCAGACTTCCCGATGGCAACAGAGCGGCTTCGATCCTCACCGAATTAACAACATG
Organism: Bryobacterales bacterium; assembly: GCA_003136575.1. Taxonomy (GTDB): domain Bacteria; phylum Acidobacteriota; class Terriglobia; order Bryobacterales; family Bryobacteraceae; genus BOG-234. Next base: position 12,424 of record PLEX01000077.1, on the reverse strand, counting down.
GGAGGCTCTCAGTCCGTGGACGTTTTCCTCCTCCACCGCGGTCCGGCTGGAAAAGCTCGCTTTCTGGTAGAGTCGGGGGATTTTTCCTGTGGCAGCGGCAGGGGCGTCACGTACACCGCTTACGAGTGGGACCCGCAAAACGCGGCAGGCCTCGCCGAAATCATCAAGCTGGAGGATAGCGTAAATGAGGAAGACCCGATTGACGAGCAAATCATCGGGCGTTTCGAGACTGCTTCTTTTACGCCGATCGGCAAGCTCCGGACTGACGGTCCGCTCATCACGCTGCCCCATTGCTGGTTTTCCGACCTCGACACATGGGACAATCCGAGCCTCTGCGCCGTGAACACGTACGATCTGTCCGGCGATCGCGTCCGCTTCGTAAGCAGCGTCATCAACCGTCCCGATCTTCTGCCGATCGCCAGGGCCGTCGAATACGCCCAGGCACACGGTTACTCCGCGACTCGCGCGTACTGCGAATCCGACGAAGTCGCCCGTAAGTTAGTCGAGGACGTTCCGCCATACTCCTTCGCAGGCGAACTCGCGATCAGCGACGCCAGCGCCCTTCGGGAGACGGTCGAACTCGGCGAAGACCATCCGTACAGCTTCGTGGTGGAAAAGACCGGAGATCGCTGGCTCGTAGTTTCGTTCGAAATCGAGTGAACCGCGCGGTGCAGCGCCCGCGAGGTTCACTCCGGAAGGCGCACGATGCCGAACGACTGCGGAACGCCCGCCAGTCTGCGGCGTATTCCGCACCTCCGTTACAAAAATTTACACCCCCCTTGCAATTGGCTGAAAACAGGAGTAACGTAAACAATCGTAAAGCAAGTTCCCCCGGCCAGGCGGGGAATAAGGGTGATCCATGAGAATTCTATCGGCATTCGTAATCTCTTTCGCGTTGACAGCAATAGCTTCAGCCGGCGTCCAGCCAGCCATTCCCGAGAATCCTGGCATGGCCGCGTTCAAGGCCAAGGACTACGCAACGGCGTTTAAGATCTGGAAACAGATGGCCGCGCAAGGCGATGCCAACGCCGAAGCGAATCTCGGCATTATGTACGTGCGCGGTTTGGGCGTGGAGAAGAATCCCGAAACGGCCATGCAACTTTTCCAGACATCGGCGGCAAAAGGCAATGGCCAGGCCGAATTCCAACTGGGTCTGATGTACGCCAAGGGCGTCGGTGTGCAGCAGGACTACGGCCAGGCGATGCGCTATTACGAAATGGCCTCCGAACAAGGCGACCCGGATGCGGATTACGGGATCGGCCGGCTGTTCGAAGAGGGTTTCGGCGTCACCCAGAACGACGAAGTCGCCGCCGCCTGGTACCGCAAGGCTGCGGATCACGGCGTGGCTCCTGCCGAATACAACCTTTCGCTGATGGTTTTGAAGGGTAAGGGCGGCGAGAAGAAGGACGATGTCTCCGCGTTTGCGCTCTGTAAGAAAGCCGCCGAGCAGGGTTTCGGCCCGGCGCAGGCGCAACTGGCGACGATGTACGAACATGGCCAGGGCGTGGCTGCCAGCAACGAACAGGCGCTCTTTTGGTCGACGCTTGCTGTCAAACAGCAACTGAAGATGGCGGAAAAGCAGCGCGCGGCCCTCGCCGCAAAGTTAACGCCGGAAGCCGTCACCCGCACGGAGCAATCCGCAAGCGAGTGGAAGCCCTTTATTGCCGCAGCCAAATAGGTGCGGCACGCGGCGCTTCGAACGCAGGCGATTTTAGAACCCGCGAACGTCCCGCTGAGGACGTTCGCGGGTCGTTTATTTTGCCGCCCTACTTCGCGCTGAATCTGAATTCGGTGGTTGTATCGTATTTCTGGCCGGGCCGCAAAATCGTCGACGGAAACGCCGGGTGATTCGGTGAATCGGGATAGTGCTGCGTCTCGAAACAAAAGGCGGCGTGCAGGTTGTAAACCTTGCCGCCCTTGCCCCTTTCCGTGCCATCCAGAAAGTTTCCGGTATAGAACTGAATCGCCGGCTGATCGGTATAAATCTCCATCACGCGGCCGCTGACTCCGTTTTCTTCCACTCGCGCGGCCAGGCTCAGGACTCCCGCCGCGACGCCGGTGCGATTCAGAATCCAGTTATGGTCGTAGCCTTTCCCGAGTTTGAGTTGCTCATCGGCTTGTCCGATGCGCTCGCCCGGCGTGCGGGGACGGCGAAAATCGAATGGCGTGCCTTCCACCGCGCGCAGTTCACCGGTCGGAATCAGCCCGGCATCCACCGGCGTGTAGCGATCCGCGTTCAGCGTCACTAAATGCCCCAAAATGTCTCCGTCGCCCTTCAGGTTGAAGTAGGAATGATTGGTCAGGTTGACGACGGTCGGCTTGTCGGTCGTTGCGGCGTAGTGGATGCGTAACCGGTTATCGTCGGTCAGCGTGTATATGACGGTCGCGGTAAGCGTGCCCGGATACCCTTCTTCGCCGTCCTTGCTGACGTACGTCAGTTCCAGCGCGCCGCCCGGTAGTTCGCGGGCCGTCCACACTCTCTTGTCGAAACCGCGCAACCCGCCGTGAAGAGTGTTCGTGCCGTCGTTTGTCGGCACGTTGTATGTCGTGCCGTCGATAGAGAACTGCCCCTTGGCAATGCGGTTCGCGTATCGGCCTACCAGAGCGCCGAAGAAGGCTTTTCCTTTGGTGTAGCCGGCGATGTTGTCGTAGCCCAGAACCACGTCGCCCATTGCCCCCGTGCGGTCCGGCGTTTTCAGCGACACGATGGCGCCGCCATACGTGATAATCCTCGCCTCCATGCCTTTTCCATTGGTCAGCGTGTAAAGGGCGACAGGCGCGCCCTCGGGGGTCTTTCCGAAGTTGGATTTCTGAATTGTGGCTGCTGGCATGGCGATTGAAAGTATTGCGAGGGGTAGAAGTCTAAGCTGCATGGTTGAGTCCTGTTTCTAAGTCTGTGCTTCGACTGCCGGAGCGACTGGCGCGCCGACGGCGAATGGATTGAAATTTGTAGAACGGTCGAAAAAGTCGACGCCTTCCCGCCGTTTGAGGGTGTTCACCACCCAATAGGTCAACGGCGTAGCTGCCACTTCGTAAACCACTTTGAAGAGGTAACCGGAAACGATAAGGTTGACAATCTGAGCAAACGGGCTGCCCCAGAAGATAAAAATCATCACGATCGTGGTGTCCACCGCCTGGCCAACCACGGTGGAACCGACCGTCCGTGTCCACAGAAAACGGCCGTTGGTCAATAGTTTCAATTTCGCCAACGTGAGCGAATTCGCGAATTCGCCGCACCAGAAGGCCAGAAGGCTTCCCGCGACGTTTCGCGGAACGACGCCGAAGACGATCTCAAACGCGGCTTGGTTTTTAAACTCCGGCGCCGGCGGCAGAAGGATCGCGAGGACTCCGAACCCCGCCATGACTGCGCTCGCCATGAATCCGATCCATATGGCGCGGCGGCTGGCGCTGTAGCCGTACACTTCCGTGAAGACGTCTCCAAAAATATAGGTGATCGGAAACAGCATATACGCGACGCTGAGCCGGAACGGCCCGACCGCGAACGACTTCGGGGCGATCAGGTTCGAAACGATCAGAATGACCACGAAAATGTTGATCAAAACATCCAGATATCGGTACTGCCTCGGCGGAACGGTGCTCATCGCGATAAGCTCAACATAACAGGTATGCAACCGCTTACGTTCGACTGGCAGTTTTTTTGGCTGTGTTTCGAGAAGATCGGCATTGCCTGGCTCCTCGTGATGCCCACGGGATGGATGAGCGAAAAACAAGGCAATTCGGTGGGTATCCGGACATTTCCACTCGTCGCCATGGCCAGTTGCGGATTTCTTCTCATCATTCCGGATCTTCCCAACGGGGACAGTTCCCGCGTGCTGCAGGGCCTGGTCACGGGAATCGGATTCGTCGGCGGCGGGGCGATCGTCAGGGACGGAATCAGCGTGCGTGGCACGGCCACAGCCGCAAGCATTTGGGCAGCCGGCGCGATAGGCGCGGCAGTGGCATTGGGACACATCGAGATCGCCCTCGTTGTGGCCGTCATGGATGTCTTCACGATGCGGGCACTTGTGCCGATCAAGCAGTATATCGACAGGGAACGGGAGGAATTGGATGCCCCTTCGCATCGCTCTGGCAACTCGGAATGAGGACAGGGCCGAGCCGTATCGCCGGGCGTTGGAGCAAGCTGGCCTGGAACCGGTCACATTTGCGCCGGGCTCGGGCGCACCGCTCGATGACGTTTCGGGCCTTGTGCTGACTGGCGGCACGGACGTAGATCCGGCGCTTTACGGCGCATCGCGCCTTCCGGAAACGGACGAACCGGACCGTGAGCGCGACGATTACGAGTCGGAGCTTTTGCGCGAGGCTCTGAAGCGCGACTTGCCGGTGCTGGCAATCTGCCGTGGCCAGCAGTTGTTCAATGTCGTGCGCGGCGGAACGCTGATGCAGCATCTGCCGAATACGGATAGGCACAAGCGAAGATCGGGCGGTGAACCGGTGCACGAAGTTGTGCTGGAAGACCGGCTGGCCTCTATATTTGGCGCACGCGCGACGCCCGTTAATTCCAGGCATCATCAGGCAGTGGATCTGCCGGGCGACGGAATCGTCGTCGCCTCGCGCGATCCCGCAGACGGCGTTATAGAAGGCGTTGTCCTTCCCTCCGCGCGATTTGCCGTTGCCGTCCAGTGGCACCCGGAGGATATGGTCCTTGCCCAGGATACCGAAAATGCCCGGCTCCAGGCCCGTCTGTTCGCGGCCTTCGCAGATGCCGCGCGGTTGAGATGATGTAACCGTGGCAATAGATCCCTCCGCCAGCGTCGCGCCGACCGCGCGTGTGCATCCCCATGCCGTCATCGGGCCGCGCACCCGCATCGGAGAATTCTGCGTGGTCGAACAGGACGTCGCAATCGGCGCGGATTGCCTCATCGAGCCGTATTGTTTCGTGAAGCGCTGGACGACGATCGGCGATGGCAATGAGATCTCGGCCGGCACGGTGCTGGGAACCGATCCGCTCGATAAGAACTTTTCAGGCGACCGCAGTTACCTGCGGATCGGGAACCGGAACAAGATCCGCGAGCACTATACGATTTCGCGTGGCACGAAGCCGGAAACCGCGACGACGATCGGCGATGGAAATTTCATCATGACCAGCGGCCATATCGCGCACAATTGCGTGATCGGGAACAATACGGTGATCGCGAGTTGTTCGCTCGTGGCCGGATACGTGGAAGTGGAGGATCAGGCCTTCATTTCGGGCGGGGTCGGCATTCACCAGTTCTCGAAGATCGGGCGACTGGCGATGGTGGCGGGAAGCACAAGGGTCAATCTGGATCTGCCGCCGTTTTTCATGTACGCCGGACTCTACGCCGAAGCGAAGGGGCTGAACGTCGTCGGACTGAAGCGCGCGGGGTTTACCGTTGCGCAGGTGGCGATGGTCAAGAAGGCTTACCGCGTGCTGTACCGTTCCGGGTTAAAGCTGGAAGAAGCGCTGGCGAAGATCGAGAGCGAACTCGCCGACGAGAATACGCTGCACCTGGTCCGGTTCGTGCGTGGAAGCAAGCGCGGAATTTGCCGCGAGTAAGCGGCCTGCAAATAAAACAGGCCCAGCGTGACGAACCCTGCCCTTCGGCCTCAAAAACCGTACAGCGCCGCCGGATTATCCACCAGAATTTTCCTGCGTACGGCGGGGTCCGGCGCCCACTCGACGAGTTGATTCAGCAGACGGCCATCGTCAATCCGGAGCAGCGGCGAGATGTCAGTCGCCTTGCGGCCCGATGCCGTATCCGGATGCGGCCAGTCCGAACCCCAGAGGACTCTATCCGGGTTCGCGTCGATGAATGCCCGCGCGAAAGGCGTTACATCGGGGTAATCCGGACCCTGCCTTGACGCGCGGTACGCCCCCGAAATCTTCACGTAAGCTTTGCCGGACCGCAGAAGACGTAACAGATCGCCGAAGCCGGGCTGGCCGAGACCCGATGCTGCGACCGTTCCTCCAAAATGGTCGAAAACCACGGGCACGTCGGAATCGAGCACAAGATCGCGAATCGCCGAAACCACCGCGAGGCTCGCGAACATTTGTATGTGCCACTTCACGTTTCTCGCCTGTGCGAGCGCGGATTGAAAGCGCAGGCGACCGGCGGCCGGATCGGTCTGGCCTGTGGTCGCCAGGTTCAGCCGCATGCCGCGGATTCCCGCCTTCCGCATCCGGTCTAGTTCGCTCGGCGGAGTCTTATCGTCGATCACGGCGACTCCGCGGGCGTTCGCGCCCCTCGCCTTCATTCCCCATAATGTGCAGGAATTGTCGGTACCATAAACGCTGGGAGTAACGACGACGACACGCTCCATGTGGAGAGCCTGGTGAAGCCGGGACATTTCCCCGGGCGAGGCTGGCTCCGGCGTATACGTTCGCCCCGTAAAAAAAGGAAATCTTGCCGGATCGCCGAAGATATGTGTGTGGCAATCGCAGGCGTGCGGTGGAACCGCGAATCTCAGCGGCGTGGCGGGCTGTGACGCGGAAGCGAGAAGCGCCTCCCGGGAACCGCAATACGCCAGAGCGCCGGCAGCTCCGAGAAGGGCGCGTCGCGTCAACCGTGCATTCATTCTCAAACAGCATATAGCATCGGGCTGCGCGGAATTTGTCACGAATAGCATTCTGGAAACGTCCGCGTGGCGGTTGGGCAACCGGACACGTAACACCCGGTCGCGTTCGGGAACGCCAGGCCGATGTTGCTCGCCGCGAAGTAAACGCCGCCGCGAGCCCGAAAACACGCGGGCCGCGTCGCAAGACAAGTTGGGGACCACCGGGGCAGCCGCATGCGGCGCTGCCAAATCGTCGCGCGTCTCCAAAAGCAGGACGCCGTCGCGGGTGCCGAACGATGGTGGAACTCCGCATGCCGATCCGCGATCCACGAGTCCGTTTCCCGCGTTTTTCCCCGATATCCCGTCGCTATTTCTTCAGCCCGGCGAGCCAGTTCACGACCACCGTGAGTGGCCCGCCGGTTTCACCCTCCGGCGGGACGAGCGCCAGGAAGCGCTGTCCATCGGCCGAAACATCGTAGCCCGCGCTCGTCAACGGTCCGAATAATCGTTCCACATTCCTCACGTCGAAGGCGCCGCTTTTTCCGTCGACCTGCGCCGCCATAAGGTGGCTGTCCGAGGCGAGGTAGTACAGCTCTTTGCCGTCCGGCCGCCAGCGGGGCTGCGTGCCTCCCTCCGCGGATATCTGCTTTTTTCCGCCGCCAGGACCCGGGAACGCGGCAATGTACACTTCATTTCTGCCCGACTCGTTCGACACATAGGCGATCCAGTGACCGTCCGGCGAGAACCGCGGGGTCTGCTCGTTGAATTCCGTGTTGGTAAACGGAAAGGGTTTTGACGCTCCCGGAGGCCCCAACGGATCGGGCAGAATCCGGATGGAGAAGCCGTTCTGCGGCTCCACTACCTGGTAGGCCAGAAACTTTCCGTCCGGCGAAAAGCTGCGTGGGAATTTCTGTTGGCTGTCGGCATACAGCAACTCCTCTTTCCGGGAACCATCCACCGGTTTCCGATAGAGTTCGAAGTGGCCAGTTCGGCTCGATTGGAAAACGATGGTTCGACCGTCCGGGGACCAGACGGGACTCAAATCCTCCGCCGGATCTGAGGTAAAGCGAGTCCGCAGTCCGCGAGCCACGTCATAGAGCCAAATGTCCGCCTGCCCGCTCGAAGCGTCGTTGGCCTCTACTGCTGCCGTCCTGCGATCGGGTGAAAGCACCACTCCCCTCAATTCGCCGTTCTCACGCAGCGTGGCGGATTCGCCGACAGTGCCAAGCGGCTTGCCCGCTCGGTTGAACCATGTCAAACGCATCGTCGGCTCCGTCCTGTACAGAAGAACTCCGTTGCCCGATACCGACACGTTCGCCAGCGCCGAAGTACTACCCCGCACCCATATATGCTCGCCAACCGGTACCGCCTCGCCGGTAAACGCCAGACCCTTCGGGTCGAACGGCCTCGCCATCAGCGTGTAGCCGCGCACGTAGAACAGGTAACCCTGCGCATATATCGCCAGGCTGTCCGCGGTTCCTGGAAGGGTTCGGTCGTGCTCCGATAAATCCAGCGACCCGATGCGCACTTCAAAATTCTCAGCCGCGCTCCCGTACAGGTAGAGGAAGTGCCGTCCGTCCGGAAGAAACCATGGAAATCGGCGCGCAATCGATTTCGATCCGACGCGTTCAAAAGCGCGCGGCGTGCCGCCCGCGGCCGGAATCTGCTGCAACTCGTAAGGAGTGGGTCCAAAAACGATCGTATCGCCCCGGTTCCAGGTGCCTCCGCGCGCGTTGGGCGCATCCGCAAGCTCGGTCGAAGGGCCGCCCGAAGTCTCCATCTTCCTGAGCTTGCCTCCGGCGAAAAAGCCGACCCATTTATTGTCCGGCGACCAGAACGGAAACGTCGCATTCTCGGTTCCCGCCAGCAATTGCGCGTTTAGCGAATCGAGCGGACGGAGCCAAAGCTGACTCTTCCCGTCGCCCGAGACCGCCGAGAATACAACGTACTTGCCATCCGGTGAAACCGCCGGCATCGTTTCGTTGGAATTCGGGAAATGAGTCGCTTCGGGCGGCGCGATGTTGAGCCGCAATAGCGGCTGTTCCGTTACGGGCGCGCGAAAATAGACAAGGGCAAGCGCGGCGACGACGAGCGCCAGCGCTCCTGCAATCCAGCCCGCACCGTCGAAACGCGAGCCCGACCGACCACCGGACTCGACCACGCCCGTTTCCACCAGCGGCATAGCGTCGCCGATATCCCTCAATCGACGCCTGGGGTCTTTTTCGAGGCAGCGCTGCAGCAGCCGCCGTAACCGAACCGGCGTGGCATCCCAGTCCGGTTCGTCACTGATGACCGCGGACACAGTCTCCGACGTGGTCTTTCCACGAAACAGCCTCTTGCCCGTGACCATCTCATAGACGATCACGCCGAAGGCCCAAATATCAGTCCGCTTATCGACCTTCTCGCCGCGAAGCTGCTCCGGCGGCATGTAGCCGAGCGTGCCCATCACGGTGCCCGGAATGGTCATGCTGGCCGTCGGCGAATCGTCCGTAACCTCAGTCGGCTCGCTCGCCTTCGCCAATCCGAAATCCAGAACCTTTACCGAGCCATCCGGCCGGATCTTGATATTGGCCGGCTTAAGATCGCGATGTGCGATGCCCTTCTCGTGCGCGGCTTCGAGCGCATCGGCAATCTGGCGCGCAATGCCGAGAGCTTCTTCGAGAGGAATCGGACCGCGCGCGCAGCGCTCGGCAAGCGTGGGCCCCTCCACCAACTCCATCACGAGATAGTTCGGGCCGACATCGAACAGTGTGCAGACGTTTGAATGATTCAACGCCGCGATGGCGCGCGCCTCGCGCTCAAAGCGGTCGCTAAATTCCCGCGCCGCGACCTTGATCGCCACGTTGCGATTCAGCCGGCTGTCGCGCGCGCTCCACACCTCGCCCATTCCGCCTTTGCCGATGCGGGAGACGATTTCATACGGTCCGAGCTTTTCGCCGGGCGTAAGTTCCATTGACAGGAGAGATAATCGATTCACGGTACTATATACGGTTAATGTGCGCCTGGGCCGATTTCCGTATCATCGTAGTCGCGGGTGGATTTGGCCGACGCGCCGCAGCAGGGCGACGGCGACAGGAGTGCGCCGGAGACGCCCGGAATCGCGAACCTCCGAGGGTTTCAAGGCGGCTGCGGCGATTCCCGCAAGATCGCTTCAGGATCGCAGCACACCGACGAACGCGTTACGGTACAATAAACACTGAGGTAGGCGTCATGCAGATACCACAACACTTTCAGACTGCCAATATCTTTTCCGGACCGGATATCCTTGTGGTACTCGGTATCGCTGTTCTTCTGTTCGGCGGCAAGAAACTTCCGGAACTGGCTAAAGGGCTTGGTGAAGGCATCAAGAGCTTTAAGCAGGCGGTAAAGGAAGAAGAGCACCCTCCAACGGCCGCTGCGGAGCCAAAGAAGCCGGAGCAGGCTTCGTAGTTTTTTGCGCCACGGCCGACGGACGGCCAGGTGATTGACTACCGCGCGGCTAATAACACCGCCAGCAAGACAGGCGGCAACGGCTCCCGAAAGAGATCGGAAAGAAAAACCCCCGCAGGCGCCATGCGGCCGCTCGCGGGGGTTTTTCTTTTCCGATACTCCGACCTGATTCCTAAGCCTTCTTAACCTTGGGCGGGACGATCGCGTCCTTCGCCGACTTCGCGATGCGAAATTTCACGACCTTCTTGGCCGCGATCTTGATCGCTTCGCCAGTGGCCGGATTGCGTCCCATGCGCGCCTTGCGGTCCACGCGCACGAGCCGGCCAATGCCGGGCAGCACGAACAGACCGTTCTTCTTCGTCTCGCTGATCGCCAGTTCCGTCAGCTTGCCCAGAACCGCGCGGGCCTGCTTGTTGGTCATCCCTTCTTCCGCTTCCGCCAGCGACCGGATCAACTGGGTCTGCGTCATCCTCTTTGTTGTTGCCATTCAACCTCCCGATATGTTAGTACGGCGACAAAGTGCGTTGGAAGCCTTTATTTACAGGGTTCCTAAGCACTTCATAATCACGCGTCGATATCATCATACGGAACATCGGGAACGAAGTAAAGAGAAAACATGCGAAAAAAGCCCCATTTTGCAATGTTTTTTCACGGCGAGGTTCCGAAAGGCACAACAAACGCGAAAAGCGGCGCCTGCGCGCCGCTTTTCGCTTCTTAAATCCTGTTCCCCGATTTATGCAGTGCGCGAAGACTCGTTCTTGTCCGTCGCGGGATTCGCCATAATCGCTCCCTGCGCGGCTGCGAGGCGCGCGATCGGCACGCGGTACGGCGAGCACGACACGTAATTCATGCCGACTTTCTGGCAGAACTGCACCGAGCTCGGCTCGCCGCCATGCTCACCGCAGATGCCGACTTCAAGATCGGGACGAGCCTTGCGGCCCGCGTCCACGGCGATTTTCACCAGCTTGCCAACGCCTTCCTGATCAAGCACCGCGAACGGGTCGGCCTTGAAGATCTTCGCGTTTTCGTAGTCCTTCTGGAACTTCGTATAATCGTCGCGGGAGAGGCCCATGGTGGTCTGCGTGAGATCGTTAGTGCCGAAGGAGAAGAACTCGGCTTCGGATGCCACGCGGTCCGCGGTGAGCGCGGCGCGCGGGATTTCGATCATCGTTCCCACCATGTAATGAACGCTCGTGCCAGCCTTGGCGAAGACTGCTTCGGCCACGCGGACCACAATGTCCTTCTGATTCTTCAGTTCTTCCACGGAGCCGATCAGCGGAATCATCACTTCCGGGATAACCTTGATGCCCTTCTTCGCCACCTGAACGGCGGCTTCGAAGATCGCGCGGGCCTGCATTTCCGTGATTTCCGGATACGTCACGCCGAGGCGGCAGCCGCGATGCCCGAGCATCGGGTTGAATTCGTGGAGCTCTTCGACGCGCGAGAGCAGTTCCGGCAGAACCTTCTTCAGATCTTTCACCGGAATGCTGTAGCGCTCGGAGATTTCCTTCTTCAGCTTGATATCGGCATACGGCAGCACGGCGCAATCGACCATCAGGTTCTCGCGCTTGGGCAGGAACTCGTGGAGCGGCGGGTCGAGCGTGCGGATGACGACGGGGAAGCCGTCCATCGCTTTGAACAGACCGGCGAAATCGGAACGTTGCATGGGCAGGAGCTTCGCGAGAGCCTTCTTGCGATTCTTTTCGTCGCGCGCCAGAATCATCTGCTGCACGAAGGGCAGGCGATCTTCGGCGAAGAACATGTGCTCGGTGCGGCAAAGGCCGATGCCTTCGGCTCCGAACGCGCGGGCGACCTTTGCGTCACGCGGGATATCGGCATTCGCGCGGACGCCGAAGCTGCCTCGGAATTCGTCGGTCCATGCCATGAACTTGCCGACCGAGGAGTGAGCCAGATTCGGCTCCATCGTCTTGGCGTGACCGGCATAGACATCGCCGATGGTGCCATCGAGCGAAATGAAGTCGCCTTCCTTCACGATGATGGTCTTGCCGCCAACTACCGCGGTGAAGATCTTCTTCTTTTCGTCGATCTTGATTGCCGATGCACCCACCACACAGGGACGGCCCATACCCCGGGCTACGACGGCCGCATGGCTGGATTTGCCGCCGATGGCGGTGAGAATGCCGCGGGAAACGTCCATGCCGTGAATGTCGTCCGGCGTGGTTTCTTTACGCACGAGCAGCACGGGGCCGCTTTCGGCCATTTCCACGGCGTCTTCGGCGGAGAACGCCACACGGCCGACGGCCGCGCCGGGCGATGCCGAAATGCCGGTTGTGAGTTTAACCAGCTCCTTAAGAGTCTTCGGATCGAAGACCGGGTGCAGAAGCTGATCGAGTTGCGAGGGAGCGACGCGCATGATGGCTTCTTCCTTCGTGATCATGCCTTCTTCCACCATGTCGACCGCGATGCGGACGGCGGCGGGGCCGGTGCGCTTGCCATTGCG
>PLEX01000046.1 GCA_003136575.1 Bryobacterales bacterium | reverse complement strand
TTCGTGCAGTTCCATCCCACCGCGCTGGCGCAGCCGGCCATGCCCCGCCCCCTGCTGTCGGAGGCGCTGCGGGGAGAAGGCGCGGTGCTGCGGAATAAGTCGGGCGAAGCTTTCATGGAGAGGTATCATCCGCTGAAAGATCTTGCGCCGCGCGATGTGGTTTCGCGCGCCATCATTGCCGAAATGGGCCGCACCGGTTCGCCTCACGTCTGGCTGGATCTGACGGCTCGTGGCGCTGCGTTTATCCACGAGCGTTTCCCTCGGATCTACGAGACCTGCCTCGCGCTGGGCCTGGACCTCGGACGCGAAGCGGCGCCGGTGCATCCGGCCGCGCATTACGCGATGGGTGGAGTAAAAACGGATCTTGAAGGGCGTTCGTCGGTGCCGCGTCTTTACGCCGCCGGGGAGGTCGCCTGCACCGGCGTGCATGGGGCCAACAGACTCGCCAGCAACTCGCTACTGGAAGGGCTTGTTTTTGGCGCGCGCGCCGGACGAGCCATGAGTTCGGAAACGGCCTCGCGGGGGAAATTGGCGTCAGGCTCGGCCTGGGACGTGCCCGATATCGCCGTTTCGCTCCTGCGCGACCTGACGTGGCAGCATTGCGGGATTCTTCGGGATCGTCAGGGTCTCCAATATGCCATCGATTCCCTGGCGGGAATGCCGTCCCGCGCGGTGACGAGGCCGGCATTAGCCGCGATAGAGTTGCGGAATATCTACCAGGCTGCCGGACTTATAGCCCGGGCGGCCCTGTGGCGCGAAGAAAGCAGGGGTGCGCATTTCCGAACCGACTTCCCCGAAAAAAGCGGAAACTTCGAACAAGACTCCGCTCTCAGCCTTCAGTAGCGCGCTTGCCGGCGTGCAATGATCTCGCTACTCTTCTTCATCCTCTTCGTCGGGAACTTCGTCGTCCACGTCTTCGTCTTCGAAGTCTTCGTCGAGATCCTCGTCGTCTAAATCTTCGTCCTCGTCGTCGATGTCCTCTTCGTCTTCTTCGTCTTCGAGCTCGAGGTCGTCATCCTCGTCCGCGTCCTCTTCTTCGAGTTCTTCCTCCTGCAACTCGTCAAAGCTCATGTCGTCCGGGTTGCGCTTCGGTGGACTCGTCTCCCATGCGTGCAGTCCTTTGTCTTCGTCCATGTACGCCATAAATCCTCTTTGAAAGGGCCGTTTAATTTGCAGTTTACACGGTCGGTCCGGTCCGCGTAAAGCGCACGGGCCGCGACGCGGCCAAGTCGTGCGCGCCTTAATCAAAAGCGCCGGGGCCGCGACGCGCGGCTCTGACCGATTCAAAAGCGCCCGCGAAGCCGCGCGGCGCGACCAGGTCGTGCGCGGACTTCCGAAGGGATGGCCCTCCGATTCCTGCGCTACACTGAAGCTTCAATCATAATGCAACAGCGAATTCGCTCGACGACGGTGCTTTGTGTGCGCCGCGACGGTAAAGTAGTGATGGCGGCCGACGGCCAGGTGACGCTCGGACACGAAGTCCTCAAGGCGACCGCGCGCAAGCTCCGGCGGCTCTACAATGATAAGATCGTCGCCGGTTTTGCCGGTTCGACGGCCGACGCGTTTTCTCTCTTCGCGCGTTTTGAAGCCAAGCTCGAACAGTTCAACGGCAATCTGCCCAGATCGGTGGTGGAACTCGCTAAAGACTGGCGCACGGACAAGATTCTCCGTCATCTGGAAGCGCTTCTTCTTGTGGCCGACGTCGCGAACACGTTCATCGTGAGCGGCAACGGCGACGTGATCGAGCCGGACGAAAACGTGGCGGCCATCGGGTCGGGCGGGCCTTTTGCGCACTCGGCCGCGACCGCGCTGATGCGCCATACCAAACTGACGGCGCGGCAGATCACTGAGGAATCCATGAAGATTGCGGGCAAGACGTGCATCTACACCAACGACAACGTGACTTACGAGGAACTGGCCTGACATGGTGATTTACCTGCCGACGCAGTCGGTCGACGAGGGGCCGGTTCTCGACGAACTCACGCCGCGCCAGATCGTCCAGGAACTCGATAAACATGTGATCGGTCAGCCCGATGCCAAGCGCGCCGTTGCGATCGCGCTGCGCAATCGCCTGCGCCGCCAGAAACTTCCGCCCGATATGGCCGATGAGGTGATGCCGAAGAACATCCTCATGATCGGACCCACCGGCGTGGGCAAGACCGAGCTCGCGCGGCGTCTCGCGAAGCTGGCCAACTCGCCGTTCATGAAAGTGGAAGCCAGCAAGTTCACCGAAGTGGGCTACGTGGGGCGCGACGTGGAGTCCATGATTCGCGACCTGGTGGATATTGCCATCGACATGGTGCGCGGCCAGAAGCTGGAAGAAATCGGCGACCGCGCCGAGGCTAACGCCGAGAACCGCATCCTCGATCTCCTCGTCCCGCCCGCCGGGGAAAACGGCGCCGATAACGAGAAGACCCGCGAGAAGCTGCGCGAACGCCTGCGCGACGGCAAGCTCGACGAGCGGATCGTCGAAGTGGATGTGAAAGATCGCGCGCCGTCGTTTGAAATCGCCAGCAACGTGAACCTCGAAGAGATGGGAATAAACATCCGCGAGATGCTGCCGGCGATGTTCGGCGGCCGGTCGAAGAAGCGGCCGATGCGCGTCGATGAGGCGCTCGAATATCTGGTTCAGGAAGAAGAGCACAAGCTGATCGATATGGATCAGGTGACGCGCCTCGCTCTGGAGCGCGTGGAATCGAGCGGCATCATTTTCCTGGACGAAATCGACAAAATCGCGGGACGCGAAGGCGGGCATGGGCCGGATGTAAGCCGGGAAGGCGTGCAGCGCGACATCCTGCCGATAGTCGAAGGCACTACGGTCAACACCCGGCACGGTTTCGTGAAGACCGACCACATCCTGTTCATCGCGGCGGGAGCGTTCCACGTCTCGAAACCGAGCGACATGATCCCCGAGTTGCAGGGCCGGTTTCCCATCCGCGTCGAGCTGAAATCGCTTACCGTTGCCGATTTCGTCCGCATTCTGAAGGAGCCGAAGAACGCGTTATCCAAACAATACATCGCGCTCATGGAAACGGAAGGCATCAAACTCGCCATCACGGACGATGCGCTCGAAGAGGTTGCGCGCTTTGCGGCGCAGGTGAACGAGAGTACGGAAAACATCGGAGCGCGGCGGCTTCATACGATCATGGAAAAGCTGCTCGAAGAGATTTCCTTCGAAGGTCCGGATCTGCGGAAGAAGACCGTGAAAGTGGACGCCGCATATGTCCGCAAACAGCTGGCGGGAATCGTCAAGGACCAGGATCTGAGCCGCTATATCCTCTGATGCGTTCGTCGTTTCTGCTCCTTCCGCTGGTGATAGCGGCCGCGCTCTCCCTCATCGGATGCGGCTACGCGGGCGAACCGAGACCGCCGGCCCTGCGCCGCCCTCTGAAGGCAACCGGCTTGGTCGCGGTGGAGCGCGGAACGAAGATCGTCGTGACCTTCACTCTTCCCTGGGAGACTACCGAAGGGCTTCCGATTGAACCCGCCCCTGACGTTGAACTCCGAGTCGGTGCCCTGGTGTCGCCATGGAATCCCGACGCATGGGCGGCAGCTTCCGATCGCGTGCCGGTGCCGGCGATGCCGCCCGCGCCGGTTGGCGCGAGTGGCGCAGCGCGTGCACCGAGAAGCGGACCAAAGGCCGCCAGCGGGTCCGGCGCTGCCAGATCTGCCTCCGGCACGGCTGGCGCCAGCGGATCGAAGTCCCTGCTGGGGATGGCTAAGGCCTTAACCAAGCCGCCGGCGAAGAAGGTCGTCATCCCACCGGCAAGAGCGTCGCTGTTCAGGAGCGTGGATATCGATGCGGCGAGATTTTCCGGCAAGATCGTGGTAATCGGCCTGAGGGTGCATGGGCCGAAGGGCCGCGACGATGGCTGGTCGATCACTCAACTGGAAGTGGTTGCCCCACTACCCGCGCCCCTCAATTTGAAGGCTGTGGACGTCCCGAACGGGGTACATCTCCAATGGAGCGCTGTTGCGCCCGCGTTTCGGATCTTCCGCAAACAGCCTGGCGATACCGATTGGACCCAGATTGGGGAAAGCACGCAGGACTCGTACGACGACCTTTCCATCGTTTACGGCAAGACTTGGCAATACTACGTGCAATCGGTCCGCAAAACGGGCGACAACTTGCTGGAAAGCGACGCCTCGGAGACGTATGCGTTTACCCCCGTTGACCGTTTCCCGCCGGCGGTGCCTTCCGGGTTGATCGTCATTACGGGCACAAAGACGATCGAACTCGCCTGGGATGCCGTTTTGGACGCCGATCTGGCCGGATACCGCGTTTATCGCAACGGTCAGCGCATCGCCGACGCGGTTATGACGCTGTCTTACAGCGACAAGGACGTGGTGGCGGGCAAGGCATACAGCTACCAGGTGAGCGCCGTGGATCAGGCAGGCAACGAGAGCAAACCGTGCGCGGCGGTCGAGAAAACAATGGAGTAGGGGTAGTACCACGACCCCGTACCAGGATGATTGTGACGCGCGTATTTGCCGTGTTAGCATCGGCTTAGTGGACCGATCCAGTTAACGCTAATGTCACCCCGCGAAAATACCCCGAAAATCCTGCTGTTTTCAGTGTTTTTTGTCCTGATCGTCGCTACTCCCGCCTGGGCCTACGTCGATCCGAACGCCACTGGACTGATCAGTCAGCTTGCGGCGCCCGTTCTCCTGGTCGCTGCAACCGCGTTGACCTTCCTGCGCAGACAGATCGGATCCGCTTTCCGCTGGTTTACGAGCCTTTTCACCGGCAAAAAGTGACTGGCTGGTGGATAGCTTCCGTAGTTCTCTGATCTCGCTCTGGCTGCGCCTGAACATACTGGCGTCCCTCTTCCTGTTTGTGATACTCGGGTCGTGGTTGCCCGGCCGAATAGGGGGATGGCTGTTTTATCTCACTACCACGGAAGCGATCTTCGAAACCGCGGTTCGGGTCGTCTTTCTGGCCCTGATCGCAATGGCGCTGGCGACCGTCTTCACGCTGGTCGTTGCGCCTTTGCTGGCTTTCATGCCGTCGTCCAGGCGACGCATCGTGCGCATTGTCTCCGGCATCGCTGTAGTCGCCGAGTTGTTCGGATGCCTGGCGATCGTGCTGAAGACGGTGGAGGACAGCGTCATGGGACTGGCGCATTTGACCTGGTTTCCGGTGCGTATCGTCTTTGCGTTGTACTGTCTGGCTTTCGCCGCCGTACTGTGCCTTCCGCGGCGACGGAAGCAGTTGGTTGCAAGTCTCGACGACATTCTTACCCCGAAAGCTACCCGGCGTGCCGCCATGGCAACTGGCCTTGCATCCGCTGCGCTGGTGGCGGGGGAATTTGCCGCCGGGAAACTAGTCGCGGTCAACAGTAAGCCAACCCGGACGGCCCGCCCTAAGGGTCCCAACATCCTGCTGGTAACCTTCGACGCTCTAAGCGCCGAAGACATGTCGCTCTACGGCTACCGCCTTCCCACCACGCCGAATATCGACGAATTTGCGCGCCGTAGTTCCGTATTCGACAATTTCTATTCCGCGTCCACATTCACCACCGCCAGCGTTGCCAGTATCCTCACAGGACTGCATCCTTCCGATCACCACGTTCACCAGTTGCACGGCAGTTTCGCCCTAAGCTACGCGGCGAAGACTCTCCCGAGCGTAATGCGCGCCGGAGGTTATGCCACGGGCGCGACCGTCGGAAACCCGACCGCCCATTTTCTGGTCCAGGGCATCGAGAGGGAGTTCGACTTCCTGCCCGATTTTCCGCACCGATCCCAACCCTTTTTGAATTTCTGGGATGCGACTGAAATCCTGCACCAGCGCGAGCCATTTGGCAGCCGCACGAGCGAGTATTGGGATCTGGAGGAGACTTGGGGCGGCCTGCGGGCGCAATTGAAAAAGGTCGCTCCGCGGCGTTTTTCGGGCGATACCAAATATGACTATTCGCCGTCGGCGAGTTTTGCCGAGGCGCGGGAACTGCTGGACAAGATGCCCGGGGGCTATTTCCTGTGGGTCCATCTGATGGCCCCTCACGATCCCTATCTGCCCGATGCGCCATATCTTCATCGCTTCCTGCCATCCGGCGAGGTGGCCAGTTGGTGGCCGTCGCCAACCTACGAGCCGAAGGATCAGCCGAATATCGATAAGGCGCGGCTTCGTTACGACGAGTTGATTGCCGAGGCCGATGGCGCATTCGGCGCATTTATTTCGGAGCTTGACGGCGCCGGGAAGCTGCGCGACACGGCCGTAATTGTGGCTGCCGATCACGGCGAAAGCTTCGAAGGGGGCCTTTATGGCCATTACACCGAGTTCCAGAACCGTCCCGAAATTCACGTTCCCCTGATCGTCCGGATGCCGGGACAAGAACGGGGCTGTCGCATTTTGGTCACAGCCGACCAGACGTCGCTGGCACCCACCATGACCGATATCGCGGGATTGCCCAGGCCGGACTGGATGCGCGGGGAATCGCTCGTCCCCTGGCTGAACCGCGACGGCGAAGGCGCAGGCGAGGGCCGCGCATTTACTCAATACCTCGTTACCGACAGCATATTCAAACCGGTGAACGCTGGCACCGTCGGCGTCGTGGACGGCCGCAGCCAGTACATCCTGGACCTCGCTACCGGAAAAGGACGTCTGCGCAGCCTTTCTGAGGGTCACCTTGGACGACTGGACAGGTCGGCCGAGAACCCGGCACTCGCTCAAAAGCTGCGCGAGGAAATCTACGCCAGATTTCCCACTTTTCCGCAGGTGGGGGCCTGAGATCACCTTGGCTACCGGCGTCATTGTTCCGCGAATCGTCACCGGCAACCGGGCGAGACGCGCGCAAGCTGAGGGCGCGCCACCGGACTCGGCGGGACTCCCGGTGCCGCTTGGCCTGCGAGTCCGACGCGCGCGCGCCGCTCAAAACGCTCTGCGCGCCATATACTCCGTCGATGAAGACAGTTGTCGATGCTACGGTAAAATAGTACTAATAGTACCAGTACCCGAAGGAGTAGTTACGATACGCCGACAAAACACGCGAAGCGTTTTGCTTTCAGCGGCCCAGTGCCCCTTGTTGCCGGGAACACCCGCTTACGCCTGCGCCGACTCTGATGCGACAGGCCCGATTGGCCATCCGGTGGCTCTGGCGCTCACAGGTCCGGAATGAGTTCCGCTCCCGTCAGTTTCCGGGCGGCGCTGGTTTCGCTCTGGTTCAGGTTCGTCACGCTGACGACCGTTGTACTTCTCTTTATTCTGGCATCGTGGTTGCCCGGGCGCCTTGCACGGTGGCTACTATTCCTGACCCCCGGTGAGGTGATTTTTGAGGCTGCCGTCCGGGTTATCTTTGTGGCGTTAACAGCTATGGCGCTTGCCACATTGCTGACGGCGCTGGCCGTTCCGTTTCTACTCAGGCGAACCTCTTCGCGAACCACGTTTGTTGAGGCCTGCACAAAGACTGGTGTGGCTTTGACAGTGTGCGCCGTTCTCGCGATTGTCCTGACGGCCATCGCGGACAGCGCTGTCGATCTGGGTCACTTATCGTGGTTCCCCATTCGCATCGTGCTCGCTGCTTATTTACTTGCTTTTGCTGCGGCTCTGTGCCTCCCGCGGTCTCGCGACCAGGTCGTTGCCGGTCTTGACGGTATCCTTTCAAAGAAGGCTACGCGGCGCACCGTTATCGCGACGGGAGTTAGCTCGGCCGCTCTTGTCGCCGGCGAATTCGTTGCCGGAAAGGCGACAGGCGGCTCCGCCATTCCGCGCAAAAT
The DNA here is from genome assembly GCA_003136575.1 of Bryobacterales bacterium. Taxonomy (GTDB): domain Bacteria; phylum Acidobacteriota; class Terriglobia; order Bryobacterales; family Bryobacteraceae; genus BOG-234. The sequence continues at coordinate 15,444 of PLEX01000046.1, read as the reverse complement.
CCCGGTATCGAATACTCCGGGGCGAACCGGACCGAACGTGCTGCTGATCACGTTCGATGCTTTAAGCGCGGAACATATGTCTCTGTATGGGTACGGGCTTCCGACCACTCCCTGCATTGACGAGTTTGCCCGCGGGAGTTCGGTCTTCACGAACTTCTACTCCGCTTCCACGTTCACGACGCCCGGCATCTCCTCGATACTCACAGGCCTCTATCCGTCTGAACACCACGTCTATCACGTTGATGGCAGTTTGCGGCGCGGCGGTTACGCCCGCAAGACTTTGCAGCACTTAATGAGGGCTGAGGGCTACTCCACGGCCGCTTCCCTTAACAATCCCGTGGCATGGTTTCTCGCGGATGGAATCTCCGAAGAGTTCGATTACTTGCCGGAAATGCCGCATCGCCCCGATTTTCTGATGAAGCTCTGGAATGCAACCTCCCCCTTACATCAGCACCAGCCGTTTGGGACTCGTAACGCGGAGTTCGGCAGTCTCGAGTGGCTTTGGTCGCGCCGCGCAACGCTGAAGAAGTATTTTCCCGCGATTGACCCGAAGTACGTTTTCACGCCGTCGGCGAGTTTCGAGCAGGCCCGCGAAACGCTGGATAAACTACCGGACGGCTTTTTTTTGTGGGTCCATACCCTCGCGCCCCACGCGCCGCGTTTGCCGGACGCGCCTTACCTCGGCCGCTTCAGCCATCCGGCAGCCAATCGAGGGCCAATGGACGGAAATCGTTTTCGATATGACGAGCTGCTTGCCGAGGCCGATGGCGCGTTTGGCGCGTTTTTGTCGTCGCCGGAAGTGGCCGCGAGGCTGAAGAATACGGCGGTAATCGTCGCCGCGGACCACGGCGAGAGCTTCGAGGGCGGCGTACTCGGCCACGGCGGAGGCGATCAGACGCGCCCTGTGGTTCACGTTCCGCTTATCGTCCACATGCCGGGCCAGGAACACGGCTATCGGGTTTCGGTGACGGCCGATCACACGGCTCTGGCACCCACGATTCTTGATATTGCCGGGCTGCCACGGCCGTCGTGGATGCGTGGCGGAAGCCTCGTACCATGGTTGACACGCGATGGCGAGGGTGGCAGCGAGGGGCTGGCGTTCACTCAATTTCTGGAGACCGACAGCATTGTTGAGCCACTCAGATCCGGAACCGTCGGGGTCGTCGACGGTAACCACCAGTGCGTTCTGGATATCGCGACAGGAAAAGCCAAATTGCGCAGTCTGGCGCAAGCGCACCTTCGCGACCTCGATTGCTCTGACGAGAATCCGGCGCTTGCCCAGAAGCTGCGCGAAGTCATCTACGCCCGCTTTCCCGACCTTCCGCGGTTAAAAGCGTAACGCCCCTGAAAAACATGAGCCGACAATACTCAAATCTCAACTCGGGCGCATACATCCTGGACCTCGCTACCGGAAAAGGACGTCTGCGCAGCCTTTCTGAGGCCACATTGGGCGACTGGACAGGTCCTCCGAGAACCCGGCGCTCGCGCAAAAACTACGCCAGGAAATCCACGCGAGGTTTCCCACTTTTCCGAATGTGGGGGCCTGAGATGGCTTGGCGACTGGCAACTGCGGTGCCGATCTACGGGTGGAATCCCGCGTGCTGTGTGGCCGCAACTGGCGAGTCCACCATGTGCAAGCTCCGCGGTGAGGCTCCGCGCGTTTATGGTACTCAGTCGGGGGGCTTATCCGTAGACATCATGCTAGCATCGTACTATCTATTAGTACCGTGGTACCAGAGGGTTGATTACGAAACACCGAGACACCCGGCCAGACAATCTCTTTGCCTCGACCCTGCGCCTAATGTCGGCAACACCTGTGCGGGCCTGCGTCGACTCCGACACCACCGGCCGCATCAGTTTGCTCGCGGCTCCCGTTCCGCCGGTCGCCCCTGTCGCCGTGACCTTCCCGGAAGCGCAAGGGCTGCCGGGCGCGGTGCTGGCAGACGGAGCAACCACACTTTCAGCCCGGGTATGGCGGCGTAGCCGGCGCATGTTTTCTGCACGACAGGTTGAGGCGGCGAATCGCTGGTTTGAGTCAGCGTCAACGCGCCAAAAATGACGGTCCGAATCGGGAACCTGGGGGCCACGCTGTTCGCGCTCTGGTCCAGGCTGTTCACGCTGGCCAACGTAGTGCTGCTCTTCGTGCTCGCAGCCTGGCTGCCGGAGCGGGTCAGTGGCTGGTTCTTTCATCTGACCACTGCCGAAGTGGTATTTGAGATCGCTGTTCGCGCCGTGTTCATGCTGGTGTTGGCGGCGGCTCTCGGGACATTGCTTACTTTGCCCATCCTGCCTTTTCTGCTGTTGCGTCCATTGTCCCGGTCGCGAACTGTCGATGCCATAACCAGAGCCGCCGGAGTCGCCACTGTTTTCGCATGCGTCGCGATCGCGCTTCTTACCGTAATGGATAGCGTTGTCGCGGCGGCACACCTGAAATGGTTTCCGAAGAGTATCGTCTTCGTCGCTTATTGCATCGCGTTCGCGGCGGCGTTGCTGATCCCGAAGCGACGGAAGCAGGTTGTCGGGAGTCTCGATGGCTTACTTTCCGAAAAGGCTACGCGCAGGACCGTGCTGGCGGCAGGATTGTCATCGACCGCGCTTCTCGCCGGAGAATTCGTGGGCGCAAGAACGGTCGCGGCGTCGGGGTTGTCGCGTCGCGCCTCCGTGCCGCGACGGCCCAACATCGTATTGATCACCTTCGACGCGCTCAGCGCGGAGGATATGTCGCTGTACGGCTACTCTCTCCGGACCACTCCCCGGATCGACGAATTTTCCCGCCAATGTTCCGTTTTCAACAGTTTTTACTCAACGTCCACTTTCACCACGCCGGGCATTTCGAGCATACTCACGGGCGCATACCCTTCCGAGCACCACGCTTATCATCTGGACGGTACCCTGCCGCGGAATTATTCCGCCAGGAGTTTGCCGCACATAATGCGGGAAGCCGGCTACGCCACTGCTGCCTCGGTAAACAATCCCGCGGCATATTTCCTGGCCGAAGGACTTGCGGCGGAGTTCGACCTGTTTCCCCCAATGGCTCGCCGCCCGGAGAGAGTGATCGACCCCTGGCATTTGATCGAAACCGTTCGTCCGCGCCCTTCTTTCGGCTCCCGCTTCGACGAATACAGCGACATGGAGCGCAATTGGGTGGCTGTGCGCGCGGAACTCAAGCGCTTTTATCCTCCGTTCGATAATTCACGCCTGTATCCATTCCCGCCGAAGCTGGCCTTTGAAGAGGCGCGCGATCTGCTCCGTAAACTCCCCGACGGCTTTTTTTTATGGGTTCACACGCTCGCGCCGCATAATCCTTACTTGCCGGATGAGCCGTATTTAGGGCGGTTCCTGCAGTCCGGTGAATCCTTTGCGGGTTCCTGGCTGCGCGACCAGCTTTCCGGCGGGTTGGACGAAATCGGCCGGAGGCGTCTGCGCTACGACGAACTGCTCCTCGAAGCGGATGCCGCCTTCGGTTCCTTCCTGTCGGAGTTGGACGGCAGCGGCAGATCCCGGGATACGGCAGTCGTGCTTACGGCCGATCACGGAGAATGCTTCGTTGGCGGCGTGTTCGGCCACGACTCTCAGTTCCAGTCTCGCCCGGAGATTCACATCCCCCTGGCCATCCGGACGCCAGGTCAGAAGCAAGGTTATCGAGTCCCGTTCACTGCGGACCAGACGTCGCTGCTTCCGACGATTCTGGAAATCGCGGGACTCCCGAAGCCCGATTTTGTCCGTCCCCGGTCCCTCGTTCCGTGGCTGCAACGCGACGGTCAGGGAGCGGGTGAGGGTCTGGCCTTCGCGCAGTATCTGGAAACGGACAGCGTCTTTGGACCGCTGAATTCCGGAACCGTCGGTGTTATCGATGGTGAATATCAGTATGTGCTCGATCTCGCTACGGGACGGGCGAGACTACGCTGTGTCGCCGAGGCGCATCTCCGCGATCTTGATCGTTCTGCGGAAAATCCGCCGCTTGCCCAGAAGCTGCGCGAAGTCATCCACGCCCGCTTTCCCGATCTTCCGCGGTTAAGAGCGTAACGCTCCTGAAAAACATGAGTCGACAATACTTAAATCTCAACTCGGGCGCATGGAAACAGTTGCGCCGGAACTGGCGCCTGTCCCCGACTCCCGATCTCCTTTGGCAAACCTTCGTGCCGGGCTCCTTGTTCTCCACGTTGACGGCTCTGCAAAGCGCGACGTCGAAAGAACAAATGGAACGGGCGAGCCTGAAAGACAGCATCGTCGTCCTCGGCTACTGGCGTTCGGGAACGACGCTGTTGCACGAACTGCTCTGTCTCGACGACCGTTATTGTTTCCCGACAACCCACGCCTGCATGAACCCGCATCATTTCATGATGACGGAAGCGAGCGTCCTCGCCCGCGATAGTCCGGCCGCCCAGCGTCCGATGGACGAAATGGAAGTCCGGCCCGGTTCTCCGCAGGAAGACGAGTTCGCTCTTCTTTCGCTTGGCGCCCGCTCGCCGTATGAGGCCCTGATAACTCCCGGCCACTTGAGCGAGGCCCTGAGAGTCGCCGATCCCGCCGACCTCTCGGAGGCTGAAAATCGCCGATGGCGATCCGTCTTTTTGAGTTTTCTGAAGGGAGTTTCGATTCGAGGCGCCAGCCGGCCCGTCATTCTCAAATCTCCGACTCACGGCTTTCGCGTCTCCACGCTTCGTGAACTCCTGCCGGATGCCCGCTACATCCTGATCGTGCGCGATCCGTGGACAAACTTCGAGTCCGTCGTGCGCATGTGGCGGCGCATGTTTGAAACGTACGCGTTCGGCGCCATTCCGCCCGACGACGCAATCCGCGAGGCGGTGCTCGCCGATCGTCCGCGCTTCGAAGCGAAACTTGCCGGCGGCACGGCGGGGCTTCCCGGCAACCGCTTTGCGGTCTTGAAATACGAGGCGATGGTTGCCGACCCAGTCGGCAGTATCGAAGGTCTGTATCGGTGTCTGGAACTGGGGGATTTCGGGACGGTGCGCGGGAGAATTGCCGCCGAAACCGCCCGCAGGAGCGAATATCGCGCGCGTTCTCACCGGCCATCCGGAGTCTGGCCGGAGAGAATCGCGTCAGCATGGATGGATGTATTCGTACACTACGGGTACGATATTTCCTGATTATTTCAGTTATTTCTATCTTTCTGCGCCGATTTCGTGTGAATTTTAGCACTTAAATAGAAAACCAGACAGCTCTGGCTTGCTACCATCGAAGTGGTAGTTTGCAATTCCCCGAGTAACCACACCCGCGATCAACACCTTGCGGATGCATCCAATTACCAGAATTAGGCAGCACATGAAACCGAGGTGCCCACCAATATGTCGGGACAACATGCTGGTGTATTTGACACTTGCTGCGGGGATGCTTTTGGCATGGCTTCCCTTGTTTGGACGGAGTCTGCCGTTTTCGGATGATTTCGATTTCATGAGTGTCATAAGTGAGGGCGGTATCCCCGGCTATCTGCGCTGGCTGGGTTTCTTTCGGCCGCTGGGACAATATCTGCCGGTTTGGCTATTCCTGGAAAACCGTGGCTTTCACCCGATTTTGGTGCTTTCGACACACCTGATTTCGGGCATTCTGCTTTTCCATGTCTGCCGTTCGCTCTATGGAGGAATCAGGCTTCCCGTTGCGGTTGCGCTGGTGTTTCTGATGTTTCCTTTCGGATACGAGGCCATGGTTTGGATTGCCAACTACAGCTATGTCCTGGCTCCGATGTTCCTGCTTGCGAATCTTCTTCTGCTGCTCGAACACACAAAGCGGAACTGGCCCGCGTCAGTGACCTTCTGCCTCAGCGCCGGTCTCGCGCTGCTGACCTCGCTGAGCCATGAGATATTGTTTTTCGCAACGGTGTTCTCGGGTCTGTTCGCCTGCATCGACGCGCGCACAGGCAGGTTCCGCAGTCTGAAAAGCATTCGCGGAGGCTGGTGGCTTCCATTCGCGCCGATAGTGGGGTGCGGCTTGTGGGCGGTTGCCTATTACTCTGTCGTGGGCCAGTCGAGGCCCAAACGAATTACCGGTTTACATCTGCAAACGATTGTATCCGTATCTTTCCGGCAATACTCTCTCACCGACATATTCCATCCCTGGTTCAGCGCAGTTACAAGGCCGCTTGCGTTCAGCGCCTGGAGCGTCGCCACCTGGATCGCCTGCGCCTGCCTTATTTCTCTCCTGCTGGCTGGCCTTATCATGCTCTCCGGTATCCCTGCGCCGCAGGACGGCCGCCGAGGGACCGGGTTTCACGCGCTGGTCGCCACTCTGGCCCTGTGGTTCGGCGCGTCGCTGATCTTTGCGTTCGGTGGAGGGTATTCGCTCGACTCCCGAAAAAAATATCCCTTGCTTCCGCTGCTGCTGCTGATTGCCTGTTGGTTCTGCAGGGCCCTCCGAAACAAACTGCCGGTTTCTCCGGGCGCGTTTTGGGCCGTAGGATCGGTCGTCTGCTGCTCGGCCGCAATGTCATCCTGGCTGATTGTCGGAATCTGGAAATACGAGTCCGCTCGTTATAACGCTCTCGCGGATTTCATTGTTAAACACAAGCTGCGCGGACATGTTCTCGTTCGCTGGAAGCCGGACTTGAATGTAGCGTGGCCTCAAATGGCGCGGACTGTCGGCTATCGGTTCGACGACCCGGCCGCGTTGAACCTTGCCGTGGAATACCGCGGCGGCTCCGACGTAAACGTTACGTCGTCTGCTCAGGCGACCGCGATTCGCTACGACCCCGCGCCTTGCCGCTGGTTCTTTGCCAAATAGCCGGGTGCGGACGCGACCGGACCCGCGTGGACGTTAGTCCGAAACCGCGCGACGCGCCTCGCGAAACAGATGGCGCATACCGATATAAGCTCTGCCCGGCAACGTAAACAGACGTTCAATCGAAAACGCCCCGCGCAGATAATACGTATCGATCCGCGGCAGGTTCGCTCGGTCGGGCATCGGCGGGAGAAATCGAAGTGATGTGCCAAAGGCAAAATCGAAGTGCCTCCCCGCCAGGCTGCGCACCCGCGGTGATGACGCTCCGTACGGGTACGCCAGCCATCGGACGGGCCTGGCGAGCCGCTGTTCGATCTCGGTCCGCGATTCGGTCATCTCCCGCTCGCACTCGTCGTCCGGCAAGCGGTTCAATTCGGGATGCGTCACAGTATGCGCGCCAATAGTGACGTCTTTAGGCAGGGCGCGAAGATCGTCCCAACCCAGTAGTGGCAAAACAGGTACCATTCCGGCAGGCTGGCTCGGCCAGTCGTTACGGCCGCCGCAGAAATCGCTGACGACGAAAACGGTTGCCGGCAAGCGGAATTTTTCGAGAATGGGCAGCGCATGATCGGCGATATTTCCGAAACCGTCATCGAACGAAATAGCCACACATCCGGGTTCGCGCACGGCCCTGTCAAGAGGTACGACCGGGACACCGGAAAACGCCAGATACTCCATCTGCCGTCGGAAGGTTGACGGCGGTGTGGAAATCACGGACCCGGAATCGTCGATGGAATGGTAGGTGAGGACGGAGGAACGGCTAGCCATCAGAGGTCGGTTTTCGCCTCATCGGCGGGAAGCGCAACGGGTCCGTCCAGCCTGCCCAGCCGNNCGGCCGTCCAGCCTGCCCAGCCTATGCCGGGCGATAGTCAGCAGGAACGCAATTCCGCTCGAAATAAAGTAGAGCAGGTGAAACGGAATCGCCGCAAGGGCAAACAGGCGCCCCTTCTGGCCAGCCAGAAAAAAATAAAACTGCTGGTTCAGCGCCATCAGGAGCACGCCACCGATCAGGAAGGCCGTTCCAACGGGATTGCGCGGCATCTGGTACCAGTACAACAGAATCACCGTCATACAGTAACCGCCCGTTAAAATTCCGCTGATTCGGCTCCACGCGGTCATCGGCTTCGAAATCCGGCGACGGATAAGCAGTGCGACCCAACTCACCACGACCATGACAAATGCCCTCTTCTCATGGTGTTGATACGAAAGCGCGCCGATGACGCAAAGGGCGCCAACCATCAGGGCGGTGATGAGACGGTTATTCCGTCCCGACATTTCCAGCCAGTAGTAGGAAAGCAGTATGAAGAACGTTACGAAAAGAGGAAGCAGGAAAAACGCACCGTGCCGCAACGTCAAGAACCCCGCCAGTGCGCACAGAATGAACACCATCGATACGCTGATCCGCTGACTGACGCGCAAATTCAGATCGTTGGGGAGCCGGCCCGACCGGATGGCCAGTTCCGACCACGGCAGCGCGCGATGAAAAAAATCCGCCCTGAGCATCGTGCGCAGGCTCCAGCGCTTCATGTGAGTGACCTGAATCGAGGGGTTCAGGGCAAGTTTGCGGCCGGCGGCGGACATCCTGTAACCAAGTTCGATGTCTTCAATTGCCGCCGACCTGTATTTTTCGTCGAAACCGTTGAACTCCGCGAATACCTCCCGGCGAATCGCGCCGCAGCCGGCCCAAAACGTGGTTGCCTGGCGATTGGAGCGCTGGTGCACGAAGCAGTGCATCAGGTTCCGGTACTGCGACATGAAGTTCGGGGCTGTGGGATCGTCGTCATACGAACCCATGACGGCATCGAGCGCGGGGTCGGCCGCGAATTCGATCGCCATCTTCGACAACGTATCGGGATGGACGGTGACGTCGGAGTCGATGAACAGCAATATCGATCCCCGCGCCGATGCCGCGCCGATATTGCGCGCACGGGCTGGCCCGCAACGGCCTTCCGTCGCCAGCACCCTTGCGCCATGGCGTTCAGCTATTCGGGCCGAGCCGTCGGTTGAGCCGTCGTCTACTACGATGCATTCCAGAGGCTTCTCCAGAGATAAGCCCAGGAACGCGAGGCACCGATCCAGATACTCGGCTCCGTTATAAACCGGAATGATGACGGAAATCGTCGGATGCATGCTCGGTTCCATTCTACAGAAAAACCACCGCGAAAGATAGGAAGAATGGCCTGAAACCGGTACTTCCGGTACTGGTGCCGGTCGTGCCGTTAACCCGACGGCCGATTGTCGTTCCGTGCGCCTTCCTTCGCGGGAGGGGGCTAGCGGACTCTGTATACACGCCAGCGCATGGCGACCTTCGGGTAAAGGCTCGCAGGGATTCCGTCGTATATCAATTCAGCCTTGCCGCCCGAGATCAGGCTGTCGTCCTCCGGCATTTTGGGACCCGCCCTGACGATGTAGTCGCCGGCTTTCAGCGAACCCCAGTAACGGACGGAATTCGTCAGACCCGAACCCGCCAGCATCGAGCCCCAGACGCGGTTAAAGTGATCGTAGACACGGCCTCCCGGAGTGATACGGTCGAGAATCGGCGGATATCCGTAATAGGTCGCCCTCGACCAGTCGCGGCGCTCCACCTGGCGTACCAAGCGCTGCGTCGGTCCCGGGAGGCAGTATGCGGCGTTCATTATGAGGCCGGCGAAGCAGAGAGTATAGAGGCTGCGGCGGCAGTTCGCCAGGAGTTCGCCGAGCAGCGGCGCGGCCACGGCGCACGACAGTGCCATTGCGGGCAGACTGAAACGAATGATTCGAAGGTGGACTGCCCACAAGGCCAGCGCCGCAACCGTCCCGACAAGTAATGCGGTTTGAAGTGGGGTTGTTCGTCGCCGTACCGCCTGAACTATCATAAACAGGACTCCGGGCACAGCCAGCGCGGCGAAGAGCGGTCCGGTGCCTCGGTCGGACTCGACTGGCAGCCTGCCGTCGGCCGGGAACGGCTCGCTCCAGGGAAATTCCAACTCCCACAGCAAAGAGCTCAGACGAGCATCGTAATTTGTGGCAGTGTGGGTGAGGTGGGCCGCCGAATACCCCTCGGCCTTTCCATGGCTAGGCAGAGAAAGACTCATCGGATACAGGGGATTTCCCGTAGACACCGCCGCCCGGAAAAACCAAAAGCCGGACGTCAGCGCTAATCCAGCCGCGATAAGCGCAATGCATTGCAGTCTTTTTGAGTTCTGGCGCCAAACCAGAATCAGAGAGCCGATTCCGTAGACGACCCCGTAAACCCAGAAAATGGGCTTCACGCCAAACGACACACCCGTGGCGCACGCCGAAAGAAAAACAAAAAGAAGCGGACTCTTGTCCCTCCACAGCATCAGAGCGACCGCGGCAACCATGAATGCGGTCCCGAATAACTCCACGTAAAGCTCAAAAGTCTGATAAATAACGATCGGAATTGTCGTGACCAACAGGGCCGACAACAGAGACGACGCCGTCTGTTTCGTCAGTTTCCAGGCGATTGAATAAACCGACGCCGCCAACAGGATCGAGGAGAGCAGGTTGCCAATGAAGACGGCTCTCTCGAGCCCCAGAGACAGTGCGAAAAGCGCAGGCATTTCCCCATTGCCGGGCAGGCAATATTGCCATCCCATAGCCGTGTCCAGACGGATACTTCCGGTCTGTAACCAGGCTAACGCGACATTGATGTGATACGCGATCGCGTCGGTCCCATTCGGGTACGCCAGGAAACTGTTCACCAACAGGACGGCGTAGGGTACTGCCGCCAATGCGACTATCGCCTTAATCGCCAACGGTACGCCGGACGCGGTTTCCTCGGCCGCGTCCGTCCCCTCCGGCAGATCGATATGGCTCAGCAATAAACACGACGCTACTGCGCTGGCGAAAGTCGCGACGATGACGATGCTCGCAGTAATCCTGGGGTGGGCAAACAGAATATTGAATAAACCCAGCAGATGGAGGGTTACCAACCAAACGGAGGCCAAAATCACAAGGGCCACGACACAGGCCAGTCCGCGCCGGGGATACGTACGATTCGGGCAACGCGGCCCTGTCAGAGCGGCCCAGACAGTTGTAGTTGCCATCCGGCTATCTCAGCAGGCCCGCTAAGTGCGCGATGTAATAATGCGTGGAGTTGGAAAATATGACGTATGCCGCAAAACTGAGCCAGCACAGTAAGGAGAAAATCCTGAACACTATTCGTACTTTAGCATTTGCTTAGGTATGGCGAACAGGTCTCCCGTGCGATGGATTGCAACGGATTTCCGGCCAGCGAGGCCGATCCGGAAGCGACGCCTCGAGCGATGCCGGATGCGGACCCGAAGCCCGTTGCCGAGGCAAGTTGGAGGTCGTTCGCACGATACTTGGCGGAAAGACAAACAAACAGCGCCTGCCACGTTCGTGGCAGGCGCTATGAGGTGCGGATGGCCCCGGTTTAGAAGCCGATGCGGATCTCAAACTGAATGTTGCGGCTTCCAAGGGCTGCGTTGGCGGCGCCAAAGCCGGCGTTCTCCGGCAGTTGCTTGCCCGAAAGTATGCTTCCGGTGGAGCTGAACTCGGGGTTCTCCAGAGTCATGCTCGTCGGATTGTTGAACGTAGCCGTAGTGTTCCGGCCGGTGATCATCGCGGCGTTGAGCGCGTTGAAGATGTCGGTGCGGAATATGAAGGTTCTTTTCTCCCGGAATTTCCAGAAGTGGAACCTTCGCACGACCGCCAGATCGACCTGTGCGACGGGGCAGCCTCGTATGTCATTGTTGCGGCCCGATTCCATATCGGTGCTGCCGTAGGTCGGCCCCGTAATAGCCGCGGTATTGAACTGGGCAAACTGGTTGCTCGAACATCCGCTGCCAAGGTTGCCGTTAATAACCACACCGCCGCCAAAGTCCGGAGAACCGGTGATGTTGACGTTGCCTCCGTTGGATTGATAGGAGTAACCGGGAAGATAGGACCCTCCCGAGTACGCCGTCAGAACTCCGGAAATATTCCAGTCCTTCGTGACCTGGTTAACGACAGTGCCAAGGAAGCCATTACCATTGCCTGCTGTTTTGAAGCCCGGAGCGTCCCAGCTGGTATTCATCTTCAGGAAATTCGGTGTCGGATCCTGGAAACTATTCAGGGCCTCCCACGCCGCCTCACCGTTCCAGAGCGAGATCGTGCCGTTCGACGAATACACGTAGCGTTGGGTCAGGCCGTTGTTGCCCGTGAGCGAGATCCCGCGCGTATAGTTTGCCCCCAAAGAGAGCCCATGGCTGAAGCGCCGATTCACGCTCAGCTGGAGCGAGTGATACGTGCTGTGGGCGAACGTCGTATTCTGCCCGATTGTGCTGAGACCCGGGTACGGCCGGAGCAGATTCGACGTATAGGCATCCGCGCCGGGAGTGGTCGAAGGTGCGAGTGTCGGGTCCTGATTCTGCGGCAGATACGCCGTGCCGAAGGGTATCTGGTTGAGGTTCTGTTGGGTTCCGCCCTGCGTCGAACCCAGCTGGTTGTACGCGTGGTTGCCCACATAGGAAAAATCCAGAACCATCTGGCCGGGCAGCGCTTTCTGGACGCCGACCTGCCACTGCCAAGTCGCCGGGATCTTCGCGTTGTACTCAAAGGTGACCATCGATGGCACCGGCTGCGGACTCAGGCCCCCCGAGCCGACCGTCTGCAACTGTCCATAATACAGGTTCTGGGCGGTCGCGATCGGCGGATTGCCCGGCGTGGAGAATACCGTATTCCCGTCGGGGCGCTCGTAGAACAGGCCAGCGCCGCCGCGGATTACCAAACCACCCTTTGCCTCGTATGCAGCCCCGACTCGGGGTCCGAATGCCATTGCCGGCCAAGTGTAGTTCGTGTTCGCGATGCCATTGCCCGCCTGAACGATCCCGTTCAGGGGATTTCCCACGCCCGGAATCGGCGTTCCGATCAACACCGCCGTGTTCGCGCCCCCGGCCGTGATAATCTGCCCGGTGATCGGATTCTTGGCGTCGCGGTTGTTGCCCGAACAGGTCGTCGCCCCATTGGCGCATCCCGCTACGTATAGCACTTCCGAGTTTGCCGGATTCCAGGCATTGGCCCCGGTGTTCCATGGTTCGGACGCGGTTCCCGGGCTGAAGAAGTTCGACATCTGGTTCAACTTATCGTATTGGGGTGTCTGATGTACGAACCGCATACCGTAATCGAGCGTCAGGTGGTGAGTCACTTTCCAGTTGTCCTGGACGTAACCCTCCACGTTATAGTAAACAAAGTTGCCTTCGACGTACTTCGATTGCTGCAGATACTGATCGAAGACTCCCAGCTCGGCGTTCGCAAAACCAAACCCCGTGTCGAGGGGGTTATTCGTGTCGTTGCCGAAATTCACGTTACCCTGCGGGGAAGCGCCCAAGCCGCCGGCGCCGGTGTTCTGCGCTTTGTAACTGTGATTGATGTAGGCTCCGGCTTTGATCGTGTGCTGCCCTTTGATCTTCGTCAGGCTCGCCGCGAAGTCGTTCGTGTGGTTGATGTTCAGGTAGCCGAACTCACCCAGGCTCGGCGGACCGCCGCTGATTAAGCCGCCCCAGCTCCAGTTCGGCGGGTACAGAAGCTGCTTGCCGTCCCAGATCGGATATTTATTGGCGTTCATGACCGAGGTGGCGTAGTACGACGGATTCAGCACGCCCCAGTTCGGGTACAATTCCGGGAAGGCGCTGAGCGTATTGAGGCGACTGGCCGCTGCGTCCGTGAAGACGCCGCCGCCCGTCAACTGGTTTTTGATGGAACCCCAAGTGAACTCAGCCACGGCCGAGGGCGAGACCGTCCAGTCCGCGGTGACCCCATAGTTTTCGATCCACGGATACGGTCCGTTGCTGGAATCGTTGTAGCCGACGACGCTGCCCGGTGTTGTCACCACGCGTGCGATCTGCCCGGAGTACTTGCCCGAGAACCGCAGTTTTGAATTCAGAACGTAGTCGCCTTTGATCGCGGGCTGCGTTGTCAGGTTATTGACCGACGCTGTTGTTTCCGCGTAGTTGTAAGATGTTCCCGGCTGCTGCGTGAGATTCGCCGTCGGGAATTGCTGAAGCACTGCCAGGCCCGGAGCGTACATACGGCTTTGAGGAATGATCGAACCCGGGAAGGCGAGCCCCGTCGTGGGGTCCTTGATCGGAGCGATCAGCGCGCCCTGATTATTGAGGCTCTGGGAGAAGTTCCCCGCCATCTCAAGCGCTGTCGGCAGGCGCAGATACGACCCTGCGCCATTCACAACTGAAGTCGACGGCTGCCACTCTTCCGCCACGAAGAAGAACAGTTTATTCCTGCCGTCGAAAACTTTCGGGATGAAGACCGGTCCGCCGACGCTGCCGCCATAAGTGTTCTTGTAGGAATACGCCTGTGGCAGACCGTTCTTCTGATTGCTCCACGACCTGGAATTCCAGGTCGAGTTCGTGGCGATACCGTAGCCCGACCCGTGGAGCTGATTGGTGCCGCTCTTGGTCGAAGCCGAAATCTGCAATCCGGTCGATCTGCCGAACTCCGCCTGGTACCCCTGCGTGATAACTTTAATTTCACCGATCGACTCGATGTTCATGCTCAGCATCTGGCCGTTATTGCCCGTATCCATGGCTGAGACGCCGTCCATCATGAAGTTATTCTCAGCTGTGGGGGAACCCAGCCGGGTGGTACCATTCGTGCCCGGAGAAAAAGCCACGGCATTCGCGAAGTTCGAGTGGCCGATCGGCAGGTTTTCGATCTGCTGGGTTTCGATAGCGTAAGAGCGCTCACCGCTCTGAGTCTGTACCAGCGTCGCTTCGGCGGTTACGGAAACCGTTTCGGTGGTTCCGCCTACCTGGAGCGTAATGGGCGGGACGCCGATGTGATCGCCGCCCGTAACCAGGACCCCCTTTTCCAGCGTGGTCTTGAACGCCGGGGCTGTGACCTCAATGCTGTACGTGTCGGCTGTGACGTCCACGAACGTGTAGTCCCCGTCCTTGTTGGTCTTCTCCGGGGCGCTCCTGTTTCCGTGGACCTCGCTGATAAGGACGACATTCGCATTGGGAATGACGCCTCCCGATGAGTCGACGACCCGTCCCGTAATGTTGCCGGTCGTGACCTGCGCCGACGCCGAAAGCGCCAGCAGGAACAAGGCGGCAACGAGGCCGGCAAAAAAAATGCTGCGACTAACACGTATCATTGTTCCGCTCCTTTTCATTGGCGCTTTACACACGGAGACGCCTACTCCCGATCGCGTCTTCGCCGACGCGCCGTCCTGACGAATAAACATTCTGAATTTCCCCTCCGGGGCATCAGCCCCGATTCCGATTTTCAAATACGCTGCTTCCGAGACAAGATCAACAACATTAGTCCGGAATCCGCATTGCGTGCCCGCGGCGGTTCCCGGTTCCTCTCGACCTCTGGGGTGCTAGTACATCACATTTGTAAATCGATGTCAATGCTCCGAGCAAGTATTTGTAAATTTTTTTGGCGTCAATGTGGCGTCAACGCGGGTTGATTCACTTAGTGGAACAGGATAGTATCGAGCCGAGTGCTGAATGAAAGTGCCGCCGTTTCACGCCGATAAGACAGTGTGGATCGTGAGTTTTGGCGGTTTGGTGGCTCTGAGTCCGGTCCTGGGCGAAAAGTGGCAGGCAAAACTGCCTGCCCCACAACGGAATCAGGCGGCTTTGCCCGATGTGCGGGCAATTTCGAGCGGAAAATTCTTGTCCCGGTACTCTTTGTCGCGCTTTTTCGCGTTGTTCAACAAGTGGAAGCGCTTCGTGTAAGCCT
>PLEX01000143.1:4123-71687 GCA_003136575.1 Bryobacterales bacterium | reverse complement strand
GGATCGCCCCCGCTCCCGCACCCGCCCCGCGTGCCGCCGCGATAACCGTGCCCACCGGCGTCTCAACTCCCGTGATCCGTTTTCAGGATCGCCGCCTCGTCGCCATGCTGTTCGACTTCAGCACCATGGCCGTCTCCGAGCAGATCCGCGTGCAGAAGACCGCCATCGACTTCATCCATAAGGATCTGAAGCCGGCCGACCTGGTCTGCATCATGATGGCGACCACGGGGCCGCTCGAAATCTCTCAGGATTTTACCGACGATAAGGATGCGCTCGAAGAGGCCGTGAAGAAGTTCCATATCGGCGAAGGCGCCGACATGGTGGACAGTCTGGGCGCGGGCGATACTTCGGACGATAATACGTTCAGCGCGGATCAGTCCGAATTCGACATTTTCAACGTGGATAAGAAGCTGACCACCATTGAGACGGCGGCGAAAATGCTCGCGGGATTCCCGGAAAAGAAAGCGCTCATGTATTTTTCGAGCGGTATCACGCAATCGGGCACCGACAACCAGGCGGAGCTGCTCAAGCTGGTTAACACCGCTAAAAAGTCGAACGTGGCGATCTACCCGATCGACGCGCGCGGCATGACGGCATCCGCGCCCGGTGGCGACGCGAGCACGGCTTCGAGCGGCGGATCGGGCATGTTTACCAGCGGAGCTAAGGGTGGCATGGGCGGCGGCCGCGGCGGCGCGGCTAACGATACGGCGCAGGAAACGCTCTCCACTCTGGCGGCGGACACGGGCGGTAAGTTGTTCGCCGAAGACAATAATCTTTCCCTCGGCCTCGAACAGGCCCGCGACGACATAGGAAGTTACTATATTCTTGGCTACTACAGCACAAACAGCAAGATGGATGGCAAGTATCGTACCGTCAGCGTGAAAGTGAATCGTGCGGACGCCGCTTCGGCCAAGCTGGATTACAAACATGGTTACTTCGCGGAAAAAGACTTCGGCAAGTTCACCAGCGCCGACAAGGAAGACCAGCTGCAGCAGGCGCTGATTCTGGGCGATCCGATCACGGATCTTTCGCTGGCTGCGGAGGTGAATTATTTTCGTCTGGCGCGGGATCGCTATTTCGTCCCCTTCAGCGTCAAGATTCCCGGTTCGGAAATCGCTCTGGCGAAGAGCAAGGGTAACTCCAAAACAGATCTGGATTTTATCGGACAGCTACGCGATAACAAAGACCAGATGAAGGGCGTCGTCCGCGACGGTATCACGATTCAGCTGGCGCAGTCCACGCTGACGGAACTCAACAACAGAGCGATCGCGTACGATACCGGTTTCACCGTCCCGCCAGGCTCGTATAAGCTGAAATTTCTCACCCGCGAGAACGAGACGGGCAAGATGGGGACGTACGAAACGAGCATAGTGATTCCGGATCTTGCCCTGGATCAGCCGACGAAGATCAAGACGAGTTCCATGGTCCTGAGCAGCCAGCGGCAATCGACGAAGAGCGCACTGGCGAAGGCGGACCCGAACAGCAAAGTGGAGGACGCGAATCCTCTCGTGGAAGAAGGGCAGCAACTGGTGCCGAGCATTACCCGCGTATTCCGCAAGGACCAGAACCTGTACGTGTATATGGAAGTCTACGATCCGACGCTCGGAGCGGACCAGAAGCCAAGTGTGGCCGCGACTTTGACGTTCTTCCGCGGTAAGAACAAGATGTTCGAATCGCAACCTGTGCGTATGACCAGCTTTATACCGCTTCGGGGACAGACTCTTCCGGTGAGGTTTCAGGTACCGCTGGCGCAATTGCCGACCGGCGTCTATACTTGCCAGATCAACATGATCGACGAGAACGGGCATAAATTCGGATTCCAGAGAGCCGAGATCAAGGTACTGCCCGCGGCGGGAGCGGCTGTTGCCGCTGCGCCGAAGCCAGCCGGTTTCTGAACGCTCGGGTTCGCAGGTGACGGAAACATGGTGAGTCTCCCGGGTGCCCGCGACGGCACGGACGGGCCGCTCGAAATGCGTTTCAATCGGGGCGGTGCGCGGTTGCCTGGTCGAAGTGCGTGCGCTTTCCGACCAGGACGCGCCGGAGCGGCACTTCTCCGGCTGATCTTCTCTTATCCGATTACGCCGCGCGGACTGGCAGGCCGAATCCTGCGGTACAGCGCTTGCTAATGTTGTTTGGTAATGGCGAAAGCAAATTATTACGGCCTTATACTGGCTGGCGGTCGCGGTACGCGCTTCTGGCCCCGCAGCCGCAAGCGTCACGCGAAACAGGTGCTGAACGTCGGCGGGGGCGACGCCACGCTCATTCAGGCTACCGTCGATCGGCTCGTACCGCTGATTCCGCCGGAGCGCATCTGGGTACTAACCAACGAGTTCGTCCGCGACGAAATCGTGCGCCAGTTGCCGCAGGTTCCCGCGCATCAGATCATCGCGGAACCGGCGCAGCGAAATACCGCGCCGGCTATCGGACTCGCGGCCCACATTCTCGAATCCATCGATCCCGGCGCGGTCTTCGGTGTTTTCCCCTCGGACCACATCATCGGGAATCAAAAACGCTACCTTAGCCTGGTGCGCGCCGCGTTTCGCGCCGCCGAGCAGGACAAGATCGCGGTGCTTGGAATTGCGCCCCGCTGGCCGGAAACCGGGTACGGCTACATCGAATTTCCCAGGGGCACCGGGGAAGGCAAACTCGAAGCCGTGCCGGTGAAGCGCTTCCGCGAAAAGCCGGAATTGAAGGAAGCGAAGAAGTTTGTGCGCGCGGGTCATTTCTACTGGAACGCCGGTATGTTTTTCTGGAAGGCGGCGACGGTCCTTGATGGCCTGCGCCTGCATCTGCCGAAGACAGCTACTCTGCTCTCCAGTCTGCCTGCCTTCTCTCGTAAGGATTTCGCCGCGCGCGTGGCCGAGGTTTTTCCGCTCTGCGAAAACATTTCCATCGACTACGCCGTTCTTCAAAAGGCGGATAACGTAGTAGGTGTTGCCTGCGACGATATCGGCTGGAACGATGTCGGCAGCTGGGGCGCCGTTTACGAATTGCTGGCGAGAGACGGACAAAGCAACGCATCGCTATCGGAGATTTTCGCCAGGAAGTCCGCTGGCAATTATGTCGATTGCGGTAAAAAGTTCGTCGCGCTCCTTGGCGTGAACGATCTGATAATTGTGGACACGCCTGACGCCCTGCTGGTGGCCGATCGGCGGCGCGCCCAGCAGGTGGGCGAAATCGTCAAAATGCTCGAAGAGAGGGGCCGGGAGCATTTGTTGTAGCGTGCCGGCTGCTGCCCGTTTCCGCTCCCTTCAACTCGACCGGCCTTCAGTGCGATGACGCTTCCGGGAGTCGCAGATCCATCCCCGCTATGGGTGTGCGCGCCGAGTATTTGGTGATCGTGATATGCGGTCTGCCTCCGGGGCGAGAGATCTGGACGTCGCCGGGCTGAAGCGATAGTCCGAGGTCCGCGGCGCGACGGAGAATTTCTCCTTTCAGCGTCGCATCCGGTAGTTGCGCCGAAGCGGGAGCGTCCGCCAGCGCGCGCATGTAACGGTCCAGACGAGAGTTGTCCAGGTAAACCAGCGCCGCCGTTATCAACAAAGCCGCGAGGATCCCGAGAACGGCAAATCCGGCGATCAGCCTCCACAACGGGAGCTTTCGCCGGTCTGTGCTAACGGCCGACGACGCTGTCACCGTTCTTTATCCGCGCCTTCGGCAAACAGCTCATCCCAGATATCTCCCTGCTCGGTCCACGCAGGTGAGACGGAACCCGATATCTGCACTTCCTCCACGTTCAGTTTCCCATGCCCGTAAGCGCAGATGTATTCGATCTGAGGCCGCCCGAGCTGGAGCATGTAGCCCCAGGAGCCGGTCTCGATGGGCATGCGCAGACGGCGCAGGCATGTCCGGCAGCGGTAGCGCTGGTCCCATATCGCCAGGTAGAACAACCCGTAGGCAAATAGAAACCACACGCCCACGAGCGACGTGTATACCAGATCGTAGCTGAACTGATACTGGTTGATCAGCTTCAGCAACGGCGTGTACGGAAGCCAGAACAGGTTCAGGAACCACAGGCTGCCGGCGGCTCCCAATGCCGCACCGACCAGCTTCAGAAGCAGGAAGCCCCAGTAGCGAATGCGAGATTTCAACTCCTGAAACGCGTTTTGCGTGAACATGAAATCGCCTCTATTTCCAATATACGGCAGAAGCGGCCTTGACGGATCGTAAAGTCTTTCGTTCGGGTCTGCGACATGGAAGTGAGGTGGCGTCCCACCTGTGTCGGGTTGACAACTCCGGCCTCACTTGCCCGCTGCGGGCTGGAGCGTCGGGTACTTGATGCCAAGCTGGTCCAGATACGTGTCGTACTTCGATGGATCGTAATACAACGGCTTCATGGCCGGTCGATATTGATCCATGATCCTCTGATTCATCCAGATCGGCGGCTGGTCGGTGGGGCGAAGAAAGCTCTTGTACTTCACATCCTTCGTCTGCACGTTGTTGAAGTAGTCCCAGGCGTTCTTCACCAGTTCCGGATGCAGCAGGATATCGAGAATCGTCATCGCCTGCACCTTCGCGCCGGCGATCACGCCCTTGTGCGCGACTGGCGTCGCCATCGAGATCGCATTGGCCCAGTTGTGCCCCGGACCGCCCTGAAAGTTGGACGGGTAATTCAGCACCACTGTCGGAACGTTCCAGGAAATATCGCCGATATCGTCCGAACCCCCGCCGGTTGGACCGATGGCGTCCTCCGGCGAGCCGGGTTCGGGTTCCGGTCGCGGCCCTCGCAGCGGGGCGACCTTTGTCGGCAACCCGGTTTGCGGAACCTTCATCAGCGCCTGAAACGCCTTCGCCAGCGCCTGGTCGTCATCCGACCATTTCGGCAGTCCCACCTTCTTGATGTTTTCCTCCATGTCTTCCGCAATCGCTTTGTTGAAGTGACCCGGCCACGCCGTGCCGAGCAGGCGAGACGTCCAGGTCGTATCGGTCATGAGCGTGGCGGCCTGCGCCATGCGGTCGCCGATCTGCCAGAGGTTCATGATGTGGTCATAGTCGGCTTCGCGGAAAAAGAACCAGATGGCGGCGTTGGGCGGTACGACGTTCGGCTGGTCGCCGCCGTTGGTAATCACGTAATGAACACGCGTCGCCGGACGTAGATGCTCGCGCCGGAACTCCCAGCCCATGCTCATCAATTCCACGGCGTCGAGGGCGCTTTTTCCCCGCCACGGCGCGGCGGCCGCGTGTGCGCTTTCTCCCGAGAACTGATATTCGACGGAGACCAATCCGTCCTGCTGCGCGTTCGCGCCCCAACCCACCGCCAGGTTGGAGCCGACGTGCGCGAACAGACAGACGTCGACCTCTTTGAAAACGCCGGCGCGGACGTAGTAAGCCTTGCTGCCCAGCAGTTCCTCGGCGACGCCGGGCCAGACTTTCAGGGTGCCTTGGATGTGCTCGCGCTCCATCACGCGTTTCGCCGCGATGGCCGCGATGATCTGCAGAGGCATTCCGGAATTGTGGCCCTCGCCGTGGCCCGGCGCGCCTTCCACCATCGGGTCGCGAAAGGCGACGCCAGGTTTTTGGGAATCCTGCGGGATATCGTCGATATCGGAGCCAAGCGCGATGACGGGCTTTCCCTGGCCCCATGTGGCGACGAACGCGGTTGGAATTCCCGCGACGTTGCGCTCGATTTTGAAGCCTTCCTTTTCGAGGATTCCGGACAGGTATTTCGACGTCTCGAACTCCTGAAAGCCGAGTTCGGCGAAACTGAAGACGCTATCGACCATGACTTGCGCCTGTTTCTTCATGCCGTCGATCTGCCCGGCCATATCGGCTTTCATGGCTGCCTCTCTTTCGGGCGATACGGTCGCTTGCGCGAAGAGGCAGGTTGCGGAAAGCGTCAGGGCGAACAGTGGCTTCATGGCGTCAGCTTAGCAGGACGCAGGAACGAGACGGGTACAGTTGCCCTGCACAACCCGGATTCCGATCCTAACGGCCAGCGGGTTTCATCATGCCCTTGTCGCATTCGCGGACTGCGTCCTCCGCTTGCTTCAGGCGGGCTTCGGTATCCGGCGTCGAAGGGACCCAGTGTTTCCAGCGAGCGACGTTTTTCTGGAACAAGAACTGCGCCCAGGCGTAGTGGCGATTGGACAGAAGCATGCGGCCGTAGAGATCGTCGAGATCGGACGCGGCTTGCATCGCGGCGAGCGTGGGATGGCGAACCGCCAGGAGCTGACTGGCCAGGGGTTCACCCTTTTCGATGAGCGCGGAGGCTTCGTCGGCCTTACCTTGCCGGCGAAATTTTGTGGCGTCGCGGAGCATCGACGTCAGTTGTCCGAGCGTTTCGCCGTACCAGGGGTTCGTAGTCTCGTCGTGCTCCGCTGTTGGCGCAGGTGGCTCTTCACCACACGACACGAGGAGCATGGCAAACGCCATTGTGGCTATGAACCGCACGGTTTCAGGATACCCGGCTCCCTACCTGAATCCCCAGATCAGACCGGCATGGGGCAGATCCTCGAAGCCAGCCACCGTTCGATAACCGCAATCGTGAAGCCTGTCTTCGGACCACTTCTTTCCGTCGGGACGATCCGCCGTCTTGTGCCACTCCACAACCACAGTGCGCGCGCCGAAGTCGGGGAAACGTTCGTCGGCGAGCAATCCGTATTCACTTCCTTCGATATCGATCTTGAGCAGGTCGATCGGACCTTTTACCGTCTTAAAGAGGTCGACGACGCGAATCGGATAGCCGTCCGGAGTCCCTGTGATTGCGGAGCTGGATCCCGCATCGGCCAGATAGCCCGAACCTTCGGACACGCCTGCCGCCGCGGCAATAACTGTGACGCGGTCCGCAAGGCGATTTGCCGACAAGTGTCCCGCGATGGCCTTCAGATGCTCCGGGTGCGGCTCGAATGCCGTGACCGTTGCGTCGGGAAATCGTTGACACCAGAACAGGCAGGAATAACCGACGTTGGCGCCGAGATCCACAATGCGCCGAACCTGCGGGAGCGGCTCAGGGCACTGATAACAACCGCGCCAGTAAATGTCCCAGGCGACACCGTAATCGGTCGTTGAAAGAGATCGGATTTTTATGCGGAGGCCGGAATTGAGGGCCAATTCGATAGGACCGCGGCCGCCAAACAGACGCCAAATGAGATATCGGACCCGGCTCAGCGGCTGCAATAAATCGCGAAAATGGCCGGATGGTTGGGTCGGTCCGATATCCCCATCGTGCCACATTGTGGCGCTCTGGCCGTTGCCATTCATGCGAATCGCTACACTGGGTTTGCTCCTCTCGCCGCGTTGCATGACGAAACTGACAGCCCATACGCCGGCGATTCCCCGGCCCGCAGCCTCCGGCAAGACCGCGCGATGGGTGGCCGTTACCGTTTTCGCGCTGGCATCGACGTGGAATTATCTGGACCGGCTTGTGCTCAGTGCCGCCAAGCCGAGCGTCTGCGCGGAATTTCATCTCAGCAACGCGCAGTTTGGCTGGCTGATTTCGGCGTTTTCCGTCACCTACGCGCTCGCATCGCCCGCTACAGGTTGGCTACTGGACTGGCTCGGCCTCGAAGCCGGAATTATCTGGGCCGTTGCGATGT
This sequence comes from Bryobacterales bacterium, assembly GCA_003136575.1. Lineage (GTDB taxonomy): Bacteria > Acidobacteriota > Terriglobia > Bryobacterales > Bryobacteraceae > BOG-234. Next base: position 64,152 of record PLEX01000143.1, on the reverse strand, counting down.
GGTCGGCGTCATCGGTGTTGGGTGGGATCAGCCGCGGCTTCGGTCAATTGCTGGGTTCGCGCGCGATGCTGGGCGCGTTTGAATCGGCAGGAGTGCCGGCGGCGGGAAAGCTGAACGCGATTTATCTGGAGCCGGAGAACCGGGCGATCGGCGCGGCGATGACGCAGGTCGGCCTCAGCATCGCGGGCGTGGCTGCGCCGTTATTGGTTGCGGCAATGCCGGGTTGGAGGCAGCCGTTTTTTGTGTGCGCGGGGCTGGGCGTTTTGTGGATTCCCGTGTGGATGCTGGTGCGCCGCCTGGTTCCGCCGTATGAGACCGTTCGTCCGCAGCGGGATCGACCGGCGCGCGCGGGCGGCGGCTTTGAACTGCTTAGCGATGTGCGGCTTCAGCGGCTGATGCTGGCCAACGTTCTGTGGATGGGGATTTATTCTCTCTGGTCGAACTGGACGACGGCGTATCTCACCCACACGTTCGGGCTGACGGTGAAATCCGTGGCTGTCTTCGCGTGGTTTCCGCCGGTCGCTTCCACGCTGGGGGCGTTTGCCGGCGGCTGGATATCGCGCCGGAGAATTGTGGGCGGATCGGGCAACGCGGAGGCCCGGGTGTTTGGAGCGTTCGTGAGTGCGATCGGCTGCCTGATCACGCTGGTGGTGCCGCGGTGTCCGACGCCCCTGACCGCGATGCTGGGGATTGCTGCCAGTTACTTCTGGGCTACGGCGGGCAGCGTGAACCTCTATACGATTCCGGTGGACATCTGGGGCGGTGAACAGGCTGGAACCGCAATTGCAGCACTGGTGTTTGCGTATGGGGTGCTGCAGACGGCGATTTCGCCCGTGATCGGCGCCATTGTGGACCACTACGGCTACGCGCCGACGTGCTGGCTGGTGGCGCTGCCGCCGCTGGGTGGGTGGTGGCTGCTGCGCGGTTTGAAGGCGGCTGCCTGACGCACGGAGAGCCGCGGGACGAGCAAACTGCTGTGAAGCAGCGACCAGGCCGGCGCCATTCCGGTGAGCGATGATTTATCCCGAGGCGGCTTCGCCAAAAAAACAAGGGCGGATGGCATCCGCATCCGCCCTGTTTTCCCCGCCGCGTTACGGATTTACCTCGTCTACCGTGACCCGCATCGCCGATACCGTTCCCGAAACATGGTCCACCTGCAATCCCGATGTCGGGTCGTAACAGGTCTCCGATCTGGTTCACGAGGCTTACCTACATCTGGCCGACCTTTCGCGGCTGGATTGGCAGCACAGGAACCACTTCTTTGCCGTGTCCACCACCCTGATGCGGAGGATTCTGGTGGATCGCGCGCGCCGGCGCATGGCGGCCAAGCGTGGCGAAAGAGTCGGTGGGATCGACGTTGAGCGGGCGCTGGACGTTGCGTCAAAGCGCCCGGCCGAGATTGTCGCACTGGACGACGCACTCAACGAGCTGGCGCGCCTTGCTCCGAGGAAGGCGCGCATCGTCGAGCTTCGCTTCTTCGGAGGGCTCGAGGTGAAGGAGACGGCCGAAATTGTCGGCGTCTCCCCGGATACGGTGATGCGAGACTGGAAACTGGCGAAAGCATGGCTTCTGAAGGAACTATCCGCCGCCTGACGATGGGAGTCCGTCCGAGTGGACGAACGTAAGGACATGGACTCAAAACGCTTTGGGCAGATTGAGGAGTTGTACAACGCCGTCCTTGCGCTCAAATCCGGGGAACGTTCCGCCCTGCTCGATCAGGCCGACCCCGAACTGCGTCGCGAAGTCGAATTGCTGCTGGCGCAGAAGGGTTCTTTGCTCGATCGCCAGGCCTGGGATGGCGTATCCGAAACGACTTTGACCATGGCTGCTCCGGGAACCGTCGCTGAGCGCTGGAAGATAGAGGAGAAGTTGGGCGCGGGTGGCATGGGCGTGGTCTACCGCGCCCTGGATACCAGGCTTAACCGGCCCGTGGCGATCAAGTTTCTTTCCGACGACCTCGCGGATGCGGCCGCGAGGCACCGGTTCCAGCGGGAGGCCCAGACCGCTTCGTCTCTTAACCATCCGCACATTCTGACGGTTTATGACGCGGGCGAGTTCGACGGGCGGCAATATCTGGTGACGGAGTTCGTGGACGGTGGGACGCTCAAGACCTGGGCCCGATCCGCGAAACGTAGCTGGCGCCAGATTATCGAACTGCTCGCCGGCCCCGCGGATGGTCTGGCCGCGGCCCATGCGGCGGGAATTCTGCATCGGGACATCAAGCCAGATAACGTTCTGGTGAGCCAGAGCGGTTATGCGAAGCTGGCGGACTTCGGTCTGGCAAAGCTGGCCGGAAACATCGACGCCGACCTGACCCGCACATTGACGCAGGGCCGCACGCGCCCGGGCGTTATCATCGGCACCATCCCTTACATGTCGCCCGAGCAGGCATCGGGAAAGCCTGTCGACACGCGCAGCGATATCTTCTCTTTCGGGGTATTGCTGTATGAAATGCTCGGCGGGCGTCGTCCGTTCAACGGAAATTCCGATCTGCAGGTGCTGCAGGCCATCGTCCACTCCCCCGCCGATCCGCTGGGCGAGGATGTGCCGCTGTCCCTGCGCTCCGCCGTCGAAAAGGCTCTGGAGAAAGATCCGGACGAGCGCTATCAATCCATGCGCGATCTGGTGGTGGACCTGAAGCGAGCTACCCGTCAGTCGGTATCGGAAGCTCCGCCCCTGCCCGCCGTTGGTAGCAAGCCAGGCAGCCGGCCGTGGAAGCGGATCGCGCTTGGTGCGGCGGTTTTGGCCACAGCAGCAGGGGGCGCGACGTGGGCGGTCTTGCGGTCAAAGTCCCCGGACTCCGGGCCGCGTCCCGAATACGCGCAACTCACCAACTTCGCAGACTCGGCCGTTGCGCCGACGCTGTCTCCGGACGGCCGAACGCTGGCGTTTATCAGGAGCGATAACCCCTTTGAGGGGCCTGGAGACGTTTATGTCAAGAGTCTGCCGAACGGCGATCCGGTTCAGCTGACCCACGACGCCGCTTCCTACAAGGAAGGACCGGTCGCTTTTTCTCCGGACGGTAGCCGGATTGCGTTTACGGACGGCAAGAGCGGAGGCGATACCTGGACCGCTCCAGTCCTGGGCGGCGAGCCGACGCTATTGGTGGCCCGGTCGTCCGCTTTGAGCTGGATCGAACCAGCGCCTGGCCAGAGGCGCGTGATGTTCTCAGCCGTTCTCGGGAAGGGCATCCATATGGGAATCTTCGAATCCACGGAGAGCCGCTCGGAATTGCGCACGGTCTACATGCCCGCCGGTCCTAACGGGATGGCGCACCGCTCCTTTCTTTCGCCGGACCACGGCAGCGTGCTGGTCGTCGAAATGGATCTGGACGGTTGGCAGCCTTGCCGCCTGGTTCCTTTCGACGGCAGTTCGCCCGGAACCCGCGTCGGTCCTCAGCCGGCGCAATGCACGGACGCCGCCTGGACGCCCGATGGAAAGTGGATGTACATGTCCGCCAATACCGGCGACGGATATCACATCTGGCGGCAGCGTTTCCCCGACGGAACTCCGGAGCGGGTGACGTCCGGCGCTACCGAGGAACAGGGGCTCTCTTTCGATCCCGATGGCCGCTCTTTCGTGACTTCGGTGGGCGCCGCTCAAAGCACGCTATGGGTTCATGACGCCAAGGGCGACAGGCAAGTCACTTCTGAAGGCTTCGCGTTTCTCCCCTCGTTTTCCGGCGATGGCAAGACTCTTTACTACCTGGTTCGCACGCGAGCGAGCCGCCGTTTCGTCAGCGGCGAACTATGGTCCGCCAGCCTGGAGACGGGACGCGCCGCGCGGTTGCTGCCGGATTATCTTACCGAACACTATAACGTCTCGCCTGACGGGAAGCGCGTGGTTTTTTTGAGCGTCGATGAATCCGGGCACTCGCAACTCTGGCTGGCGCCCCTTGACGCGAGTTCGCCGCCGCGCCGCCTGGCCTCCACGGAGTATGCGGATCGTGCCCTGTTCGATCCCCATGGGGGTGTTCTTTTTGTGGGCGGCGAAAAAGGAGACTACTATCTGTACCATGTGAACGACGACGGGACGGGACTTCGAAAACTGCTGCCCGGAACCGTCTCGTTCCTGTACGCCATCTCGCCGGATGGGAAGGCGTTAGCCGTGTGGGTGGGTTCGGACGTGTACGTCGAGGCTTATGACGGAAGCGCTCAGACTTTGATCTGCAAGGGTTGCGGAACAGCGGGCGAAGAGAACCGTGGCGTGACACCGGCGTTGCTGAACTGGTCGCCGGATCAAAAGTTCTTGTATGTGCATATCAGCGGCACGCGCCAAACCTGGTCCGTGCCTCTGCGTCCCGGTCAGCTGACGCCCCCGTTGCCTCCCGAGGGATTTGCGGGCTTAAAGGACGCGGCGAAGCTGCCGGGCGCAATGGCCTTCCCCGAACCGCGAGCTTTCGGTGGCGCGGATCCATCCGTCTATGCGTATCCTCGCGTGACCACGCACCGCAATATCTATCGCATTCCCGTGCCTTAAAGGAGTTTCCGATGCTTGTAAATCGCAGGCAGTTCTTAATGGCCGCCGTTACGGCGCCCACCGTCGCAATGGCCCAGGAAAACGCAGAGCCGATCCTTGACCGCGGCTTCGCGCAAGTCACCCGGATGGCGGACGGCGTGTACGTCACCGTTGCGGGTCCTGGAGGCCCGCAGTGCCTGTCCAACGGGGCGGTTATCGCCGGACGCGACGCCACGCTGATCGTTGAGGGTCATTTCTTTCCTGAAGGAGCGGAACTGGAAATCGAAGTCGCGCGGATGGTTTCGAAGGCGCCGGTCCGAGCCGCGGTGAACACGCACTATCACCTGGACCATACCTTCGGAAACATCGCCTATGAGCGGCAGAAAATTCCCATCATGGCGCACGAACGCGCGCCGGCTCTGATGAAAGAACGCTACGCGGCGCTGCAGCGCGTCGACAAAGGACCGCTTCTTGCGCCCCTGGAGAAAAGGGCCGCCAACGCGACGGATCCGATCGAAAAACGGCACTTGAATTCGGACCTGGGCGCTCTGAAATGGATGTATGAGGCGATCGACAGGGTCACACTGGCGTATCCGACGGAATTGCTGGGCGCCTCCGACTTTCCGAATAAGATCGACCTCGGCGGAATCACGGTGCTGATTGAGCATCAGACGGGCCACACCCCCACCGATCTTGTGGTGCACGTTCCGGAACGCGACCTCGTATTTACCGGAGACCTGCTGTTCGAGAAGTCCTGGCCGGTGGCGTTCGACAGCGACATGATTTCCTGGCGCAAGGCATTGGATCGTCTGGCTGCCTTCGGCCGCGGCACCCGATTCGTGCCTGGCCACGGCCCCGTCTGCGGAGTAGAGGTTGTGCGCGAATTCGCCGACCTGATCGACGATCTCCACAACCATTCGGAGAAGATGCTCCGTGCCTCAGCGAGCGTGGAAGAAGCCACCCGGCGCTACACCATTCCGGATCGGTTCGAGAAGTTCGATATGTTTTCCTGGGATTGGGCCATAGGGGGAGCGATGCGCAGCTACTATGCGCAGCGCAAGGCATAGCCCGCGGATTGGCCACTCGTACAAGGAGTGCGAATCTCTGAAACCGGCCGCCTAAATCTTACGTTCCGGCGAGGCGAATTTCGCGCCGAGCGCGCCGCCGGCCGCGCACATGCCGACTACCATTCCAAACAACAGCATCACGACCATCAGCAGACCGGCACTCAGCATGGCGGGATTGTTCACTACATCCGACATGCGCGGGTCCTGAATCACCATCTGCTTAGTCAGCTGATCGAGAATTTCCTTCCCGGACGCCACCATGCTGAACGCAATCACAACCAGCATCAGGACAAACGCCAGAACGCCGGTCAGAAATCCCAGGCGCGCCCCGGCCCCAACGTTCAGCCGCAGGCCGGTGAGCCGCCGGTAGAGGCGCACCGCGCCCCATCCGGCGGGCAGGCACCAAACGAAGACGAATAGATTCACCAGCGGCAGCATCGACGCCATCAGGATGCCCAGCGACATCAGGCCAGCGACACGCACGGCGATGGGATTACCAAACCCGATCGGCGGCAAGGCCTGCGGGGGAATCACGGTTGCGGGCGCGGGCGGAGGGGGGGAAACAGGGGCGAATTCCTGTTGTTCGGTCGCAGTCAGCTCGCGGACAGGCCGGCCGCAACGATGGCAAAAACTGGCGTTCTCTGCAAGGACGGCACCGCAGGTGCATTTTTCGGGCGTATCGGGCATGGAGTTGTGACGGTCGCAACCGGCACATTTTCAGTTTGACTCACTGCCTCCCATGGAGGCAACTCCGATGCGCGTCTCGCCGTCCTTCTCGCTGATTGAGATGATCCGCCGGAGGTCGCCTTCCTTATATTCGAGCCGGGTGGATCTGTTGTCTTCCGACACGATCATGAGGCTATGAAGCTGGTCCCTGTAGAAATCCACGACCCGCTCGACGGAGTCTTTCGTCCGGTACTCGCCGCCGACGACGTAGATGCTCTTATCCGACCGGCCATCGGCGGAGTTCCATTCGACACTCGCGCCGCCCGAGCCCTTCACTCGCTCCGCGCCGGGGTAAACGGGGACGCCGGCCGCGGCCGGACTCATGTGGTCTCGCGCCCGGATGTTGACACGGCCGCCAGGGGTGTCGATGAAGACGTCCGTTCCGTGGGCGCCGTCGCTGGTCGAGACGCGAACGGTTTTCATGACGAAAATGCCGAGGGCAAACAAGGCCAGCAAGGCGAACATCGCGGCGAAGAACAGCCCTGAAATAATGCCGCCGCGGCGGGGATCGGGGCGAGCATGCGTGGCCTGTGCGATCGCATGGCCGCTTTGGTGCTTCTGGACCTGACGTCGTGGGCGCTGGTGGAAACTGGCGGGTTCCAATCGAAACCTCCTTTTCGATAATACGCCAGGTTGTGCCGGGCGGTTCACGAAATTACCGGCGTCCGTGGTAGCTTTTGTTTTGATGGGAAAAATCACCGTAGTTGTGTTGGGGGGAACCCAGGAACCCGCGCTGAAGCGCCTGAGCGAACTGGGGCCGGACGTCAATCTGAAGTTTGCCGATAAGGCGGCGGACGTGGGGCCGGAGCTGGCCGAGGCGCGCGTTGTGTTCCAATGGGCGGGCAATCGGGAGGAGTTGAAGCGCGTGCTGGCGGGAGCGCCGCGGCTCGAATGGATTCATGGGCGGTATGCGGGCCTGGACGCGATCCTGTGTCCGGAGCTCATCGAGAGTTCCGTGCCGCTGACGAACGGTCGCGGGTCGTTCAGCCAGTCGCTGGGCGAGTGGGTGATCTGCGGCGCGCTGTACTTCGCGAAGGATGTGCCGCGCATGCTTCGGTCGAAGGCGGCCCGCCATTGGGACACGTTCGACGTTCTGGAACTTAGCCGGCAGACCATGGGGATCGTGGGCCATGGCGATATCGGACGCGCCATTGCGCGGCGCGCGAAGGCGTTCGGGATGAAGGTGCTGGCGGTGCGGCGCGATACGTCGCCACGCACGGGTGACGAGGACGTGGACCAGGTGTTCGCCAACGCGGATCTGCACAAGATGCTGCCGCTTTGCGATTACGTGGTGGCGGCGGCGCCGCTGACGCCGCAGACCCGGCATATGATCGGCGCACCGGAGTTTGCGGCGATGAAGCCGAGCGCCATCGTGATGAACGTGGGGCGCGGGCCGGTGATCGACGAAGCCGCCATTGCGGTGGCGCTTGAGACGAAACAGATTCGCGGCGCGGCGCTGGACGTGTTCGAAGTGGAGCCGCTGCCGGCGGAGAGTCCGTTGTGGGGGATGGACAACGTGCTGATCTCGTTCCATACGGCGGACCACACGAAGGACTGGCTCAACGACGCGGTGCAGTTGTTTATCGACCAGTTCCAGCGATGGCGGAGCGGTGAGCCGCTGAAGAATGTGGTGGATAAGCGCGCGGGGTATTGAGCGGGTTTCGGGTGATAATGATCGTATGAGTTTCGAGGAGAGCATGGACCGGATCAAAGAGCGGGACGAAGAGCTCTTGCAGCGGTTAGCGAACAACGAGGATCGAGATCCTGCGCTCCGCCAGATTCCGCTGGTGTGGAATGCCCTGGTCCGTCGTGACCAGCACGTCATATCCCGGCGTCTTCCGCCTCCCGCAGCAACTTTCCATTCTTCAGGCCCTTGAAAACCCGCCCACTACGCGCTATGAACTTCATGGCCGGGCAGATGGCGCCAGAAATCGACCGGGAGGCGTTCGTCAAGCCGAAGTTTCATGCCATGCCGGCAAGCAGCGATTCTTTTGCCTCCTCAAGGGCCTGCACCGCCATCTCGCGCGACACGCCGGGGAACTGATGCAGGAATTCACCAAGCGAGTGCCCGCCCTCCAGGTAGTCGATGAGATTCCTGAACGGCACTCGGCGCCCCCGAAGCAGGGAGTTCCGTTTCATGATTTCCGGGTCGGACACTATGGCGGAATTGCTCGTAACACTTTTATTTTACTGTTGCCCCTAGCCGCCGGGCGCTGCGGCCGTCGTCACGGCGACGTGTATAAATCGATCTGCGATCTTCCGGCCTCGGTTCCGGATTGCTTTGTGTAGCCACGGGAATTCAGAGCATAAATGGCGGCGGCGCGTTGGGCGTTGGTGGCGTACGGCGTGAAAGCGACCACGGTCCGCGCCGCGGGGCAATGCGGCTGCGCCAGGTCCGGGCGGAAGAACGCGTAAGAGCGGATTTCCTCCGCAGGAACGATAACCAGACAAGCGCCCCGGCGTACTTCGGCCGACAACGCGTCCGATGCCGCCTGCCAATCCTCTTTAGGTCCGGTGAAAAAACGAACGTCCTGCCAGATGCAGATCACCGCCAATAAAACGCCGATAGCCAACCCGGCGCGTGGCCTTCGTTCCATGCCTGCCGCCGCCAGAATCGCGACCGCCGGCAGCACCCACATGAGTTGTCTCGTCGCGACAAAGTATCCGAACATGCCGTCCGCGGCCACCGCCAGTACGGATGGCACGCCGATAAGCATCACGAGCAACTTTACCCAGCGGTCACCAGCACCCCGGTGCACCATGGCGACGATAAACAGAATTACGAGCAGCCCGGATCCCCAATACCCTGCACCGACCAGTTCGCGAAACAGCATCAGCGGCGTCTTCGGCGAAAACTGAAAGCGAACCCCGGCACCTTCGATGTTGAACTGCCAGGCGCTTTTGGTCCACAGATACCAGGGCAGGAACGCGATCACAGCGACAGCGCCAGCGATAGCCGACCACACGGCAACCTTGCGATCCCGGTCAACAAGCGCCCACAAAGTTTGCGCGACGCCGACGAAGATCGTGTAAGGCTGCGTGTAAATGGCGGCTGTCAGCGAAAGACAATACAGCATCGCACGCGGCCGGCCGGGGTTTTTCACCAGCCGCAGGAAGAGCCACGATGCAAGCGTCGAAAAAAACAGCCCGGGGGCGTAAGTGCGGGATTCGCAGGCATACCGCAGCGTCAATGGAAACAGCGCGAACAGCGCCGGGGCAAGCCACGTTCTCTTCAGACCAAGGTCGCGGCCGATGCATCCCGTGACGAGTATCGCGCCGCTTGCAGCCAACGCCGAGGGGAAGCGCGCCAGACGAACCGAATAACCCGCCATCAGGAAGACAGCCTTCTGAAAGATGTATCCGAGCGGAGCCGCCCCTGGGTGCCGGGGTAAGAGGTGAATCAACTGGTTTGGCGTTGTGCTGCGGGTTTCGACGAGTTGAAGAATTTCATCGAGCCATAGCGGCAGCACTCCGGATAAACCAACTGCAAGAAGCAGGAAGGCTGCGGAAATCGCCACGGCGCCCCGTTGCGCAGGAAAGGCAGGAACCTTGCGGTTGAGGGATTCGGCCATATGCCGGAAGTTCGCTAAACCCGCGGCAGTCCGCGGGGATCGGGGCGTGCGACTATCACTTCCACGACTTCCGGAATCGCATCGCCCTCGCCCGGCGCGAGGAACAGATTCTCGTCGAGAGCGTGCTGGCGCGTGTACATATCCCAATAACGGTGGTGCAGAGCGAACAGCTCGGCATGAGTGCCACGCTCGACGATTCGTCCGTCTTCTATCACCAGAATCTGGTCGGCCCGGCGGATCGTCGATAACCGGTGAGCTATCACAAACGTCGTGCGTCCTTTCATCAGGTGCGAGAGGCCTTCCTGGATCATCGCCTCCGATTCCGAATCCAGACTGGAAGTAGCCTCATCGAGAATCAGGATGCGCGGATCGGCCAGAATAGCGCGCGCGATCGATAACCGCTGGCGCTGCCCGCCGGAGAGCTTGACGCCGCGCTCGCCGACGATCGTATTGTATTGTTCGTCCAGTTTTTCCGCGAATTCGTCGACGCGGGCGATACGGCAGGCTTCGAGAAAATCCGCCTCGGTCGCGTCGGGCCGCGCGAAGACGACGTTATCGCGGATTGAGCCGTCGAAGAGGAACGTCTCCTGGAGAACCACACCCAGCTGGCTGCGGAAGCTGGGAAGTTGGACGGTGTCCAGATCGACGCCGTCCACGTAGATATGCCCGCCGGTCGGCTTGTAGAAGGCGCTGATGAGACCGATGGTGGTGGATTTTCCCGATCCCGAGGGACCTACGAAAGCGGTCACCGTTCCGGGAGTCGACTGGAAAGATATGCCGTGCAGAACATCGCGATCCGGGTTGTAGGCGAATCTGACCTTTTCAAAGACGACCTCGCCGCGAATCGGTCCGATGGCATGAGTGCGGTCGGGATCTTCGTCTTCCGGCCGTTCGGCCATCACCTGCCGGGTACGTTCCAGACCAGCCAGTGCCTCGGAAATCTGCGTGCCGATATTCACCACGCTTACGATGGGCGCGACGAGCGCGGCAAGAAACGCGACGAACCTGAAGTAATCGCCGGCCGACATGGTGCCCTTTAACATCGCGTGGGCCCCCATGTACATCACGATGCCGCCGACCACACCCATCAGCACCGTGGCGGAAAGCGACATGACGGACATAGCCGTCATACTCTTGCGCACATTGTCGAGCAGACGCTGCACGCCTTCCGCAAAGACTCCGGCCTCGCGCTCCTCGGCGTGATAACCCTTGATTACGCGAACGCCGCCGAGCGATTCGGTGAGGCGGCCCGTTACCTCCGCGTTGATCTTGCCACGCTCGCGGAAAATGGGCCGGATGGTCCGGAACGCGCGGCTCAGGGTGATCCCGAAGGTCAGCACGATGGCCAGCGAAAGTCCGGTCATTGCCGCGTTGATCTTCAGCAGGACCACGAGGGCGATTGTCGCCGTCAGAAGCCCGCCGAAGAACTCAACGAGACCGGTGCCGATGAGATTTCGGATGCCCTCCACGTCGCTCATGATCCGCGAAACCAGCTGCCCGGTCTTGTTGGCGTCGTAATACGTGACCGGGAGGCGGCCGATATGCGCCTGAACCTTGCGCCTCAGCTCGGCGATCAGCTTCTGACCTTCGATGGAAAGCAACTGCGTGAGAATGAACGACGTCACGCCCTGAATTGCCGTAGCGCCCAGAACCGCCAGCGTCAATGGCGTGAGTAAATAGACTTGCCGCTTTGCGACTACATTATCGATCAGGTATTTCGTGGAATATGGCAGTACCAGCCCGCACACGCGGCTGATAATGATGAGCACAAAGCCCAGAAGCAAGAGACCCCGGCGCGGGCGAACCAACTCCCAGATATCGGGCCATAAATCGCGCAGCCGCTCTGAAGCCGGCTTTTTGGACGATGCGGGAAGGTCTCGGCCGCCCGAACGGCCCTCGCCGCTGCGCATCGCACCGGAGGAAAGTCGCAAGGTTGTTTACTGCGCTCCGCCGCCGATCCAGTAGCCTGGACGCGTCTTGCAGATGTATTCCGGATGGCGGTCGATCGCGACTGTAATCGTGTGGTAGCCGCCCTCTTCGCCGTTGCTCGGCTTGTAGGACACAAGATACTGGCTGTGGATCTCCTCGCTGATCCGCTCGACGGCGTCTTCGAGTCCCTTTTGCTTAAAGAAGACGAACTGAGCTCCGCCCGTCGCCCGCACGAATTGCGTCGGCGCGTCTTTGACGAATATGCCCTTGGTGTCTATGAAAATCTCTTTTAACAGCGGGACGAATTGGGCGCGATTCTGCATGCCGTAGTTCTGTTCCACAGTAGTTGGCGTGCTGGCGACTCCCATGGGGAAGGTCTGCGAGGCAACATCCATCGGCACCGGCCGCGGGTCGTCCTGCTTCTCGTTTAGCCGAACCATCACCTGCGAAATGTCCACAGAGTAGTAAATGACGTTGGATAACGTGGTCCGGATCAGGGTTTCCCTCAACCGCGCTTCACTGCCTTCGTCTCGCGTCTCACTCACCATCAGAATGATCTTGCGGTTCGTGGACGATCGCTTGTTAAGCATGTTGATGCCCTGTTCGACGGCATCGATAATCCGCGTACCTGAGTTGCCTACCTTGATATTCTCAATTGCGACTTTGAGTTTGTCGTTGTCGGTGGTGAAATCCTGAATGGTCGCCAGGCGGCTGTCGAAAGCAATGATTGCCGCTTCTCCCGACTTGCCCGTGATCTGAGTCAGCAAAGTTCCGAGCTTGCGGATCTGCGGCAGAATTCCTTCAACCCTGGCCGATTTTTCGATGGCGACGACGAGCGAAATCGGCTGGTAAGCCGAATCCACATGGATATTCTGCTCAATGTTGTTGTCGTAAAGGCGGAACTGGTGGTCCTGCAGGCCGTCGATAATGTTGTGGTCGCGATCGGTTACGAGCACCGGGGCCACCAGATTGTTGACGGTTACCCGGATGGGCATGCCCAGATCGGGCGCATCGGCCGCGGTTGGAGCCGGCGGAGTTACAGGGGCCGGCGTCCCCGTTTTAGCCCCGTTCTGAGCCAGTGCCATGACGCCGAAAACACCGAAGAGAACAGCCATCCGGACCCTTCGTCTTCCGGTTAACGTCGACCGTATTGCGCTTTTCATTTATTCACCCCCGCGCACCGCATCGTGCGAGGTACGTCCATTCACCAAATCGTGCACGTGTGGTACCAATTCCAAAATAGCACCAATCGAATCCAACGCGCCCCTGGGCGAACCCGGCAGAGTAACGATCAGCACGCCGCCCGCAACACCGGCCAGCCCGCGTGAAAGGCTCGCCATCGGGGTCGACGTGCGGCCGTGCTGCCGCATGAGTTCTCCGAAGCCGGGAATCTCACGGTCGATGACGTCGCGCACCGCTTCGGGCGTCACGTCGCGCGGGGCAACTCCGGTGCCGCCAGTCGTAAAGACGACATCGGCCTGGCGATTGTGCGTGACCGCCCGGAGCCACGCGGCGATCCGGTCGCGTTCATCCGGCAGTACCTCGGGGTGGGAAACGGTGTAACCCGCCGCACGCAGACGCTCGGCAAGGGCGGGACCCGATGTGTCGATGCGAGTGCCATGATGCACTCCATCGCTGACCGTGAGAATGGCTGCCCGGATTCCGTTGGGCGTGCTCTTCATTCGTTCCTCAACGCCGAAAATCCCCGCTCTTCCCGCCGGTTTTCTCGAGCAAGTAGACGTCCTGAATCTCGATTCGTTTATCGAGAGCCTTCGTCATATCGTAAATCGTCAGGGCAGCCACCGATGCGGCGGTCAACGCTTCCATCTCCACGCCGGTTTGGGCGGTGGTGGCTGCGGAAGCGATCACGCGTATGCCGTCCGCCTCCACCATCAGCGCCACGTCGGCGTGAGAAAGCGGCAGGGAATGACAGAGCGGTATCAAATCGGCGGTGCGCTTCGCAGCCTGGATGCCGGCAATGCGGGCGACGGCCAGAGGATCGCCTTTTGGATTTGATGGCAGTGCGGACAGCACGTTCGGGCTCATCCGGACAAAGGCGTGGGCGCGGGCCGTACGGCGCGTAGCGCCCTTGGCTCCGACATCGACCATGCGCGCTTCGCCGGAATCGTCGAAATGGGATAGTTTGCTCATTTGAATAGTATGGGGATCAGGTCGCCCGCGGCGTAATCCGGCTGATTCGCATCCGCGACCAGATACGCGTTGGCGCGGCACAGGGCGGGAATATCGCCTGAGCCTTTCGACGCAACGGGTGTGACTTCAGGGGAACACGCGCAAGTTACGCCGCCGAACGCGGCTGAATGGGTGGTTCCTACGATTTCTGGCGCCGCGTCCGGCGGCTCTTGCGCTTCCGCACAACGCACCACAGCGGGAAGAAATCGAGTCAACCCAGGGGCATGGTGGAACGGCCGTGTCAGCCTCGCAAGCGCGAACGGCAGGGAAGGCTCAGCAAAGCCCGAAAGCAATTCCAGCGCCGCTCGGGCAAAGACTTCAAATGTCACCATTGTGGAGGCCGGGTTGCCAGGAAGGCCGAAGAAGAACCGCTTGGCGGCACGGCCGAAGACAACAGGTTGCCCTGGCTGGATCAGCACGCGGTCGAAGAAAAACGTCGCGCCGAGTTCGGCGAGCACCGGCTCGACGACGTCATATCTGCCCGCCGACACGCCGCCGCTCAGCAGCAGCAGATCGGAGCCGAGTCCTCGTTCTACCAGGGTACGCGTGTGCTCCTTCGAATCCCGCGCGATCGGCAGAATCTCCGGGATGCCCCCGGCGCGTTCCACCTGCGCCGCAAGCGAGAGGGCGTTCGAATTTCGGATCTGGCTGCCAGTCGGCGTTTCCGACACTTCCACCAGTTCATCGCCCGTCGCGAGAATCGCTACCCTCGGCTGCGCGTAAACGAATGTGGATTCCCGCCCCACCGAAGCCAGACAAGCAGTCGCTGTGTAATCCAGTCGCGTGCCCCGCGGCAGCACTATCGACCCGCTCAGAGCTTCGCAGCCCCGGGGAGAAATGTTGGAACCGGGTTCGGCCGACCTTTCGGTGGATACCGAGCCATCCGCATGGCGCGTGCAATGTTCCACCATGACGACGGCATCGGCGCCGTCCGGGACCGGTGCGCCGGTCATGATTTCCGCAGCCTCGCCGGGTTGCAGAGAACCGGGATATACTTGCCCCGCTCGGATCTCTCCAACGATTCGCAAGCGACCCGGAATATCAGCCGACCGAACCGCGAAGCCGTCCCGCATCGAGCGGTTGAATGGCGGATAATCGCGATCGGCGTGGATGTCCTCCGCCAGGACTCTGCCATGGCAAGCGAGCAGCGGTGCAGCTTCCAGACCCGGACCGGGAATGCCTGCGCGCACTTCACGCAGCACGGTGGCGCGAGCTTCGTGAAAGCTAAGAGGCGGCACGAATTCAGTGTAGCCCGACGCGACTCTATGGGGAGGGTAGGTACTATCCGCCCTATCCGCCCGACAGCGTAAACGGGCAGAAACGGAGTCGAGGGTGGTCACCAGCACGACGGTCCGGGCGCTCGGCAATCTACTGCCGGAGTTCCGGGCAGAAGTCAAGGCGAAGCTCGGGCGGCTGAACGCCGTTAACTCCGCCAGTTTATTCGGACGCTCGGATCACGCATGACGTTTGCCGTAGCGCTCTTCGCGTCATAGAATGAAACTGATACGCGACTTCAAGTGCGAGGACACCGAGGCACTTTTCGGCGATCGCCCGGTCCGCCGATTTCAACCGATCGAACGCGCCGCCAGACGGAAGCTCCTGTACCTCCATCAGGCGCGGCGACTGGAGGATCTTCGCGTTCCGCCAGGAAACCGGCTGGAAGCACTGAAGGGTAGTCGTGCCGGAACGTACACCATCCGCATCAATGACCGGTGGCGTATCTGTTTCGCATGGCGTAATGGCGATGCACATGACGTTGAGATTGTGGATTAATCACTGAAAAGGGAGAGACAAAAATGAAGGCTGAAAAAAGATTTGATCCAATTCCTCCTGGAGAAATCCTCCTGGAGGACTTCATGAAGCCGCTCGGGCTCAGCATCAACCAGTTGGCCAGGGACCTGGATGTCCCGCCCAATCGTATCGGCGCAATTGTGAATGGCCCTCGCGCAATAACCGCGGACACGGCGTTGAGACTGGGAACCTATTTCCGCGTTTCACCGGAAGTCTGGCTGGGGCTGCAGCTGGACTACGACCTCCGCCTGGTACGCCAGCGCGACGGGGAACGGATTACCGCCAGCATTCGGAACCGCCCGGCGGCGTGACCAGAGTCGGTCCGCTCTGTATGGGCACCGTCGAGCGGCATTCCGAATCGCTACTGGTTTTAGGTAATGCTGTAACGCTCGGTGCAGCAGTCGAGGTTTTGAGGATCGCAGCCATCTTCGTCGTCCCATGCATCCGATGATCGCTTGACCGGGCATTTCCGATTCACCCTGAAACGTGGTTATTGCGATAGACTCAGACGGTAGGAGGTGTTCTTATGGCATTTGGAAACCTAATTGACAAAGCGAAGGATTTGAGTAGTGCGGCCGCTGACAAGGCAAAAGATATGACCAGCGCCGCGGCTGACACCGCAGGTAAGTTTCTTGATGAGTTTAACGAGGCGCTACCTACGATGCGAGCCCTCGGGTTCACGATCAGGGATTTCCGCATGAGTATGGGGTTGATACCCGAGGCCAGTGCGAAGCTCATTGCTTCCGTTGACGCCATCAACGTTTCAAGACTTGATGAGTTGATCGCCCACCATCGGGATAAAAAGCTGCTGGTTGCCTTTCTCAAAGCGCTGCAAGCCGCCTATCACGTGAAAGAGCAGCTCGGGGAAGCAAGCTTTAAGAGCGTCGAAATGGACGTTACGCTCGCTCTGCCCCCGCATATCAGCGTGGGGTTTGGGAATTCTACACCAGCGACAGCAGCAACCGCGGCCCATACTTGATCAGTTCNNTTACGCCACTTCCAGCCCGCGCATCGTCCCGGTGGACGTCGCGAACCGGTCTTCTTCGATCCCCAGCCTTTGCAGCACCGACACAAACAAATTCGGCAGCGGATAATTCCGGTCCCGGTCGAACGCCAAATGCCTCCCGTGGCGGAACCCTCCGCCCGCGAACAACACGGGCAGATTCGTCGTCACATGAGTATCAGCATTCCCCAGGTTGCTGCCGTACAGGATCATCGTGCGGTCCAGCAGCGTCTCGCCGCCTTCGTTGCGCGTCTTCAGATCGCCGAACAACTGCGCCAGCAGCTTCATATGTTCCCGGTCGATCTTTTCCAACTGGGCGAGCTTGCCCGCGTTCTTCCCATGATGGGATAGGTTGTGGTAGCCATCGTCGGTCGGCTCTCCACCCACGGTGATCGCCGGCGAGTTCACGCTGTCCAGCAGCAGCGCGATGAAGCGCGTCGAATCCGTTTCGAACGCGAGCCGCGCCATATCGTACATAAGCCGGACCTTCTCCATATATGCGCGCGGGTCGGCAGGGTCCACTGGCTCCGCTTCATTCACCGCCGGCTTCGGTTTCTGTTCCCACTCCGAAGCGCTCGCGAGGCGCTGCTCCAGATCGCGCACGCCGGTCAAATACTGATCGAGCCGCGCCCGATCCTCCGGCCCGATGCGGNNGGAGGCCTTCTCTTCCGATGGAATCAGCACGCCTCCGCGCGTCCAGGAAAGGCTGCGCTGCCCCTGCGAAACGTTCACACCCAAGGTCAGCGACGGAAACCGCGTCTGATTCCCCAGGCGCTCGGCCGCATATTGGTCGAGCGAAATCGTGTTGCGAAAACCGCCGTTGCCCGGATGGGGAGCGGCGGTCAGGAAGCAGTTGTCCGCCGGATGCCCGGCGTCCACGTCCGGGTGCATAACACCCGAGAACACGGTGAAATCGTCGCAATGACTCGAAAGATGTTCCAGATATGGTGAGAGCTTATAACCCGAGCCAGCGGAATCCTGCGCGGGGAAAAACTTATCGGGCAACAGGCCGAGGTTGTTACAGATGCCGAAGAAACGGCGCGGAACCGGAGTGGCGGAGGCGCGTGCGAACGCCGGGTTCATCGCCTCCAGCAGCGGAAGCGCGAGAGCGACTCCCGCCCCGCGCAGGAGATGACGGCGTGAAAGCGAATTCTGTGTTAAGGCGTTTGGCATCGTTTTATGCTCCCGAAACTGGTCCCCATTATCTCACTTTTCGGTTACTTCGACCGGAACAAATCGCTCTGGATGATCGCCTGAACGATGGACTTCACCCCATACCCGCTCGCTGACGCTTTGTCCAATACCGTCTCCAGTTGCGGCCGATCGCCAAAGCGCACCGGCGCGCCCGTCGCGTAAGTAATCAGCTGCGAAGCCAGGTTCCGCGCAATCTGGCGCTCATCCGCCAGCAGCAGCCGCTTCAGTTCGCGAACGTCGGCGAACGTCCGGCCGTCGGGCAGCGTACCCGAAGCGTCCACCGGCAGCGCAAAGTGAAATTCGTAAGGCTGTCCGCCCTTGCCGAATCCGAACTCCTTCGGCGCGTCGCCCAGCGCCCGGTATCGGTCTCGATAGCCTCCGACTACGTCGAAACTCTCCAGCGCAAAACCGGCCGGATCGATCAGCGCGTGGCACGAATTGCACACCGGCTGGCTGCGATGCTTCGCCAGTTGTTCGCGAATCGTCGTCGCGCCGCGCGTATCCGTATCCACCGCCGGAACGTTAGCCGGCCGGGGCGGCACGGGCTTGCCAAGAATACGCTCGTTGATCCAGACGCCGCGCAGCACCGGAGAAGTCGTGGTGCCGTTCGCGGTGACCTTCAGGACGCTGGCCTGAGTCAGGATGCCTCCGCGGGGCGAGTCAGCCGGAAGCTCCACACGGCGAATGGCCGCGCCCGCAATGCCGGGAATGCCGAAGAGCGCCCCCAGACGCTCATTCAGCATCGCGAAGTCCGATGAAACGATATTTCTCGCCGGCAGATTCTTCCGCATCAATTCCGTGAAAAAAGCCCGCGTCTCGTCGCCGGCCGATTCCACGAAGAAATCGTCGAGATAATATTCCGGGTAAAGCAGCGTATCGGGCGACGTGTTGTTGATCTTGCGCAAGTCCAGCCAGTAATCGAGGAAGGCCTGAACGAATCGCTGCGACTTCGGGTCGTCCAGCATTCGTTTGGTTTGCTCGCGCAGCACCGCGGAATCCTGTAGCTGATTCTTCGCCGCGAGTTGGCGGAGCGTCTCATCGGGTTCAGAATTCCAGAGAAAATACGATAGGCGTGAAGCCATTGCGTAGTCGCCGAAGCGGCCCGGCTTCTCTTCGAGCGTCACGAACGCCGGCGAGCACAAGACCGCCGTGTAAGCGGCGATCATCGCGTCGGTGAACGAATATCCCGACGCCATCGACTTCGTCGCCAGTCCCGCAAACCGTTCCACGTCGGCCTCGGGAACCCGATGCCGATACGCCCGCTCGAGGAAACTCTTCAACAACCGCCTGCTGTCGGCCGCCGCGTCGTTCGTCTGGAACTCCGCGATGCTCTTCGCACTCACGGTGTAAGGAAGATCGCCGAAGAGCAGTCGATTCCCCGGCGTGGGCCACTGATCCACCACCGGACCTTCCACTTCGAGCCAGTTGAACACCACACCGGGCTGACCCTCCTCCGTGGCCAGCGGATTCCGCCAGGTACCAGGGGGCCGAGAGCGGAAGAACCGGACGGCATCGGGGCGAACCGATTCCCCTTTGAGGAGGTACACCTCGATTTCGTTCACCGTCGGCTCCGGGCGCACATCGAAACTGCCCAGCCGACGCATCTCGCGCGGCGGAACCTCGGAGTACAGAGTGACCGGCTCCTGGGTGCGGCCGGCGGAAATCTGCTCCGGATCGGGCTTCCACCATCGCGCGCCCTTCTGCGGTCCCACCCACATAGTATGGGCTTTCAGGCGCAGCTTATACCGCCCCGAAACGGGTGCCTTGAACTGATTGAAACGCATTTCGAGCGGCTCGTAAGTGCTGGCGACGACCCCCAGGCCCTCCTGCTCCCTGATCTCGGGATGGTCGGGACCGGCGGTCCTGGGGCCCGTCTTCTTCAGCACTCCCATGTCGGCGGCATCGCCGACGACCGGGAACATGTTGCGCTCAGGCGTGTTCGGAAAATCCACCTTGCCGATCATCGAGTTCTGGTCGCGGGCGTAATATCGCTTCGTTACCGTCTCAGGCTTGCTGGTGGTGTTGGGAAGAACTTCGCGCAACGCATACTCCGCGGCGGAAAGATACTGATTCATGTGGACGTGCGACACGTCGAGCGCCTCGCCCGACTTGTTGTAATGCCATGCCTCGCCGTCTTCCGGCAGCAGTTCGCGTATCTGCAGCCACGGCGCGCCCAGAAGATCCCGCAAGGTGTTTTCGTACTCGTATCGATTCATGCGCCGCAGTGTCGCGCGGCCCTGCGCGGCGTAACGCGCACGATCGGCGGCAATCAGCGGAGTTGCAAGCGCGGTCAGAAACGACGCGCGTGCGGCGGGAGTCAGTGTGGCCGTTTTCACGGGCGGCATTTCGCCATCGCGAACGCGATCGTGAATCCTCGCCCAGGTTGCAAAATTGGCGGCGTTGCTCACATCGAAGGGCAGAATGGTCAGATCGAGATCGCCGCTCCTCAGATTCGCGTTATGGCATGGAGCGCAGTTTGCGGAGATGAATGTGCGCACGGGATTTGGAGGCTGCGCAGAAAGGACGCGGGCAGCGGCGATAAGAAACAGCAACTGTTTTGTCGTGGCACTCACTGCAAGCACTCCCTTCGCGGGTTTTCGGAACGCTCCATCCGCTGAACTGTCTGCCTGCCGCGCCGTCCCATCCACGGGCCAACCGCCGGCAAACATAAAACTGTCCGGCTGACTGAACTTCCGGCATTCCCCGACCGTAAGTAGTTTCCCCACGTCCGGAGCACGGGATTCAGCGTCGCGACGATCTGCTTCACACCTTTCCCGCTCTCCAGTCCACCATCCGTGTCTTCCACGATGCAGATTTCACAGCGGGCCGGTTCATCGCCAGCCGATCTTTCGGCACTCCGGCGTTTAACCGGTCGGGGCTTTTCACCCGCGGGAAAATCGCGTCTTTCAGCAGGCACCACGAATTCAGTGTAGCCCGAGACGGCCAGGCACGTTGGCCAACGGCACCGAGCCGCAATGTCGATGTTGCTTGATTCAATTTTCGCGAAAACCGTGCTTCTTCGCACGGTTCACAGAATAACGGTGGAAACCTTCCAGCCCCCGCGTCCGATACTTAAGCTATAGATATGTGCTTCAGGTCAGTGGACATCGCGATTTGGGTTGCAGTGCCGTTGCTGGCTTGCGCGCAGGAATCGTTGCATGTTGCTGAGCCGGACAAGCCGGTCGACACAGTACCCGCAATTTCGAACGATCGTATTCTCGGAGTGATTCCCAATTTCCAGACTGTATCGGCACCGACTGCAGCCTACACGCCGCTGCGCGTTCGCGACAAATGGAAGCTGTTCATTAAAGAGAGCGTCGATCCGTACACGTTCGCGTCGGCGGCGGCGGGAGCCGCGCTATCCCAGTGGCATGATGGGGCGCCGAATTACGGTGTCGGCACCGAGCCTTATCTTCAACGGTTTGGCGCGGCGCAGGCGGATGTGACAACACAGAATTTCTTCAGCGATGCGGTACTCGCCTCCCTGCTTCACGAAGATCCCCGTTATTTTCGCAAAGGCCCTGAATTTTCATTGCTGTATCGGATAGGGTACGCGATGTCCCGCATCGTGATTACCCGGAAGGACTCCGGCAAGAATGGCATCAGCTATTCCGGGATCCTTGGGACGGGTCTGGGAATTGCGCTCTCAAACGCCTACTACCCGCCCAGCAGCGTTAGCGGTGGGGAAAATGAATCGAGGATTGTCACAAGTCTGACGGCGAACGCCCTGGGCAATCTGCTCCCGGAGTTCTGGCCCGACGTTAAAGCGAAGCTTGACCGGCTGAGACACCGGTAACTCCGCCGGTCAGGCCCCGAATTAGCCGGTAAGGGCATGTCGGCCGGGTCGATGCCCTTGCCCATCAGGGGCGTGAGCGCGATTGTGGCGTTCTGCGTACCGCGAGACCGTGTTTGAGTTCGGCGCGACGGCCGGCGGCGATCTGGCGTAGAGCCACAGCATACAAACCCTCGCGGGCACGATGAAGGATGGCGCGAAGATGAACCTGACCGTCCGCATCACCTGAGACTGCTAACGCACTCGGGCATGTTTCGGTGCGTGTGGGTCGTCTGGGCCGATCTGGGCCGAAAAGGGCATACCGCGCGTTCGTCAAACCGGATATAATACTTCAGCGTTAGACCTGCGGAGTCCGCCATAGGCCCATCCGCCGCAGGCGCGCAGTGAGTTCAGAAAGAGGACGACTTATGAAAAGCATGTCGACAGGCGCGTCGATTCGTCGCGGGTTCCACCATTCGGCTCCGTCGGCGGCGGTGCGAGGAAGATTCCCGATGGCTTTTGCGCCGGGTGCGTTCGCGGCGCTATCCCTGGTACTCGCCGCGACGGCGGGGATCGCCCCATCGGTCTGGGCACAGGGCGGGAGAGCCGGCGCGTCCGGTAACGGCGCGCCCCCGGTGCAGGGCCAGAACCCCAACGGGATGCATGTCTACCTGTGGGGCGGACTCAAGTCACACGGCGAGGGGGCGCACGATTATCCGCAGTTCTTTGCCGACTGGAGCAAGGTTTTGACCGACCACGGAGCCGTAGTCGATGGCGCACTTCACCCGCCAAGCGCCGCCGATCTGGAAAGAACCGACGTGATCGTCATCTACAAAGGCGACGCCGGTTTTCTGTCCGACGACGAAAAGACCATTCTGGAAGCCTACGTCAAGCGAGGCGGCGGTCTGGTAAGTTTCCACGACTCGCTCTGCGGACCCGACCCGGCCTACTTCGCAACCCTGGTGGGCGGCGGAAAGAAGCACGGCGAGGTGAATTTTTCCCAGGGCGACCTCGCCTATACGATTGTCGACAAGGCGAACCCGATCCTGAAGGATCTTTCCGACATGACGATTCGCGAGGAGAGCTTTTACTCGATCACCTGGGCACAGAATCCCGGCATCCACGCGCTCGTGACCACAGTGATCCCCGGTGGCGATCATAAGGGCGAAGTGGTGCCACAGATGTGGACCTTCGATCATACGCTTCCGGGCGGCCAAGCGGCCCGGGCGTTTGTGTGGATGCAGGGACATAACTACAGTAATTTCGCAGTCCCCGTGATTCAGAACACACTGCTGCGGGGCATTGCCTGGGCCGGAAAGAGGCCTGTGGATGAACTCGTGGGCTACACTCCGCCACCCGGCGGCAGGGGCGGTCGCGGGGGCAGCGGCAGGGGCGGAAGGGGTGGCAGCGGCGGAGGCGGACGCGCGGTCCAGTAGACGGATCCCGGCCGCGTCGATTTCGAGCGCCTCGCGGAAAAGCACTCTCGAATAAAACCCGCCTGGTGTCCCGCCGCCGTCACGTGCTGCGGAAGCGACAACACCTTTGTGATGCAGTCGGGGTACGCCGCCGACGCGCGGGCTGGCCGGACGTGCGCGTGTTCAACTGGATATAAGACCCGATGACCCGGACCACTGCGAAGTATGTCGCCCTGCTTGCCCTGACGATCGTTCTCTTTCACTGGAAGACGCTGCTGACCAGCCAGTTCACCAGCATCGTCGGCTGGGAGGGGGTCAACCAGACTTACGGCTGGCTCCACTTCTGGGTCAATTCCATCTGGCATGGCCACATACCGCTCTGGGACCCGTATGCGTTCGGTGGCCGGCCATTTTCCGGCGAGATGCAGACCTCCGCTTATTACCCGTTCCGCCTGTTGTTCGCGCTGCTTCCGCTTAACCGGAACGAACTCGTTTCCCCGCGCTTCTACCACGAATACCTCGCCTTTACGCGCTTCTTGTGCGCCTGCTTCACATTCGCGCTGCTGCGCGAACTGGGCCGCAGCCACCTTGCCTCGTTTGTGGGCGCCTGCGCTTTCTCGATGGGCGGATTGGTGGGCCGATTGCCCTGGCCGCATTATATGGAAAGCTGCATCTGGCTGCCGGCGGTTTTCATGTTCATGCTGCGGGCTCTGCGGGCGGAAGGACGCGGCCGCGCGTTGCTCGAAGCGTCGTTCGGCGGCCTGTGCATCGGGATGTCGATCCTCACGGGCGGCGTGCAGTTTTCCATGATGCAGTCGATCGTAGTGGTTACCGCGGTGGTCTGCTATGGCGTTTCAACCCGGTCCCGGGCCGATAGCGGCGCGGCCCGCCAATGGCCTTCCATCCGCGCCCACTGGCAGCCTTTGGCCATGATCGTTGGCGTGTTTCTCGTCGTGGCTTTCGGCACAGGCGCGGCCCAGTTGCTGCCCGCATACGAATACGGAAAGCTCAGCATCCGCTCCATCAACGGCGGCTGGTTCCCCATGGCGGAAAAGATACCGTATGACCGCATGGACCACGGGATGTTGCCCCACTCGCTGATCACGGGCCTTTTCCCGGCGGGCGGTGTGCCTGGACTGGGCGAGGCCTGGCCTTACTACATCGGCGCGCTGCCGTTTTTCCTTGCGCTCGCGGCGATCTGGAAATGCCGCAACGTCGTTTGGGTGCGGTATCTGACGGGTCTCGCGCTGTTCGCATTTCTCTACGTGCTCGGCGAGTATTCCCCGTTGTTCGGGCTTCTTTATGCGCTGGCGCCGTACCTCTGGATGGTGCGCGAACCCAGCCGTTTCATATATCTGGTCTCCTTCGCGTTTGCGGTTCTGGCGGCGTATGGCCTCGATCGCATTCTGGAGGGCGCCGGCGACGACGTGCAATGGGCCCCGGCCAAACCCTGGCTCAAGTGGACGGCGATCGTTTGCGGAGCCGGAATCATAGTGCCGTGCGTGTTCACACAGATCACACTTGGAGTCTGGCCCTGCCTGTCGATGCTTCTCATCATTGCGTCGTGCGCCTGGTGCTACCGCCTGTCCCTGCGGCCCGCGTCGGCGACGGTTCGCTTCATGCTGGTGGCTTTCATATTCTTCGACCTGAACCTTTTCAACTGGAATGAAGCCAGCCGGAGCACGGTGACGAAGAACGGCGACCAGTACGAGCAGATGTTGACGCTCCGCGCTCCCGCGGAATTTGTGAAGTCCCGGCCCGGCCTGAACCGCGTGCGCGTGGGCGTCGATCCCGAGCCGAACGTCGGCGACATCTATGGCGTGCAGAGCCTGTGGGGCGGGGGAGCGACCGTAATAACCGGCTTTTCGCGCTTAAGTCCGCACGAGGATCTTTTCAACGTGCGATACCGGATCCGGCCCGTTTCGACACCCGATCCGGGCGCCATCTATCAGGACACTTTCTGGAAAGTCTACGAAGACACGAAGGCTTTCCCGCGCGCGTGGTTGGTCCACCACACCCTGCTTGAGCCTTCGCATGATGCCGCGTTCGCGCGGATCGATAAGCCCGGCATCGATTTCCATCGCGTAGCTATTGTGGAAGCGCCATTGCCGCGCGCGCTCGAAGAATCGGGGGCGGACGATTCGGTGCGCTTCCGTTCGTACGGCGCGGACGAAATGTCGATGGATGTAAACGCCGGAGCAACCGGCCTGCTGGTGCTAAGCGAGGTGTACTATCCGGGCTGGCGCGCCACGGTGAACGGCGAGCGCGCGGAAATCCGCGAAGTGGACGGCGCGCTGCGGGGCCTTGTCGTTCCGAAGGGCGCCAGCCGGGTCGAACTCGAATATGTCCCGCTGAGCTACTACGCTGGCGCCGGACTTGGTGTTGTGACCGTGGGCGCTGTCCTGCTGGCATGGTTCTGGCGTCGGCGCCAGGCCGCCGCGGTCTAAGCCGCCAAACCCGCCCGCTCGATCGACAGCCGCCTGCCGTACATCTGCCGGAACAGAGCGTCCAGCCTTCCGGCGGCCCAGAGTTCCAGTTCGAGTCCGGCCGACCCTGGCGCATGCACATTCACCACGATTTCCTTTTCGTGAACCGAGCATTCGAGAGACCGGACCTTCTGCCCGTTGCCGCGATCGAGGCTGTCGGCAAGCCGCAGCATCGGCGCCAGAATACCGACGGCGCGCTGGTCTTCGGGGCTCAGCGTCCGCAGGTTTTCGTGTTCGGGCAACGGCATGTTTTTGCGATGATACCGGCACAGATTTGCGATAATCCCCCGCTCGGCGATATTGAAGCCGGGCATGTCGGAGTTGGCGACCAGATAATACGAATGCTTGTGGTGCCGGGAATCGCTGACGAAATGCCCCACGTCGTACAGATAGGCGCTGGCTTCGAGCAGACTGCCATATGACGGCGCAAGCTGGTGGACGCTTTGCAGATCGTGAAACAGGTCGTTGGCCAGGCGTGCCACTTTCTGCGCATGCCGCATCGGCACGCCGTACCTCTCCGCCATAGCCTCCACCATCGCCCGCTGCTCGCTCGTCAGACGGCTGAGTTCCCTACCCGCGCCCCGCGCCGCGAGATCCGCAATGATTCCGTCGCGTACGCCCGCCGCGGAATAGGATAGCGACGGCATGTGGAAGGCCTCAAGCACGTGCAAGAGAACGGCGGCGCCCGGGACGATGATTTCCGCGCGCCGCGGGCCGATGCCCACGATCTTCTGGCGGCGCTTCAGATCGAGCGCGCAGATTTGTTTATACAGACTCCGCGTCTGGGCCGTGGAAGCCCGCCGCTGGTCGGCTTCGTCCCTCCGCGCGCGCGGAATCCGGCCGACGGCGCTCACCACGGCCGCCGCCGTCGACGATGTGGCCACCACGCGGTCGATTCGTTTCCGGCCGATTTCGCGCACCGCCGGCGCAATGCATTCGTCGATGTATTCGCTCATGCGCAGCAATTCGGCCGGGGTTGGCGGATCGCTGCGCAGGAACAGCTCCTGAAGGCGGATCGCGCCCAGTGGTCGCGAGTAGGCCTCGTGGATCCGGTCGCTGTCGCTCAGGATGATTTCGGCGCTGCCGCCGCCGATATCGATGATCAGGAAGCGCTCTTTCGGATGAGGCCAGCGGCTCTGCACGCCCAGATGAATGAGGCGCGCCTCTTCCTGGCCGGAAATGATTTCGATATCCGTTCCCAGAGCGGCGGAAGTGCGGGCGAGGAATTCGATTTGGTTCCTCGCGTCGCGCACAGCGGCCGTCGCGACGGCCCGGATGCTGAGAACGTCGTGGCGCTTCCAGACCGCGGCCATGTTGGCGAGCACACCGCAGAGCAGATCGAGAGCCTCGGCGCTGACCGCGCCTTCGCGAAAGACGCTGGCTCCGAGGCGGGTGACCTGCCGGTCGGAAGCGAGAATGCGCGGCGGGTTGCCGCCGATCGCTTCGGCGACCTCCAGGCGCACTGAGTTGCTTCCGATATCGACGGCGGCGTAGCGGGCCATAACACGCTATGATACGACCGGCGCCAAAATGCGAAGCATTACGATTTCATGACTGTTTCGCGGACGCGCGCGGATAGGGGCGATCTGAAGGTATGGAGATTTATTTGTTACGTCATGGCATAGCCGGGGACGCGCCCGCCGGCCGTTCGGATTCGTCGCGCGAACTGACGGATGAAGGGCGCGAGCGCACGGCTGCTGTGGTGAAAATGGCGCGCGAGGCCGGCGTCATGCCTACGCTGATCGCGTCGAGTCCGTACGTGCGGGCAGTGCAGACGGCGGAAGTCGCGGCGAAGGGATTTGGCTGGAAGGGCGTGTTGTTGCAGCTGCCGTCGCTCGTGCCGCACGGAGCGCCCGAGGCCGTGTGGAGCGACATCCGGGATCTGCGAGGGGAATCGGCCGTGCTGCTTGCAGGCCACGAGCCGCTGATGGCGCACCTGGCCGCCTATCTGCTCAACGCGCCGGGATTGATGGTGGATATGAAGAAATCGGCGATGCTGCGGATCGATGTCGGCGGTTTAGGGACTGCGCCCCGCGGGGTATTGCGGTGGATGATTGTGCCGAAGCTGGCGCGGTAGATGGATTTGGGGCGGCGCGTGGCCCCCGGCCAGAGAGGCAAACCGAACAAACGAGCCGGGCGCAGTACGGCGTACGATGAGTAAAATTGATATAGAGCCACAAACGGGACAAATCTGCCATGACGATAACAATCGACCCGGAGAACGAAGCCAGGTTTCGAGTCCGAGCCAGCGAGGCCGGACTCTCAGTGGACGCCTATATCGAACAACTGGTCAACGCTGACCAATCCGCTGCTGGAGGAACTGGAAAGCATGGCGATCGAGGGTTTGGAATCCGGCGAACCGATTGAAATCGACCCGGGTTATTGGGAAGCGAAACACCGGCTTCTGGATGCTTGCCTGTAACCCGCACTACCTGACCGACCAGCCTGCGATGCAACCCGGACCGTGTCGGAGCCGGCGCGAATGCGCCCAAACAACGCGGCAGTCGATTCGCGGCGAATTCCGACAAAAGCCGCTACGCCACTTTCCGCAACTTAGTAACTCGCCCGACTTCAACCCACTCCACCACAAAGATATTTCCCTCGTGGTCGAAGCACGCGCCGTGGGGGCAGATAAATTCGCCCGGCACGAACTTGTCCCGTGTCTGCGCGCGCAGCGGGAATTGGCCGTTTGGCGGGTTCGAATCCCCCAGATGTTCGATGATCTGGTTGTCCTTCCCCATCAGCGTCACGCGACCCTGTAGGTCGGGCACGACAACGTCGCCTTTATATTCGGAGAAATGACAAGGCAGGCGGAAACCGGCGATGAAATCGACGTGCTTGCCGTCCATCGTGAAACGCTGCAAACGGTTGTTACGTCGATCCGCGACAACCAGGATCGGGTCTTTGGATCGTGTATCTACCCAGATGCCGTGCGGTTCAGCCAATTGCCCGGCCTCGGCCCCCCTGCCCCCGAACGTCCGGACATACCTGGCCTTGCTGTTGTATTGATTCACATAGGACGATCCGTAACCATCGCCCACATACATGTCGCCGTTCGGGGCGATAGCGATGTTAGTCGGATTATAAGCCTTCGGTTTGCCGTCCGCTCCCGGCTTATAGGCGTCGATTTCCGGCGGAGGCCCCTGAATCTTCCAGACAATCTCGCCCTTAAGCGTAGACTTCAGCACCACCGCCTGCATCTCCGGCTGCGGAACCGCCTTTGGGTTCGCCGCGTTCACAGTCAGATACAGGAACTCTTCCGAACCCTCTTTGCGGATGTGCAACCCGTGCGCCACGCCGCGAAACTCCTTACCCCAGGAGCGCACAAACTTGCCCTTGCTGTCGAACACCACCATGGTGTCCGCGCTCTCGCTATCCTTATAAACCGTGTGGTGGACGTAGATGTTGTGCTGCGCGTCTTCCACCACGCCGTGCGTGTTGCCCCACTTGATATTGGGCGGCAACTCGCCCCAATCGTGGATGGCTTCGTAGGTGTAGGCTCCCTGGCCCAGTATCGGCGCTTTCGCGCCAGCCTTATCCTGCGCTCCAAGGATTGCGGGGCCAGCGGCTGTCATCGCGCCGGCCACCAGAAAATCGCGTCTGCTGGTTTTCATAATGTTTCCCTCACTTACGCAAACAAATCGTTAATTACCTTGCCCTTGCCGTCCTTCGTGACAAACACGGGCCGCTTTTCGTTGATGAAACTCTGGGTGGGCGAGATGCCGATGGCGCGGTAGATCGTCGCGTGCAGATCCTCCACCGGAACCGGATTCTGGATCGTGGTGCAAGGCCGCGTTTCTGCCGTTTTTCCGTAAACCGTACCCTTCTTAATGCCGCCGCCGAACAGAACCACCGATCCTGCGGCCGTGAAATGCCGATGCATTCCGTAATGCTTCGGCTCCTGCATCACGGCTGGCGTGGTGGCCTGGTCCTTCACTTCCTTGCCGACCTTGCCTTCAGTAATGGCGTCGCGCCCGAACTCGCTCGCCAGCACGACGAGCGTCCGGTTCAGCAGTCCACGCTCTTCCAGATCGAGAATCAATTGCGACACCGGCCCATCGATCTGCTTCTTCATCGTGTCCGCGCGTTCGTGTCCGTTCTCGTGCGAGTCCCAATAACGGAACGGAATGTATTCCGTGGTGACTTCGACGTAGCGTGCCCCGGCTTCCACGAGCCTCCGCGCCAGCAGGCAGCCCTGGCCGAAACGACCGGTGTTGTACGTATCGAAAGCCTTTTTCGGTTCGAGCGACAAATCGAAAGCCTTCGCCGACGGGGAGTTCAGGAGTCTGTCGCTTCCATCGAGCGAGCGGATCAGCGATTCGCGCTGGTAATCGCCCGCGAATTGGTAAACCGGCTCGTTCGCGAGCAATTGCTCATAAAGCTTGTGGCGGCTCTTGAATCGCGCATCGCCGAGATCCGCGGGCGGACGCACGGCAGAGGCGGCATCGGCAGGGTCGGCGACCATGAACGGCCCGTATTCCGTCCCGAGAAATCCCGCCGTGTGAAACGCCTTCACGGCCGGGCTTTCCGCGCCGATTTCCATATTCTGGCCGATCGCGACAAATGGCGGAACGGTGGGATTTCGCGGTCCGAGCGTCTTCGCAATCACCGCGCCGATGTGCGGCACCGCCATCGGTTGTGGAGGCACGTAGCCGGTGTGCCAGTGGTATTGATGCCGCGAATGCAAAATGAAACCGAGGTCCGCGCCTTGAAACGTGCGGATCAGCGCGCCACGGTCCATTACCTTGGCGACGCGTTCCAGCCCCTGCGAAATCCTGATGTGATCGACGGCGGTATCGATCGCCGGGAAGGTGCTGAGGACTTCCGATGTCTTCACACCGGGCTTGAACGGCGTATACTTCTTCGGGTCCCAGGTCTCGGTCTGCGCCATGCCACCCGCCATCCAAAGGACGATGATCGAGTCGGCGGTCGGCTCAGGGGCGGCCGCGCGAACGAGTTGCGGTTCGCCACCGACGAGCGCCGCCAAAGAAGCCGCCGCTGTTGTTCCCATGAATCCGCGGCGACTGATAAGCGAGCTGATGTAGCGTTCTTCCTTCGTCATGACAGTTCCTAATAGATCAATTGAAACTCGGGCTTCATCAATACAGCCCACAACAAATCCGCCAATCCCTCTGCCGATATTTTATCCGGATGCGCGGGATCGAACAATGCCGATTGCGCCGCGTCGCGCTCCGCGCCCGAAGGCGCGCGGCCCAGCGCGTAGCGAAACACGCGGTCTGCCACTTCGCGCGAAGTCGTCAGTTGGGGCGGCAGCGGCGCAGGCGTTTCCTTCGTCACCTTCGTCAAACGTTCGCGGTCCGGCTCCTGGTCGAAGATCATGAATCGCAAATGCGGGTTCAAATCGGACGTGATGGTCTTGTTCTGCACCCCTCCGAGTCCGTAAAAACGCGTGAAACCTTTGCCGGAGATATCGTAGATCAAACGCGACGGCGATTTCACGGGGACACCATCGCCATCGAGCGCAAAGATCACGGGAGGCGGCGCGCCGGGCGCGGCAGTCGGGGGCGTACCGGCATCGGCTTCCGTTGACGGTGGCCGCAAACCCGAGGCATCGACAGGCTTCAGTTCCGCCAGATCCGTTCGGCCGTCAGGGCCGTCAAAACCGGCCTTGCCCCATATGGTGAGGAGTTTATCGGGTGAATACGACCCCGTGTCTTCCACCAGCAGCCAAAGCTTTGTGGATTTCGAAACATCGACGTCGAAGACTACCGGCGCGCGCCCGCTGAAAGACGCGTCGAAAAGAGGCACGGGCGCGGGCGGGATCTGCGCCAGCATGGTCTGCGCGCCGCGCAACAGCCAGTGAGTCAGCGTTTCGCCATTGGTTAATTCGAGAGCCTGCAGCGTGGTGGCCTGATTGTCCCGGGTGCTGTACACCTGATCGCGAATCGGGCGGCCCAGCGCGCGGGTCAGCGGAGTCGCGGCTGCGTGCCAATCGCGGCCGGGAGCCAAAGGCGCCGGGCCTTGAAGCGGTTTGGCAAACGGATCCGGCGTGCGGACCGGCGAATAGAGCTCCCATTTCCCGGTGATGGAACCGATGGCGTCGGCAAATTCTTCGGCGGTGATGCGGCGAACCAGCGGACCGCGAAAAACGAAATCGCGTCCCGGCTCGCTCTTGAGAGGAACGGCCTGCATCTGATAGGTACGCGAAGAGAGGATCGTGGAAATCAGGTGCTTCAGATCGTAGTGACTATCGACGAAATCGCTGGCAACCCAGTCGAGCAACTGCGGACTCCACGGCTCGCCATCCATTTCGTCGGGATTCTCCACAATGCCGTGGCCGAGCAAACGCTGCCAGATCCGGTCGACCATGGTGCGTGGTAAACGGCCGTTGCGAGGATCGGTGAAAATGGCGGCGGCGGCGGCGCGGCGATCGGCCTGATCGCCCGATTTCGGCTCCCGATTCAACTCCGGATACAGGAACGCAGCCTGCGCGTACTGGTGCTGCGCAACGTCGCATCGATATAGCTCAAGCTTTTCCTCCACCGTGAAATACGCTGCCAGAGAGTAAGCGTCCTTCAGCTTCCACTTACTGATGAAGCTGTCGTGGCAGGAATTGCACTTCAGGTTAATGCCGAGGAAAATCTGCGCGGTGTTCTGGGCGGCCTGAATGGCGGGAGTCTGGCTGGCGTTCACGGCGCCGCGCCAGTTGACGCCCAGGAGGAAGCCATCGGGGTCGTCCTTGGCGCGCGGGTTGAGCAGCTTCCTCACCATGTCGTCGTAATGGACGTTCGATTTCAGCGAGTCGAAGAGCCATTCGGAAATGCTCTTGCGGCTTGCGGTTTCGGAGAAATAGTTGACGCCTTCGTCGTTGCGGAGCAGGTCGTTCCAGAAAGAGATCCAGTTTTCGGCGTACTGCTGGTCGTCGGCAAGAAGCTTCGCGACTAATGTCTGGCGCTTATCGGGCGAACGGTCATCGACGAAAGCCTGGAGTTGTTCGGGCGATGGAAGAAGGCCGTGAACGTCGAGATAAACGCGGCGGGCGAAGACGGCATCGGAAACGAGTTCGGGCTCCGGGACGCCGGCCTTCGCCAGGTACCCGGAAGCGACTCGGTCGAGCGGCGAAGTCCAGGATTTCCAGGTCGTATCGGGCACCACCGGGCGCTCCAGCGTTAGCGGCGCTTCCCATTTACCGCGCGCGGGAGGCGCAGTCACACCAGGGCGAGCGCCTTCGTCGATCCAGGTGCGGATAGTCGCAATTTCGACTTCGCTCAACGGCGGCAGAGCGAGCGGCATTTGCGGCGCAACTCCGCCGGTGATGCGCTGCATCAACATGCTGTCGGCGCTCTTGCCCGGCCGAACCGTGCCGCCGGTGCGGCCGCCATCGATGATGTCGGCGTAGGTGGCGAGCGAGAGGCCGCCCGAGCGCTTCTCGGCGCTGTGGCACATCAGGCACTTGGTGGCGATGATGGTATGGACGTCGCGATCGAAATCGACGGTGGCGGCTGATTGAGACGACAGGCGCGCGGGCGACGAGAAAAGCATCGCGACCAGGGCCGAGGCGGCGGTCAATCGGGCGACGGTGGATTCGGCTCGCGGAAGGAACATCGTTACCCGTTCATGATATCGAACTGGTGGCTATCGCCGTTCTTTGGGCATGGTTGAGGGATACGGCCACAGACACACGCAGGCGCACATGAATAAGCGCAAGTGCAACTCATGCGTTCGGACGGAGTGACGCAGCTGCTGGTACGCAATGAACACTTCGGGCACGAGGTGCAGCTTGAGATCGACCAGATAGAACGCGGAGAGTTCATCAAGGAAGAAGAGATGGACGCGCGCGTCCAGCGGATGCTTCGCCCTTGAGGCGCGACCGCTGGTCTCACGCCGCTGCCATTTGGAACAGGTCCGTGAGCTTTCTGCGGATTCACAACCTTTCCTGGGTTCAGTCCACTATGGCGTCGAGGCGGAAGTAGTGCATATTTTCCGGGTGATTCATACCGCGGGGCACTTTCCGCCACCGGTGTAGAGCCCAAGGGATCCGCGACGACGGGGATTGCCGCCGGGCCGGTGTCCGATTACCCGATCAGCATCAGAACGTATCAACCAGCTGACGAACGCATTCCCGGTGGCTTCCCGACAGGAATGCCTGTGCGAGCATTCGGTACACTCAATGGCTGACTGGGCACCTCACATGAGATTGCGCAAACGAATCCCGATTTTCACCGCACCGGCCGCGCTCCTCGCCACCATTTTTGTATGCGGACTCCTGTCTGCGCAGACGCCCGAGCGGTTTGCCGCCATCGCGCCAGCCATGCAGGGGTTCGTCGATAAAGGCGAGGCCGTCGGCATCGTCACCCTGATCGCCACCAAAGACCGGATCCTTTACACAGGCGCCGTCGGAAAAACCGACCTCGCGCAGAACCGCAGGATGCATACCGATGACATCTTCTGGATCGCATCCATGTCCAAACCGATCACCGTCGCCTGTATCGCGATACTCGCGGACGATGGCAAGCTTGCGTTCGACGACCCGCTGGCAAAGTATCTGCCGGAATTCGCGGGTCTGTTGGTGACCCAGGCCGGGCAGACCGTGGCGACCTCCCGCGCCGTCACGCTGCGCGACGTGATGACGCACACCAGCGGCTTCGGCGAGATGACCACGCGCGACCCGCACCTGACACTGGCCGAGACGAGCCGCAAGCTGGCGCAGCAGCCGCTCCGGTTTCAACCTGGCAGCCGTTGGTCGTACTCGACGGCCGGGATGGATATACTGGGCCGCGTGGTGGAGGTCGCAAGCGGGATGCCGTTCGATCAATTCCTGCAAAGGCGCATTCTTGACCCGCTCGGCATGAAAGACACGAGCTTTTGGATCGCAGAGGATCGTATGTCCCGCTGGGCGCATAGCTACCGCTGGAACGCGAAGGCGAACAAGCTGGAAGAGACAACGATCCCGTACCTCTACAACACGCCCGTGACCGACCGGGGACGGCCGCCGCTCGGTGGCGCGGGGCTATTCTCCACCGCCGAGGACATCGCGCATTTCTACCAGATGATGCTCAATCAGGGCGCTTTGAACGGCAAGCGAATCCTGAGGCTGGAGACCGTCGCGGAGATGACGCGCAAACAGACCGGCTCGCTGGAGGCCCGGCCGGGCATGCCATGGGGGCTTGGGTTCTGCATTGTGGAAGATCCGTCGAAGATGGCGGCCAACAGTGTCCTGTCGCCGAACTCTTTCGGGCATGGCGGCGCATTCAGCACGCAGAGTTGGGCCGATCCGGCCAGAAACCTCATCCGGGTCGTCATGTTCGAGCGGGACGGTAAAGGGAATCCGGATAATTCAGACGTGCGCATCGCGTTTCAGGATGCGGCGGCGCAGGGACTGGCGCAGTAGTCCTGGTAATCCCAGCGGCCAGCGAACGCGGACAGGCCATCACGCCGGCAAACTCTTCCGCGATTCCATCATTTTCCGATAAGCGTCCAGCAACTGTTCGCGCGTGCTCGCGCCGAGCGGTGCGGGCATTTCCGACGGCTTGTACTGGTGGCAGAGCTCGACGGTTTTGCGAAGACTCTCGGTGAACTCGACGCATGGCGGGCATGCGCCGATATGCGCCTCCATCTCCGCGCAAGTCTCCGGAGGCAGTTCCAGGTTCAGATAGTCGCTCAGAAGGGAAAAAACCTCTTTGCACTTCTCGCTGCGGTCGTGTTTGAAGCCTCTGCTCTGCTCATCCGCGTCCATCCTGCCGACCTCCCGTCTGACGGGCCAGCGCCACTGCGCCGCCCCTCAAGTATTCATCCAGTTTTTGCCGCACAGCCAGACGCGCGCGATGCAGCCGCGTCTTCACAACATCCGGCGTCAGATCCAGCACGTGCGCGGTCTCCTGCGTCGAAAGTTCTTCCACATCGCGCATCAGCAGAACCGACTTGTACGCTTCCGGCAGTTCGCCGATCGCCCTGTCCAGCACGTCTTTCATCTCCGCCCGCATCAACGACTGGTCGGGCAATCCCGAGCAGTCGGCGATCTGTAGTTTGACCTGCCCGGCCTCGCGTTCCATCGCGGGCAGAAACTCGTCCAGCGACAACTCGTTCTGCGGCGCGAAAACGCTCTTGCGTCGCTTCATCAGGCAGGCATTTCGTGCGATGCGGAAAATCCATGGCCGGATCCGTTCCGGTTCCCGCAACTGATCGAAGCTCTCGAACGCCTTCAGTAGCGTGTCCTGCGCCACGTCTTCGGCGTCTTCGCGCTGGCCGCACATCAGCCAGCTGTAGTGAAAGATCTTCGCCCGAAAGTGCCCGACAAAACTGTCGAACGCCTCAGCGTCGCCCGCCATCAACCGCCGCGCGAGCTGTATTTCTTCGTCCCGTTCCAGATTTCCGTGCCGCTCCGATTGTAGCGGGTAGCGCGCGCAGGCCCAATGACGAGCTAATGAGCCAACGCGTCCGCCGGTTCGGCCTGATGCAGCGCGATCTCGATACCCGGGTTTCCCGCCAGTGTATTGTGAATCAGGCACGCTTTAATCGCGCGGAACAGCCCGGCCTGATGGCGATCGTCGAGCGGCGCAGTCGTCACTTCGATTCCAAACGACGACAAACGCGCCGGCTGCGGCACCTTCTGCGCAGTCACGCGCACTTTAAGATCTTCAGCGGGTAAACCGCGTGCATTCAGATATTCGGCGGCGTAGTAACCGGCGCAGGAAGCGAGCGACGCAAGCAAGAACTCCGGCGGCGACATACCCCCGTCCGTTCCCCGATTATCCACCGGCTGATCGCAAATCGCCTTGTGACCGCGCGCTTCCACCTCGAATTTCGCGCCTCCCAGATACGTAGCCGACACTTCCATAATTCGTTCTCCTGCAAACGGAGATGCAATCGAGACCGGAAGGTGACAGCCGCTACCCGGTGTTCAGAATGCCGGCCTCGGAAAGTTTCGCGAAAATCAGCTCGACCGCCTGGTCCGGCGTGGTCGCCGTCGTATCGATCCGTATCTCCGGGTGCTCCGGCGCTTCGTAAGGCGAATCGATGCCGGTGAAATGCTCCAGTTCTCCGCGCCGCGCCTTCTTGTACAGGCCTTTATTGTCGCGCGCCTCGGCGACCGCGAGCGGCGTATCGACGAATACTTCGATGAATTCGCCCTTCGCGAGGAGATCGCGGGCCATGCGACGCTCCGAGCGGAATGGCGAAATGAAAGACACCAGCACGATCAGCCCCGCGTCCACCATCAGCCGCGCAACCTCGCCGGCGCGCCGGATATTCTCCACCCGGTCGGCGTCGGTAAATCCGAGGTCTTTATTCAATCCATGCCGGACGTTATCGCCGTCGAGCAGATAGGTATGCTTCCCGGCCGCTGCCAGTCGCTTATCCACAAGATTTGAAAGCGTGGATTTGCCCGCGCCCGAAATGCCGGTGAACCAAAGCACGCACGGCTTCTGGCCCTTCATCGCCGCGCGCGCCGACTTATTCACATCCACCGATTGCCAGTGGATATTGTCCGCGCGCCGCAGCGCAAACTGAATCAAACCCGCGCCCACAGTGTCGTTGGTGAGCCGGTCGATCAGGATGAAGCTCCCGGTCTCGCGGTTCTCCGCGTATGCATCGAACGGAATCTGACGGTCGAGGCCGATATTGCAGATGCCGATCTCGTTCAGATCGAGCTTCCTCGCCGCCACATGCTCCAGCGTATTCACGTTGACCTTGTATTTCAGGGACGTGATTGTCGCCACCACATTCGACGCGCCGATCTTCATCCCGTACGGACGCCCCGGCAGCATCGGCTCTTCGTGCATCCAGATCACGGTTGCCTGCAACTGATCCGCGACCCCCGCGGGCGATTCCGCGCTCGACAGAAGATCGCCGCGGCTGATGTCGATCTCATGTTCGAGCGTCAGCGTCACCGACTGCCCCGCGATGGCCGAATCGCGGTCGCCGTTGGGCGTCAGCACCCGCCCGACGCGGCTCTCCTTGCCAGAAGGCAGTACCCTGATCCGATCGCCGTTGTTCACGACTCCGCTCGCGATCATCCCAGCGAATCCGCGGAAATCCTGATCCGGCCGGTTCACCCATTGCACGCTCATGCGGAAAGGCCGGCTGCGCGGATGGCCATCTATCACTACCGATTCCAGTTGCTCCATCAGCGCCCGACCGTTGTACCAGGGCATGTTCGGGCT
This sequence comes from Bryobacterales bacterium, assembly GCA_003136575.1. Taxonomy (GTDB): domain Bacteria; phylum Acidobacteriota; class Terriglobia; order Bryobacterales; family Bryobacteraceae; genus BOG-234. The sequence continues at coordinate 26,427 of PLEX01000143.1, read as the reverse complement.
GCCTTCCGTCACGTTATCGCCGCGCAGCGCCGAGATGGGAATCGCCACCACATCCGCCAGGCCAATCCGTTCCGCAAACGCCCGGTAATCCGCGACGATCGCGTCGAAGGTCTCCCGCGAGAATCCGACCGCGTCCATCTTGTTCACCGCCAGAATCACTTTCGGAATACGCAGCAGCGAGACGATGTAGCTGTGCCGCCGCGTCTGCGTCAGCACGCCTTTGCGCGCGTCTATCAGGATAATGGCCAGATCGACCGCCGACGCCGCAGTGGCCATATTGCGCGTGTACTGCTCGTGGCCCGGCGTGTCGGCAACAATGAACTTGCGCCGCTCAGTCGAAAAGAACCGGTAGGCCACGTCGATGGTGATGCCTTGCTCGCGCTCCGCCGCCAGGCCATCCACCAGCAGCGCAAGATCCAGATGGTCGCCCTGTGTGCCGAACTTCCGCGAATCCGCCTCCAGCGCCGATAGCTGATCCTCGAAGATCATTTTGGACTCGTACAGCAGCCGGCCGATCAGCGTGCTCTTCCCGTCATCCACGCTGCCGCACGTCATGAACCGCAGCAGGCTCTTGTACTGGTGCGCCTTCAGATAGCCTTCGATGTCCGCGGCGATCAGGGCCGATTTGTGCGCCATCAGAAGTACCCTTCCTGCTTCTTCTTCTCCATTGAGGCGGCCGCGTCGTGGTCGATCACGCGGCCCTGGCGCTCGGAGGTTGTGGTCAGCAGCATCTCCTGGATAATGGCCAACAGCGTATCGGCTTCGCTTTCGATCGCGCCCGTGAGCGGGTAACAGCCCAGAGTGCGGAAACGGACTTTCTTCATCATTGGCTTTTCGCCCGGAGCGAGCGGCATCCGCTCGTCGTCCACCATGATCAGCGTGCCGTCGCGCTCCACCACAGGCCGCTCCTTCGCAAGATACAGCGGCACGATCGGGATGTTTTCGAGATAAATGTACTGCCAGATGTCGAGTTCCGTCCAGTTCGACATCGGGAAAACGCGGAAGCTCTCGCCTTTATTCTTGCGGGCGTTATAGAGCCGCCAAAGCTCCGGCCGCTGCCGCTTCGGATCCCAGCGATGCTGCGCGGAGCGAAACGAAAAAATACGCTCCTTCGCGCGGCTTTTTTCTTCGTCGCGCCGCGCGCCGCCGAAAGCGGCGTCGAAGCCGTATTTTTCGAGCGCCTGCTTCAGACCCTGCGTCTTCATCACGTCGGTGTGGACGCCGGAACCGTGAGTAAACGGATTAATCCCCTGTTCGAGTCCCTCCCGATTGATATGCACCAGAAGCTTCACGCCCAGCTTTTCCGTCAATTCATCCCGAAATGCGATCATTTCCCGGAATTTCCACGTGGTATCGACGTGAAGCAGCGGAAACGGCGGTTTCGAGGGAGCGAAGGCTTTCATCGCCACGTGCAGCATGGCGGCGCTGTCTTTGCCGACCGAATAGAGCATCACCGGGTTCTCGCACTCGGCGACGACCTCACGCAGGATGTGAATGCTCTCGGCCTCAAGAGCTTCGAGGTGACTCAGAGTCGCGCCGTTCACGCGTGAATTCCTGTCGGCATTCGGGGGGTGACATTCAACATGTTAGCAGTGGAGGGGGAAGGCTCGGGGGTTGTTTGGGTGATTGGCCAGTTTGCCCAACGCCGGCGGATCTCCTATGATCGAATCAGGAATGACGGTCGAGCAAAAAGGCGCGTTGGCGGGTGTGGTAACCATCGACAAAGAGGTTATGCACGGGACACCCTGCTTTGCGCATACGCGAGTGCCCGTGCAGACGCTCATCGACTTTCTGGAGACAGGCGAAACCATTGATGACTTTCTGGCCGTGTACCCCGCGATCCGGAGGCAACACGTTTTCTCGTTTCTCGAGTTCAGCCGCGACGTCGCAATCGATCAGCTGGCATGCGCGTCGTTATAGACGCTCCGATCGATCCGCGGCTGGTGGAAGCGTTTACTGGCTATGACGTCCAGACGCTGTTTGATCTCGGCTGGCAACACCTGAAAGACCATGTGCTGGTGAAGCAGTTGGAGTGCGATGTGTTCGTCACCGCGGATCGAGGATTCGAGCACGAGCACAGTCTCAGGTCGCTGTCGTTTGGAATGGTCGTTGTTCACGTGCGCGAAACAAGATCACCTTCTACCGACCGCTGTTTCCGAACCTGCTGAACGCGGTAACGACGATTCGGGGCCGGCTCGGTTGTTCACGTCTACGGTCCTCCAGCGGACTAACACTCTTCAGGAGGGATCGGGTACCGGCTTTTTGCCTGTAGTTGTAACTTTACCCTTCGCCGTTACCTTGCGAAAGTGGATGGAACGTGGATTCGCGCGATTTCCACCGGGCAGACAGCGCTTCACAAGGACGCGTTTCTCGGATGCGCAGCAGTTGTGCGGGTTCTCCTCGGCGATGATGGTGGAGTCCGCAGCATTGTTGCGGAACAAACCCCAATGGCATAACGTAATCTTAGATAGTCATGCCTTTCTGCACTCAGTGCGGTCGTGAAGTTGCCGCGTCGGCGGCGTTTTGCGGAAATTGCGGGGCGCGCCAGTCGGCACCTTCGGCGGGCCCGACGCCCGGATACGTTCCGCCTGGAAGCACACCGCAGGGGCCTCCGCCCGACCCCCTTGCCGGTCTGTCCCCCCGCGCCGCAGCCACGATTTGCTATATTCCGAACCCTTTCGGCGGCATTGCCTCCATCATCGTGCTGGCTTCGCGGAAGTTCAAGACCGAACCGAACGTCCGGTTTCACGCGTTCCAGGGTTTGTACCTCTTTGCCGCGTGGCTGATTGTGGTCTGGGCGGGTCCGCTCTTCGGTGGTTCGGACGGCGGACGCTTCGTTCGCAGCGACCATATCCTCGAGCTGTTTCTGCTGTTCGTCTCGATTTTCATGATGATCAAAGCCAGTCACGACGAGACCTATGTCCTCCCGATCATCGGCGAACTTGCCAAGCGATCGGCTACGGAATAGGGGCCGGCATCCCCGCCTGTTATTGCGGCGCCGGTGGAATCCACTTCGCGCGGGCCTCGCGCGACTTTACGACATCGAAATCGTAGAATTCCCGGAACAGATCGCGCTTCGGCGCGAATTCCGTCACGACCGCGCGGACGATGCCGAGGCGATCTAGTCCGGGCGGCAGGGCGCCGATGAAATCGCGGATGACGCCGTGCCAGAAGCAGGTGAGCGTTTCGTGATAGCCGCCGTCCTCCGTATTCGCTCCGCCCTGGCTGACGTTGTAACGCGGTATGTTCGTCCGCAGCCTTTCGAGCGCCGACTCGCCGTCCAGAATATAGGACGCGCCGAGGGCAAGGTGCGCGGCGTGGGTCCACTGGCCGATCGGCCACGAGCCGTTTTCAAAACCGGCGATCAGAGCGTTCAGCGAAGCTTCGTCCGCGAGAAAGTCGGGGAGCCGCGCGTCCTGTGGCTGCACTATTGTTGGACCTGCCGTTTATAGACGCGCACGTAGTCGACGAGCATTTCCTGCGGGAACACCGTGTCCTCTCCGACCGGACCGGCGAAGTTGCCGCCCACCGCGACATTCAGCAGCAGGAAGAACGGCTGATTGAAAACCCATTGCGTGCCTGCCGGAATGTCCGTGTCGTGAACCGTATTGTAGGCGATATCGTCCACATAGAATGTGACGGAGGTTGGAGTCCAGTCGATGGCGAAGGTGTGAAAATCGTCGGCGAACTTCCTGCCGTCCAGAAGTGTGTAGATGGCGGTTTTCGGTTTGCCGCCGGAATAGCCGGGGCCGTGCAGGCTTCCGTGATTGATGGAAGGCTCTTTGCCTATGCTCTCCATGATGTCGATCTCGCCGCACTGCGGCCAGTTGCGGTTGTTGAAGCTATTGCCGAGCATCCAGAAGGCCGGCCACATACCCGCGCCGGCGGGAATTTTGACGCGCGCTTCCACGCGGCCTCCCGGATCGGCGGCGAATAATCCCTGCGTCTTGATGCGGGCGGACGTGTAGGCGGGAGCGACTGGCGGGGGCGGCGTTTCCGACTTGATTGGCTCCGCGTGGATCACAAGATTTCCCTTGCCATCCGTGTGGGCATTGGCCAGGTCTTTCGTGTAGTTTTCAAGTTCGCGATTACCCCAGCCGTTGTTGTTGCCGAGGTCGTAAGTCCATTTGGCGGGGTCGGGCGGCGCGTTGGCCGGGCCGTTGAACTCGTCGCTCCAGACGAGTTGAAGGGGTTGTTGCGCCGGCGACGTCACGATACCAATGAACGTACAGACGAACAGCAGCCAGCGATTCATTCTCCGAGTCTATCAATTGTGCCGGGAGATGGCCGTTACTGCGGCCAGCGTGTCACGCGCGATCAGGAGCTGTTCCTCGGTGGGAACGACCCAGACGGAGATCGGCGAATGGCCGATGCATCGCGCCGTGGTGGATTTCGCCTGGTTGAGCGCAGGATCGACAACGATTCCGAGCCGATCGAGCCCTTCGCAAATGCCCGCGCGGATCGGCGCGGAGTGTTCGCCGATTCCCGCCGTAAAAACCAGAGCGTCCGCGCCGTTCATCGCGGCACTATATGCGCCGATGAATTTCTTCGCACGGTAGCAGAACGCGTCGACGGCCGCTTTCGCATGTTCATTGCCGGAATCGGCGGCAGTAAGCACGTCGCGCATGTCGTTTGAAACTCCCGAAATCGCCAGCAGGCCGCTCTTATTGTTCAGCGCATGGAGCAGCGCGGCGGGGTCCGCACCCGCGTGCAGAATCAAATGGAGCAGGGCGCTTGCATCCACGTCACCGCTGCGCGTGCCCATCACCAGGCCTTCGAGCGGCGTAAATCCCATCGACGTGTCGATGGAGCGGCCGCGATCCACGGCGCAGATCGAGGAACCGTTGCCCAAGTGGCAGATAACCAGCCGCAGATCCGCCGGCGACTTCCGCTGAATCTTCGCGAAACGCAGCGAAACGGACCGGTGCGAGATGCCATGAAACCCGTAGCGCCGGATCTTCTTGTCGGCGACGTACTCGTTGGCCATCGCATAGGCGTAAGCGTGCCGGGGTATAGTCTGGTGAAAAGCCGTATCGAAGACGGCGACGTGAACCGCGTGCGGCAGATGCGCGCGTGCGGCCCGGTAAGCCTCAAGACTATGCGGATTATGCAGCGGCGCGAGTTCGCACAGCGCCTCAATGGTGCTTTCGACCGCGGCGTCGATAATCATCGACGCAGGATAAGTGCCGCCGTGGACCACGCGATGGCCGACACCGGCAACCGCTTCTCCGCCCAGTGCCTTCGACAGAACGGTGAAAGCGGTTTTGATGGCGTCGGCCATGCTGATAACGCGTTCGATGAGCCCTTCGCCGAGTAACTGGTCGGAGTCGGAAGCCGCAGCCTCAGGCGACGTCTCGTAAAGCGCGTATTTGAGCGACGAACTGCCCGCGTTGAGAACCAGAATTTTCATGCCGTAGCCAATTCTGGCATAGGGCATGCGCGGGCGTCAGTCATTAACGGCCCGGACCCGCAGGCGCAGGTATCCCAGCGGGTGCGCCAAGACCGGAGGCGCCGAATGCGCCGCGTCCGCCACGTCCGGAACCGCCGCGTCCGCCGCCGAATCCCGAGCCTCCAAAAGCTCCACGACCCGCGGCGCGCGGAGGTTGCGCCAGATATGCGGCGACATCCTTCGCGGCTTTGGTCTCAATCCCGGGCTTTTGCAGGAAGCCGAGATCGCGCATCCAGTCGATCATGCGGTATTGCCAGGTGCCGTACGGAATGTTGTTGCGATCCGTCAGGCCGCCGGTCATGCTGGTGCCGTCGTCCAGCTTGTCGCCGGGGTGCTTGCCCTGCGCGTAGAGGTGAATTTCGATGTTCGGGATGCTGAGCGCGAGCATCGCTCCGAAGTAGTCCATGGCCCAGACGGCATGGCCCTGGTCGCCGGACGCCGCGCCTGCGATGAATGCTGGAGGCGTGTTGCGCGGAATCGGCGGGGCGGTGCGGCCGCGCGCGAACGGCGACGGGCCAGGGTAGATGATGCCGACGAAATCGGGGCGCGAACTGATGCCTGCCAGAGGATCGCCCGGGTCGTTGTTTTTCTTATCGAAATCGTCGAACAGGACGGCGGCCGGAGCGGACAACTCCGCGCCCGCCGAGAAGCCCATGATGCCGATCTTGTTGGGATCGATATTCCAGTCCTTTGCGTGGGCGCGAACCAGGCGAATGGCCTGTTGAGCGTCGTACACTTCGTCGGTCTGCGGGTTGTAGCCGTCGCGGCGCAGGCGGTTGCGCAGAATGACCGTGTTCACGCCGTAGTTGTAGAAGAAAGGAACAAAATCGCAGGCTTCCGAACCGACGTTGAGCGTATTGTGGCCGCCGCCCGCCGCGAGAATCATGACCGCGCCGGTGTTGAGGGTACGATCGACGGGATGAAATTCGATGGAAGGGTTGTGAATGTTCACGATGCTGCCGACGCGCCCCGGCACCGCGCCGCTCATGTTGTACACCTCCGGCTCTTTGATGCGCGCCATGTTCAGATAGGGCGATCCGGGCGGATAAAGCGTCACCACCACGCCACCAGGAAGAAGAGCGAGGGGAGCGTAAGGCTCGTCGGTAGCTGCTCCGGGCTTCGGCATGAACTGCGGAGCCGGTAGCGGGGGCAGAGCCGCACGGGGCGCAGTGGCCGTGGGTGTGGTCGGGTTCTGCGCAAGCGCAATACTCAGCACGACAACCGACAATGGCAGAACGACCGCGGCATAGCGGAATAGATTCTTCTTCATTCGGATCACGACTCCAACTGGACTGGCGCAGACCCTGGACCAAGATCCCGCCGACGTTTTATCGATCCCGATTCTATCACCGCGAGTGCGCACTCTTCGCCAGCGCTAGCTCCAGCCGGGCATCTTGTTTGTAGATGTCGTCGAAGAACCGTACCTCGCCGCTTCCGAGAACGACGGCGGTGGCGTAAACGATGAGCACCGGTATCGGCTTGTCGAGCGTGACCTGCAAAGTCTCGGCGCCATTCATCGCATCTTGAATGTGTTCGGGCGTCCATTCCGGCTTGTCCTGTAAGACCCAGGCAGCCAGATCTGCCGGCTTTTCCACGCGAATGCAACCGTGGCTGAAGTCGCGCCGCGTTTTCGAAAACAGCTCGGTGGCGGGAGTCGAATGCAGATAGACATTATGCTCGTTCGGGAAGAGAAACTTGACCAGCCCCAGGGCATTTTCCGGGCCGGGCACCTGGCGCACGCGCAATATGCCGGAGCGGAGCTGAGCGATGGCGGCGTCGTTCACCGGCGTGTCCACGACCTTTTCATGCGCATCGACCAGTTCATAGCGATTCTTCTGAAGGTACGCATGGTCTTTGGCGAGCTTCGGCGCAATCTCCGACCGGGCGATGCTGAATGGCACATCCCAATAAGGGCGAAAGACGACGTACTTCATATCCGCCGAGAACACCGGCGTTTCATGGCCGCCATACGCGCTGCCGACCACCACCTTCATCTCCAGGTCGGTCTGCGACGCGGCGTTGAGGGCGCGCAATCTGAATTCGGGGATATTCACCACAATCGGCGGGCGCGGAAAACTGTGCGGAACCCATCGCCAGCGCTCCATGCTCAGCTGAAGTTGAAGGATTCGGCGACTCAGGGGCGTGTTGAGCTGTGCGAACGTCGTCTTGCCGATCCGCCCGTCGGGATCGAGGCCGTGACGGAGCTGAAACTGTTTCACGGCACCCACCAGCGCCCCGTCGTATTTGGCGGGTTCCGGCGCATCGGCCGGCAGATCGCCCAGCCTGCGCAGTATTGCGCCTAGCTGCGCCGCATCGGAGTACGGCGCACCTGGTTCGACCGGCTTCACCGTGGCAGTCAATGTTGGCAGCGCGCCTTGTTGCGCCAGTGCAATGTAGTGCTGTAATGCCTGCCGGGTCCGGCGATAGCCGGGGTACGGCGGTTCCACACTGTCGAGCGCGGTCTTCACATCGGCAGCGTCCACGAGCCTCTGGCGCAGGAATGCGGGAAGGTCGGTCAGCTCTTCACCAGTGCCGGATGCGGCGTGAAACAGCCCCGGATTGGCTCGGCCAAAGTGCAGATCGGAAACATAACGCATCGCGGACGCCGTGAGTGCCAGGTCGAATTCCGCGAGCGTCGGCTCCGATGGAGCCTTGGCCGGATCCAGCTGCGAAAGGCGGCCATCCCAGTCCGAGCCGTCATAATCGCCGGCGTTCAATCCCTTGTCGTTGGCCCGACTGAGCGCATCAATGAGCGCCTTAGCCTGCTCGGTTACCACGCCGGCGCGGGTCCATGCGGGGGCGTATGCGGTCGGCTCGTAGAACTTACGGATTCGCTCGTCGTCCTCGGGATTGGGTTGACCAGTGGCGGTCACCAGGCGACAAAGCGCGGTTTGGCAATCGGCGTCCGCCGACACTGTGGGCACACGAAACACAGACAAAATGCCCAGTATTACTATCAGAAGTGTCCGGTTCACCGATGGCTCTCCCTGTCTGAGTACGCACCCGGAGTTCCACCGATTCAGAATGCCAAAACGAAGCGCGGGATTACTGATGTACCGCGGCAAGGGCGCGCGCATTGAGGTCTTTCTCGTCCATCCGGGCGGGCCGTTCTCGGCCAGGAAAGATGCCGGCTCATGGTCGATTCCGAAGGGTGAGTACTCCGGAGATGAGAAGCCTCTGGACGCGGCCAAACGCGAATTCCGCGAAGAAACAGGCTTCACCCCGGGAAGGAAGTTCATCGCACTGGGCGACGTGAAACAACGTTCCGGAAAAATCGTTGCAGCGTGGGCCTTCGAGGGAGACTGCGATCCGGAACAACTCCGAAGTAATGTGTTTTCGATGGAGTGGCCACCCCGGTCGGGGCGGCAAATCACGGTGCCGGAGGTGGATCGGGGCGGTTGGTTTTCCATCGATGAGGCCGCAATAAAGCTGAAGGCCGCTCAATGCGCTTTTCTCGACCGGCTTGTTGCGTTTCTTGCGTGAAATCGCGCAAACATACCGGGTCATTTGCGCGAACATTGGTGTTTGGTTGCAGGCGATGCCGCCGGGTAACTCTTTGGTCCTCGAACTGCTCACTTCGCCGCAAGCCTATGTTGCCCTTTCGCAAGATATTGTTTCCGGCGGATTACTCGGATCCGTGCCGAGCTGTCGTCCCGTATGTCAAGGAGATGGCGCAGCATTTTTCGGCATCGGTCACGCTGCTTCACGCGAATCCATTCGCATATTCCGGATATGGCGATTTTCCGGTCGATCCATTATTGCCGGAGCAAATTCAAAGCTATGAGAAAAAGCGACTCGAAGCGTTTGCGGCTGAAATGTTTCCCGGCCAGCGCCCGGAATTAGTCGCCGAATCCGGTGAAGCGGGAGCCGTAATCCACAAGTTCGTGCAGCATCAGGGCAGCGATCTGATAATGATGGGGACGCATGGATATGGCCCGGTCCGTCGGCTGCTGGTGGGATCGGTAACGGCCAAGGTGCTCCACGACGTGAACGCCGCCGTGTGGACCGCGGCAGGTTCCGCCGCCGGCCGCGCTCCGGGATTGCACTACAAGGCCATCCTGTGCGCTCTGGACGAGAGCGACGAGGCGGAGGCTGTTCTTGTAGCGGCGGCCGCGATGGCCGATTCTTATGGCGCGAGGCTCTCGATAGTTCACGTTCTCGACATGGTGCGGCCCACCGTCAATTTCGATTTCAGCCCCGGTGAGAAGGAAATGCGCGAGGATGCGGATATCAAAATACGCGAAATGAAGGGGAAGCTGGGTATCGATGCGCCTCACGCCGTAATCGACGCAACCATTGAAGAAGGTATCCAGCAGGAGGCGATTCGCCGAAATGCGGACCTGATCCTGACGGGACGAGGACTGGAACAGGGCGCATTTAGCCGTTTATGGTCGCGTCTTTATCCGATAATTCGGGAGTCGCCCTGCCCGGTTCTCAGCATCTGACCGGGTTATTTTGCCGACCTCCGCGCTAGCCTTGAGTCATGGACAATTCCGAATCGACCGGAGACTTGCACAAAACACGGCGGCGGGCGCCGCTTGAAGCTTTTTTCCGCCCGCGAAACGTCGCCATCATCGGCGCAACAGAAGACCTGGCGGGCGTCGGCCGTTCCATCGTGTCGAACCTTCAGGCGACTTCGTTCGGCGGTGAAATCTTCCCGATAAATCCGAAGCGGGCGACGGTCCTGGGACTGCCATGCTACCCGGCGATCAACAAGGTGCCGGAGAAAGTCGACTTGGCGGTGATTGCTACTCCCGCCAGAACCGTGCCGGCGGTGGTGCGGGATTGCGTGGCGGCGGGAATCGACCACGCCATTATTATTTCGGCCGGATTTCGCGAGGTTGGCGAACGCGGAGCGGCGCTCGAAGACGAGATTTTGGCTACGGCGCGCGCGGGCGGGATGCGGATTATCGGCCCGAACTGCCTCGGCCTCATGAGTCCGCACCACGGACTGAACGCCACATTCGCCCGGTCCATGGCGCGTCCGGGGCATCTCGGCTTTATTAGCCAGAGCGGCGCTCTTTGCACAGCGATTCTCGACTGGAGCCAGCGGGAAATGGTCGGCTTCAGCGCATTCGTTTCGGTCGGTTCGATGCTCGATGTCGGATGGGGAGATCTGATCCAGTATCTCGGAGACGACCCGCAAACGCACAGCATCGTCATCTATATGGAATCGGTCGGCGACGCGCGCGGTTTTCTGTCCGCGGCGCGCGAGGTCGCATTATCCAAGCCAATAATTGTTATCAAGCCCGGCCGGACGGCGGCTGCGGCCAAGGTTGCGGCTTCGCACACCGGGGCGCTCACAGGCCAGGATGAAGTGCTCGACGCCGCGTTCCGGCGCTGCGGTGTCATCCGCGTCAATACGATTGCCGAACTCTTCAATTTGTCCGAGGCTCTCGACAAGCAGCCGCGTCCGAAAGGCCCGGGCCTCACCATCGTGACCAACGCGGGCGGTCCCGCTGTAATCGCGACGGATGCGTTGCTCGGCGACGACGGGCAACTGGCGGAACTGACGCCGGATACGATGGAGCGCCTCAATGCCATCCTGCCGCGCCACTGGAGCCATCAGAATCCCATCGACATTCTGGGGGACGCCACGGCCGAACGGTATGCCGCGGCGATGGAACTTGCGGTGAACGACGGCGCAACGGACGGAATTCTCGCGATCCTGGCGCCCACCGGGCTTTCGGACCCGACAGAGGTGGCGGAAGCGCTGAAGGGCTACGCGAAGGTGCCGGGCAAACCTGTGCTGGCGAGCTGGATGGGCGGCGACGGAGTTGCGCAGGGAGTCTCGATCCTGAGTCAGGCCGGAATCCCGGCTTACGGCTATCCCGATTCCGCCGCGCGCGTGTTTCAACTGATGTGGAGCTACAGCGCGAACCTGAAGGCGCTTTACGAAACGCCGGAGGCTTTTGAATCCGACGATCCGAACGGCGTGGATCAGGCCGCGGCGCGAGCGAAGGCCACTGAAGCGATCGCCGGCATCCGCGCAACGGGGCGCACGATTCTGACGGAGGCCGAATCGAAGAGCCTGCTGGCGGCTTACGGGATTCCGACGGTGCGCACTGAGATTGCGGCGACCGCGGATCAGGCGGCCGGCGCAGCCGCGCGCATGGGCTTCCCGATAGTCCTTAAGCTGCACTCCGAGACCATCACGCATAAGACGGACGTGGGTGGCGTACAACTGAATCTGGCCGACGAGGATGCCGTTCGCAGGGCCTTTCAGCGTATCAAAGAGTCGGTGACGCGAGTGGCCGGCGCGGAGCATTTTCTCGGCGTTACTGTCCAGCCGATGATTCGCGCGGAGGGGTACGAACTCATCCTCGGATCGAGCGTGGACTCGCAGTTCGGGCCGGTGCTGCTGTTCGGCAGCGGCGGGCAACTGGTGGAAGTCTATAAGGACCGCGCCATCGGCCTGCCGCCGCTCAATACAACTCTGGCGCGGCTGCTGATGGAACGAACGAAGATCTACACGGCTCTGCGCGGTGTGCGTGGACGCAAGCCGGTCGACCTCGCCGAGTTGCAACGGCTGCTCGTGCGTTTCAGTTACCTGGTGATGGAGCAGAAGTGGATCAAGGAGATCGACATTAATCCGCTGATGGCTTCCGCGGACGGGCTCCTGGCGCTGGACGCGCGCGTCCTGCTGCACGGAAACGATGTCCTCGATCCTCCGAAGCAGGCGATACGCCCTTACCCGGTGCAGTACGTCAAGCTCTGGCATTTTGACGATGGCGCGGAAGTGACGATCCGCCCGATTCGCCCGGAAGATGAGAATCTGATCGTGGCCTTCCATGAAAAGCTTTCGGACCGGACGGTTTACCAGCGATTTGCGGAGGCGATGCCGCTCGATGAGCGGGTTGCGCACGACCGGCTGGTGCGCGTCTGCTTCGGCGATTATGACCGTGAGATCGCGCTGGTGGCGGAGCGATGGGATCCTGTGGCCCATGAGCCGGAGATTCTTGCGGTGGGACGGCTCAGCAAGGCCCATCTTGTGAATGAGGCCGAGTTGACCGCGCTGACGGCGGACGAATACCAGGGCAGGGGACTGGGGTCCGAGCTATCGCGGCGGCTGCTCGAGATCGCGCGGGCCGAAAAGCTGGATCGGGTAACGGTGGAGATCCCCGAAGGGAATCCATTACTGGACGTCTGCGGCGGGCTGGGCTTTGCGCTCCGGCCGGCATCCGGTGGCATCGTTTGCGGGTCGCTCGAACTGTAGAGGGATTAATTCGCGGCCGGCGTTTTGTCATATGTTCGGCCACTAGAATTCTGAAACGCGAGTTTGGGCTGAGTCCGGTCAACCACCGGTCGTCCAAGCCTGAACACCGGGCCGGACAAGCGGTTGGCAAGTCCCGCCATGGAGCGCCAACGCGCGGTCACATGATTTTCTCCGAAAACGAACGAGCCATCGGCATCGGCGCTTCCGGGTTGTAACCTCGGTCCGTACTTTGCGGCGACCAACTCGTAAGCCAGCAGCGTCTTGTTTTCGCGGTGGGTCGCCAGGCGGAATCTCTCAATCAAAAGCGTTTGCATCATCTGGCGAAGGATGTCGCGGGATGTGTCCGGCGGAAAGGTGGCGGCGATATCGAACCGTTCCGTGTCGAGCCAGCCAGGTCCCGACAATTCGTAGTCTCGGCCCGTCGCGATGCCAAACGCAAAGGATATGCAGTCTCTCAGGGAGTCGTGCTCAAACGCGATCCTTCCGCCGGAACGGCTCGGCGACGAGGCATTCACGCCGGTCGGGTTTGGCTTCACCGACGCTACGTCGAAGGTGGGAGATGCGGCCGTCGATTGCCCAGTCACGTCAGCCGGTAAGGCAATCGTCAGCACAAATGCTGCAAATGATCGCAGGCGTCAGTTTCGCAAAAATTCGGTTTTCCACCTCAAATCATCAGACGAACTGAGGTCTCGGATCGTTGACCGTCTGGCGCGATCCGCCCCTGAGTGCCGTTGTAGCCGGGTTCCGCGTGCAGCCCGCCCCGCCAATAAGAAAGTCCTCAGGTGCGGTAGCTACGGCGCGTCAGGCGACGCCGACGCGGTCGCGGCTCAGAATTTGTAGCTGAATCCGATCGAGATGACCGGATAGTACTTGAAGGGACTCAGATCGTTGTTCAGCTTGTTCTGTTCAGATTGAACGTTGGATTGCACTCCGGGATCGGTCGCGGCGTTGACACATCCCGTGGTCGCATTGATCAGGCAACTCGTTCCCGTGAGATTCAGCTTCGCATTGGGGGATCCCTGAAAGACGACTCCCGCCTCAAAGTTGACACCGAAGTGCCGGTTGCTTCGCGGCAGCAGATTTCCAAATCCGAACAGAACCATTGGCGCTGCCTTTGAAAACGTAATCGCGCCCGTCCCGTTGACCGCGTTCGTGCTGCCGCTGTAGTAAGTGGTACCGCCCAGGGTGAAAGATTGCCCGGCTGGAACGCTGGCCGCCGCGTTACCGGCATTGTCGTCGTAAATCAGCGCGCCCGGGCTGACATGGAAGCCACCGAGGCGAGGGAAGTACTGATCGTAAGTCACTTGAGCGGAACGCAGTTTCAGAGTTCCCGAGTAATTGACTCCGTCCTTTGTGAAATTGTCCGTATAGTTGAAAGCGTTAAACCCGCCGCGAATATTGGAGTATTTCGAGACGGAGACCGCCGCCTGCACTCCCGCTCCGAGAGTGGACGCGGTCAGCCCGACACCGAAAGAAGTCTGGGCGAAAGAAAGATTCGCCATCATCGCGGAGAGCGCGATGGAGATTGGAATCATCAGGAAGCTACGCGGCTTTTTCTCCGTTAAAATGTGCATAAAGATACATTAGCAAGCCCCACTTTTCCACGCAGGACGTCTTCTCCTTTTTCTCATAGGAGGCGTGCAATGTTGAGTTCGGGGGAACTGAACAAGCGGCCGGGGCGAATTGGAAAATATGGCCAGGCCAAGCCTACGCCGCGTGCGTGCGTATCCACTCCGCTTCCCATTTGCGGATCGCGGCGTCGTATTCCTCGATCTCACGCGGTGTGACAATCAGGTACTCCTTATCCATGTCCTCGCCGTTCACGATCGTCTGGCGCAGTTTGCAGGCCGCCATGCGGGAGCACCACGTGTCCGTGATCACCCTGCCGGTCCGTTTTCCGAATTCGCGTATCTCCGGGTGCGACAGGACAACGACTTTATGCGCCTTCTCGCCGCCGTCTTCATTTTCAACGACAAAGCAGACATCGACCGAATCGCTGTGGCGAATCGAGATGCCGGTCTGGAGATACTTAAAAAGCGCGTGCCATGTGTGGCCAAACGGGTCCGGGCCCAGTTGGAAATCGCGGAAGTTTTCCATCGAGACTATTTTAGCCTGTGCTCGTCCGTATTCGCCGCGATCGATTCCAAAGCCGGGCCGCGCAACACGGCTTTGTAGTCTGGTAATAGCGGACATGAGACCGGCGCACGCCCGAGTCAGTCATACGCGTCAAATCGAAATCCAAGATGGCATACGAGAAAGAACTTAGTATTGGCGCGGACATAGCGCGCGAAGCCGGCATCCTCGCCCTGAAAATCCGCGAAGGAACACTGGGTATTGAAATAAAGTCCGACGAATCGCCGGTCACCGTAGCCGATAAGGCCTGCGAAAAGCTCATCGTGGATGCCCTCTCCGCTGCCTTCCCCGAGGATGGGCTGCTCGGCGAAGAGGGCGCCACGCGCGAATCGAAGAATGGCCGCCGCTGGATCATCGATCCCATCGACGGAACGCGCGATTTTATCCGGGGCACCCGCGCCTGGACGATGCTGATCGGCCTTGAAGAAGGCGGCAGAATTGTGGCTGGCCACGAGTACTTCCCCGCGACGGGCGAGATGTTTTCAGGCGCAAAAGGGGAAGGCGCATGGTGGGACGGCAAGCGCATGCAATCCTCGAAGGTCGCGAAGAAGAGCCAGGCGTTGCTTTGCTGCAACGGCATCGGCTTCATGCACCGCTATCCTTTCAAAGCCGATTTCCTCGACTGGATTTCGGAATTCTGGACGGTTCGCAGCACGGGCGGGTGTCTGGACGCAATGCTGGTCGCGTCGGGCCGCGCCGATGTGTGGATTGAAGCGCAGGCTGCGCCATGGGACCTGGCTCCGCTCAAGATCATTGCCGAAGAAGCCGGTTGCGTCACCTTCGACTTCACGGGCAAAGACACGATCTACGGCGGCAACTTCGTCATTTCCGTGCCGACGCTGGCCGACGAAGTGCTGAAATTCGTCTCACGAAAACAGTAGCCACACTACCTCGGAATGTGTTTCTCCGATTCCCGGTGGGCCGCCTGCGCTAACTCGAACGCTTTGGTCGCGTGTTCCAGCGCGATCTTTGAGAGTTCGTGGCCGCTCAGATGCTCGCCCTTACCGTGTTGATCGGCGGCCGCCAGATGCGCATGCGCGGCGATCTTGTGCATTTCGACGACTTTTTGATTCGAATCGTTCATGGGACCTGACCTCGCTAACGACGCAGCACCCGGAGTGCCAACGCAGTACACAGGCCACCCGGTCAATGTCATATTTGTTACAGGGTTGCCATGAAGAAGATCGATCCCGACGATTTCAAGGTCAAGCCGGGCAAGCAAGTTCATCTGGACAGTTGGCCAACCGTGGTCAAACCGGTTTACCACTCCCAGGAGGAATACCAGACGGCCCTTGCCGACCATGTCCGGCAACTGAGCGAACAACAAAGCCTGTTATACGCATCCGATACCTGGTCGCTGCTGCTCATTTTCCAGGCAATGGACGCGGCCGGGAAGGACAGCATGATCAAACACGTGATGTCCGGAATTAATCCTCAGGGCTGCCAAGTGGTCAGTTTCAAGCATCCCAGCGCGGAGGATCTGGATCACGACTTTCTATGGAACCCGGCGCGCCGGCTGCCGGAAAGGGGCCACATCGGCATCTTCAACCGTTCTTACTACGAGGAAGTGCTGATCGTTCGCGTGCACCCGGCAATTCTGAAGGCGCAACGTATTCCCGCGGCGCTGATCGATCGGGATACGATCTGGAGCCACAGATTTGAATCCATTGTGAATCTCGAGAAGCACCTGCACCGCAGCGGCACGAAAATTGTGAAGTTTTTTCTGCATCTCTCAAAGGAAGAGCAGCGCAAGAGGTTTCTCAAGCGCATCGACGACCCGCAAAAGAACTGGAAGTTCAGTCAGGCGGATGTTGAAGAAAGAAAGTACTGGGCGGAGTACACGCAGGCATACGAAGCCTGCCTCTCGGCCACAAGCACCCGCATCGCGCCGTGGTATGTGGTGCCGGCCGACGACAAGGCAAATGCGCGTCTGATTGTGTCGCGGATCGTGCTGAACACATTCCGCGATCTTCGGCTGGCATACCCGAAGACGACTGCGGCGCGCCGGCGGGAGTTGCTTTCCATTCGTCAACAGCTTGCCGGGTAACGGCCCGGCAATTGCCGGTAATATACTGAATGGCGAAAAGTGATTCAGGAGTTCAAACCATGTTGAAGAGAAGTTTAATCGGCCACGTGGCCGCAATTGCGACGATAGCTCTGAGTATTGCGCCGGCGTTCGCCCAACCTCCTGCCGGAGGCGGCAGCGGCCGCGGTGGCAGAGGGCCGCAGGCTCCGCCCGTCGTGTCGCCCGAAGTTTCAGCGGACAGGCACGTGACATTCCGCATCAACGATCCGCAGGCGCAAAGCGTCCGCGTCACGGGCGGAGACATTCCAGGCATCGGCCAGAGCGGCACGATGACGAAGGCAGCCAACGGCGTGTGGGAAGTGACTGTCGGGCCGCTGGACGCCGGCGCATATCGTTACAGCTTCAACGTCGACGGCGTGACCGTGGTCGATCCTCGCAACGCGGCGGTCAGCGAGTCGCTCTCGAACGTATCGAGCCTGGTTGTGGTGCCGGGTTCGGATTATTTCGATACGAAGGACGTGCCGCATGGCGCGGTCGCCTCGGTTACGTACTACTCGACGACGCTGAAGAAATTCCGGCGCATGCACGTCTACACGCCGCCGGGCTATGAGAATGGCAAAGATAAATTTCCGGTCTTCTATCTGCTGCATGGCGCGGGCGACAACGACGATTGCTGGACGTCGGTGGGCCGTGCCGGTTTCATCCTCGATAACCTGATCGCGCAGAAGAAGGTGAAGCCGATGGTCGTCATCATGCCCGCAGGGCACACGCAGAACACGACGGGCGGCGGTGGCGGCGGGCGTGGCGCGGCGGCTGCCGCGACTCCCGGCGTTGCGCCTCCTCCCGACGAATTCACCCAGGATTTCATGACGGACATCATGCCTTACGCGGAGACCCACTACCGGATCATCACGGACCGCGCCCACCGGGCGATTGCCGGGCTTTCGATGGGTGGCAGTCAGACGCTCAACATCGCGATTCCGCACCTGGATAAGTTTTCCTATATTGGCGTTTTCAGCTCGGGCCTGATTGGATCGTTCGGCGGCGGACGTGGTGGACGCGGACCGGGCGCGGCAACCGGTCCGGCAGTGGCCGCACCCGCGCCGCCAGCTCCCGCGGCCACAGGGCCGACGCCGTGGGAAACGCAGCACATGGCCGAACTGGATAACGCGGCCTGGAAAAGAGGCCTGAAGCTCGTCTGGTTCAGCACGGGCAGGGACGACGGACTCATTACTACGAGCCGGGCTACCGTCGACCTGTTGAACAAACACGGTTTCAACGCCAGCTTCCGCGACAGCGCGGGCGCGCACACATGGCTCAACTGGCGGGATTACCTGGTGGAATTTACGCCGCAATTGTTCCAGTAGATCAGCCGCCGTACTCTCGCAGGAGCTCGATGATTGCCGCGTGGCCCCGTTTCTCCGCCCAGGCTCGCGGCCGAGCCCAGGGTTCAGCATCCGCTTCCACCGGGTCGGCGCCCTGTTCCAGCATGAGCCGCGCGACTTTCACCCGGCCCCAGCGGCAGGCCTATCCCAGGGCGGTGCTTTTCAAGATGTCGTCACGGCCGCCGACCCCGGCTCCGGCATTCAGGAGCTCTTTTGCAAAAGAGGCGGTCTCTTCTTCGGTAATGTGGTCGCGCATGGCAGCGACCTCATGAAGCGCGGTGCGGCCGAAGCCTCCCTTGACATTCGGCTCGCATCGCCGGAGAATCAGCCGGAAACAGGTCAGATAGGTTGCGCGATCGAAATCTTTGTTTCCGGCGTACAGCCACGGGATGTGATGCCAGAAATAAAGAGGCTCGGTGAGGATGCGGAACCAGCGCGTATCGTCGCGTGGCCAGTCTATCTTTTCCAAAGCCATTTCGACAATTTCGGGAGCGCCTCCGCTGGCGCCGAAGCGCAGGACTTCCGCGGAATCGGCCTTGCCGCCGGCGAGCATCTCGCGGATCAGATGTGTCTGCCTGTAGATGGCGGCAGTATCCGCCGTGACCTCACCGCCGTGCCGCAGCAGAAGATCGACCATTTCCCACTGTTTGTGACTGTAGGCGCTGTAGACGGAAGAGCCGCTGGAATCGACATGGACATTGGGATCCGCGCCGTGAGCGATCAACATTTCGGCAAGTTCGCGCCTGCCCAGCGCAGCGCAGGTCCAGAGCGGATAACCTTGCGAGTAGGCGACCCAATCGCCTTGTCCCAGGGAAACGCGCTCGTTGGGGTCGAAGCCGTAATCGAGCAGCAGCGTGAGAATGTCCGGGCGGTTGTGTTCGACTGCGACCGTGAGGAGGCCGCCCTCGCGCCAGCGGATGGGGTTGGTCAAAGTGCCTGCGGCGTGACGGGAACGGAGCCATTCGACATTGCTTTGTGCGACGGCGTCGCGGAACTCTTCATCGCCCCGGACTTCTTCCGGTTGCTGCTGTTCCCGGTCCGGCGACTCCTGGCGAAGTTCTTCGTCTTCGATGATCGCAACAATCTCGTCGTAGCCCCGGTCTTTGGCGAGCATCCACGCGGTCGTGGCGGGGCGGTGTGGATCGATGCCTTCCCGGGCGCTGGCGCCGTGCTGCATCAGGAGCCGCACCATCTCTGGCGAGCGGTTCATGACTGCAAAGTGAATGGGACGGTGCTCGTCGCCGTACGACATCGCCATATTAGCCAGCTCGGGGCGGGATTGCAACATCCGGCGAGCTTCGGCGATGTTGCGGGCGCGGACGGCCTCGGCAAGGCGCGCCACGGTGACGCCATCGACATAGGCCTTGAGCCTCGGCCAGCTTTCGAATCCATAGCTCCGGGCAATAACCAGTTGCGCGTCATGCAAAGAGAAAGCGGCGGGGTCAACGCGATCATAGTGCGCCTTCACTTCGGCCGAGGCATCGGAATCGCCTGCGAGGAATGCCTTGAGAAGTTCCTTAGCCTGCCGTTTGAGTTGGTCGAGATCCGGATGGTGGCTCATCCGGTGGGTTGGCAGAGTGCGACTCATGTGGAGCTCCTTTCTGTTTGCGCCCGGTGTCCGCTAGCTCGGGCAGAAAAGAGTTCGATGATGCGATTCAGTGAAGCAACGCATTTCAGAGGGACGCAGTCCTTTCCGCGGACACGGCGGCGCTCTGAAGGCGCCAGAGACATGATAGCTCAAGGGGTGTATGGCTGCGCTGGTCCGACCGGGTGGTCGTGTCGTGGCCCGTCCGCTTCCTACCTACCGGTAAGCCGGGATTCCGGTCACGCGCTCGCCAATCACGAGCGCGTGGATGTGGTCCGTTCCCTCATACGTCCGCACGGTCTCGAGATTGCACAGATGGCGCATCACGGGATACTCTCCCGTGATGCCGTTCGCTCCGAGCAGATCGCGGCTCAGCCGGGCGCACTCAATCGCTATCGTCACGTTGTTGCGCTTCAACATCGAGACGTGAGCGGCATCGAGACGGCCCTGGTCCTTCAGCCTGCCGCAGTGCAGCGCGAGCAACTGCGCCTTGGTGATTTCGGTAATCATCCACGCCAGCTTCTCCTGCACAAGTTGATGGCTGGCGATCGGCTTGCCATCGAACTGCGTTCTGGTTATCGTGTAAGAGCGCGCAGTTTCGTAGCAGTCCATCGCCGCGCCAATCACGCCCCAGCCGATTCCGAAACGCGCCTGGGTCAGGCACGCGAGCGCCGCCTTCAACCCCCTTGCACCCGGCAGCGCCGCCGTCTCCGGCAGCGGGCAATCGATCATCGACAAACTGGACGTGACCGATGCGCGCATCGACCACTTATCGTGAATGTTGGTTGCGGTAAAGCCGGGGGTATCGCGCTCCACCAGAAAGCCCTGTATGCCTTCTTCGGTCCGCGCCCAAACGACCGCAATATCGGCGGCGGAGCCGTTGGTGATCCAGGTCTTCTCTCCGTTCAGGACCCAACCGGAACCGTCCCGCACGGCGCGGGTCTTCATGCCCGCGGGGTTCGAGCCGAAGTCGGGTTCCGTCAAGCCGAAGCAGCCCGTCGCCTTGCCCGATTGCAGCAACGGAAGCCACCGCGATTTCTGCTCGTGGGAGCCAAAATTCAGAATCGGGTACATCACAAGCGAGCCCTGAACCGATGCGAAACTGCGCAGCCCCGAATCGCCTCGTTCAAGCTCCTGCATCACCAGGCCATACTCGACATTGTTCATGGCCGGGCAGCCATAGCGCTCCGATTCCGGGCCGAGATTGGCGCCCAGGAATCCGAGTTCAGCGAGCTCGGCGATCAGGTGCGTGGGGAAGACGGCGTCGCGATAACAGTCGCGGATGACGGGCAACACGCGCTCGTCCACAAAGCGGCGCGCGGTCTGGCGCACAAGAAGCTCCTGAGCAGAGAGCAGCGAATCGAAGAGGATATAGTCGACGCCGGGGAATGGCATTTTCAGAATTCCTGATTGAGCTTGACGACTAAGACGGCAGGCGGAACCGCCTGCCCCACAGCGCAATGCTATGCCTCCGCGGAGAGCTTCTCGAAAAACCGCTTAATGAGCATTCGCGCGGTCGTGTCGATCAGCCTTTGCCCTACCGCCGCCATTGTGCCACCCACCTGCGCATCGCCATCGTACGCCACCTCCGTCCCGCCGTCTTTCGCGGTGAGCGTCAGCGCCCCATCGCCCTTCATGAAGCCGATCTTGCCGGAGCCTTCCACAACCATCCGAAAGCTGGTCGGCGGGACCGGGTCGATCAGCCGTACCTTACCATCAAACGCGCCGGAAAAGCTGGCGAGAATCATCTTCATCTTCATGCGATACTCGCCATCGCCGATGAGTTCCAGGCTTTCGCAGCCGGGGATTGCGCGCGACAGCACGGCCGGATCCTGCATCAGTTCGTACGTCCGCTCCGGAGTGAAAGGCACCTGCGCTGCCCCTGAGATCTTCATTACACGGATCTCGAAAGCGCCGCGCGAATGGCCCGCCGCGCATAATTTGCCGCCAGATGCATGCGATATACAGCCGAGGCATGAAGGTCGGCGGCAGCTTCGACGCCANNGCCGCAGCCGCTATCTCGGCATCCGTGCCGGACTTGCCCAAAAGCGCAGCTTCCACTTTGACTGCGCGATAGGAATTCCCGCTGACGCCCGTGACGCCGATCCGAGCAAGCGTGATGCCGCCGCCTTCTCTGCGAATTCGCGCGGCAACGCCGACGATGGCAAAGCCACTGGCCGGTTGCAAGAATTTCTGGTAGCTGGTGCCGGTTAAGCCGGCTTCCACGGGAAGGATTACTTCCGTCACCAGTTCGCCGGGTTCGAGTGCGGTCGTGAACGTGTCTATGAAGAAGTCGCTCGTCGAGACGGTGCGCGTGGAGGTGGCGCAGGTCAGAACGATTTTCGCTTCAAGCGCCTGCAAGGCGGNNGCCGAGGGTGCCGCGATTGCGAACCTGAATGTCTCCGATGGCCGCCGCGGTTTCCGAGAGCAGCGGACATTTGCCCATCACGAGCGGTGAACTCTGCACGTCGTAATGCGTGGCGTTCGCGCCGATGCGCAACTCGCCGTTC